>CAZTZN010000192.1:1185-8697 GCA_964617715.1 uncultured Armatimonadia bacterium | reverse complement strand
ACTCCTGTGCCAGAACGCCGAGCGGGGCCGGATCGCTCCGGCCCCGCGCTCACGACTCTCGTTTGTGATTCTCCGGCTCAGTCGATATGCCGCTCCAGCATCGCCCTGAGCTGACTCTCGGGCTGCAGGCCTACCGTCTGGTCAACCACCTCGCCGCCCTTGAACACGAACAGCGCCGGGATGCCGCGCACCCCGTAACGCATGGCCAGCTCGCCGGCCTCGTCAACGTTGACCTGCACCACCTTCGCCCTGCCCGCGTAGTCCGTCGCGAGTTTCTCCAGGGTCGGGTGCAGCGCGCGGCACGGCCCGCACCACTCGGCGGTGAAATCTACCAACACCGGCTCCGAGGCCTGCAGCACCTCGCGGCCGAAGCTCTCTGTTGTCGCGGGTATGATCTCGCCCCGCACAGCCTGCGTCTCCTGGTCGGTCATCAGCGTCTCCTCCGTATCGATGGCTTGTCCCTGTTGACGGTCGCTGCACCCCGGCATGAACACGCTGAGCGCAGCTACGGCGGTCGCAAATACCCCCGGCACGACTGCCCGACGCACGATCGTCGTGACCATGGTCACACTCCGTCTCGCGCGATCCCACACCCCACCCGCGCATTCTTGTTAGACTCAGCCTCGGTCCCGCTACAGCGAGCAGGTGCCGCCCGGACAACACGTCGTGCAGCTCGACGCCGGCTTGCTGGACTTACCCAGCGCGAAGGTGGACTGCAGACGCCTGGTCTGCTTCGAGCCGCACGCGGGACAGGCCACCTCAACCTCGCCGTTGCGCCTGCTCACCAGCTCCTCGAACTGTTCGCCACACTTCTCACATTCGTACTCGTACAGCGGCATTGCCCATCTCTCCCCGATGGTCCTTGCTTGCGCTCACTGCCGGTCGGCCTCGAATATCTCCTCGGCCGCCAGCAGCAGATCTCCGATGCGCGGGTCGGCCAGCGAGTAACACACCCGGTTCCCGTCCCGGTGAGGCGCCACCAGCCGGCGGTCGCGGAGCACCGCCAGATGCTGAGAGATGTTCGGCTGGCTGCACCCCAACTCATCCTGCAACTCGCCCACGCACATCTCGCCCGCGACAACGCGCCGAAGAATACGCAGGCGGGTCGCATTGCCCAGGGCCCGAAAGACCACCGCCATGCGTTCGCAACACGCCACCTCGTCACGGCGCGCTGCGACAGTTGTGCTCTCCTGTCCGCCGGCCGCCATGGTCGTCGGGCCTCCAGGTGGCTCTGTTATAGTGCGTATATTCGCATGTTATTATACCATGCCGCTTGCTCTTGTCAACCCCCCGGTGCGAATTCTCTCCCGAGCAGCCGGCCGGATCTCCGCGTACGGGCCTGCCTACCTGCGCCCGGGTCCGCCGGCTCGGCCCTTGCTCACTGCCCCGTCCCGACTGGCCTCGCCCACACGCGCCAACTACCAGATACCCACCTCTTGGACGAGGCCCGAGCCCGCGCGGCTCCGCGCCCGATGAGCGATGCCCGGGCGATCTCCAGCCGCCCGCCTGTCCACGCAACACGCCCCCATCCACTTAATCGTCACAATAGAGCCACCATAAAGCCAATAGAATAGCTGATAATGTTCTCCACGACCACGGATGTTTTCAACAGTCCCGCTGCCCGGAAGATCCAGCGCGCTCATCCCCCACGGACCGCCGCCTGTGCCGGGAGTCCCCCGCAGCGCCACGCTCAGGCCTGTAGAGGGCGATACGAGATTCCGCAAAAAGCATTTGCATTGGCCGCGCCAATCTGCTATACTCACGCCACGTGGGGAGGGAGGCAGAGGTTTTCCACAAGCGTGGAAAACCGTGTGGAAAACTCGGTAATCCCTGCAGCCGCATGGCCGCACGGGAATGCGCCACGATAACAGGGCGCCGAGGTTTTCCACGAAGTTCCCATCGCAGCTTTCGCCGCGCCATCGCCTGAAGCCACTCCCGATCGTCCGTCGGGTACCATCGCCGCCTCACGTCGGGGCCTCGCCTGGGCCTCTCACGGTCACTAGAGCCTTGCACCAAAGGACGGGTCTGTCACGATGGCGAGTAACGTTCGACTCTCAGGCGAGCAGATCTGGCGTGCCAGTCTTCCACTGTTGGCCAACCGGGTCAGTCCCGCGACCTACGATGGCTTCCTCACCAACGCCGTCGTCCTCGACTTCACCGGCGACGACCTCACCTTGGGGGTCATCAACGAGTTCGGCAAGGACTGGCTGGAGCGCCATCATCTGCGCGCCATGACCGAGTGCCTGCGTGAGGTCACCAACCGGCCGCTCGAGCTGCGCATTGCGGTCATGCCCAACGGCCAGGACTCGCCTGCGGCGCCCCCCGCCGTGAACGCCGAACCCGAGCCGGAAGCGGCGGCACCAGGCGAGCCACCCGCCGTGTCCCTTCCGCCGCCTCGTGCGCGCGAACCTGAAGCGGCCCCGGCGCCTGCGGCGGCAGTTTCCCTCGTCGCTGAGTCCTCGGGCGAGCTGCGCTCGTCACCGCTGAACCCCAAGTATACCTTCGAAAACTTCGTGGTGGCCGATTGCAACCGCTTCGCCCATGCCGCCGCTCTCCAGGTCGCCAAGAGCCCGGGCCAGGCATACAACCCGCTGTTTATCCACAGTGCTTCCGGGCTCGGCAAGACCCACCTCATCCAGGCCATCGGCCATTGTATCCTGAGCAATCGCCCCGACTGCAAGGTCCTCTACATCTCGGCGGAAGCCTTCGTCAACCACATGATCTCGTCCATGCGCGACAATACGATCGACCGCTTCCGGCGCAACTACCGTTCGGTTGATGTCGCACTCATTGACGACATCCAGTTCATTGCAGCCATCGAGGGACCCGCATCGGAGGAGGAGTTCTTCCACACCTTCAATACCCTCTATGAGACCAACCGCCAGGTGGTCATCGCCTCCGATTGCCCGCCACGGCACCTGCAGCTCATGAACGACCGCCTGCGCTCGCGCCTCGAGATGGGTATCGTCGCCGATCTGCGTATTCCTGACGTCGAGACCCGCGTGGCCATTCTGGAGAAGAAGGCCCAGACCGAGGGGGTGCCGCTCTCCCGGGACATCCTCGAGTTCGTCGCCGCCAAGATCGAGTCCAACATTCGTGTGCTCGAAGGCGCCCTGCTCAAGGTCTGTGCCTACGCCTCGCTCAACAACGTGGCCATCACCCGGCCGCTGGTTGAGGAGATCATCGGCGACTACTCCACCTCCACCACCGAACGGCGCATCTCACTGCAGGAGATCGTGGACCTGGTCGCCGCCGAGATGGATGTGCCCGGCGACGACATCGTCTCCAAGAAGCGCAGCGCCGACATCGCCTGGGCTCGCCAGGTCGCGATGTACCTCGCCCGCGAGCTGACCGACAACTCCCTGGCGCGTATCGGTGAGTTCTTCTCCGGTCGTGACCACTCCACCGTGCTCCACTCGTACAACAAGGTCGCGGATCTTATCGAGCAGGACGAGCAGATCCTGTGGCTGATCAACGACCTGCGCGCCGCCTTCGAGTAGTTGCAGCAGCTCCCGCCGTATATCGCAAGCCCGGGCGGCCTCCAGGGCCGGCTTCGTCCATCTCTCGCCCTGCCGCACAGGACCGTCTCCTTCCCGCACGCGCTCGCTACTGCGCGACACGGTACGCGGTGTGAATCCGCCGCTGGTTGGCGCAGGACTCTCTGTGGAGCAGCGCAGTCCGACGCTGCGAATGTGGATTATGAAGACAACCCGGCAGGTTATGCGCACCTTCTCAGAACCTTTCCCTCATCACACGCCGATGGCGGCTTCGCCCCTCCCACCTTTTCCCCAGGATCGTCGCCCCGCAGGCCTCAACACTATCCACCCGCTCATCTGCCATGGCGCGGGTCCCTGCAGCCGGCAGGCCGACTTTATCCACCGCCATCCACCCTGCCATCCCCAGCTTTCCTTCGCACGCCCATACCTGGCAGGCCCGCACAGCCGCGAATGTCCACGCTCTCCACGTCCGTAGTAGTAGGAGTAGTACTCTAGTTAAGCTCCGTGAACGTACTACTCCCGCTGTGGACAAAGCAGTCACATGGCTGAATCCAACTCGCCCTCGCTCGGCAGATGACCACACCCACAGTAGAGGTGCAGTCACTCTCGGCGGCGAATTGACTTGACGCACCATCACATATGCAGTTAACTCTCAGGACGGTAATACCGTCAGCAGCGGGCAGCATAAGGAGGCCCCGGAGATGTTGAATCTCTCGTGCCCTCAGGCTGAATTGCACGCCGCCGTCCAGATCGTCTCACACGGCGTTTCTGGGCGCAGCACTCAGCCTGTTCAGAACAACATCTACCTTGAGAGCACCTCAGATGGGCTGAAGCTCGTGGCTACTGACCTCGAGTTCATCAGCCTGGAGGCCACCATCGGCGCGAGCGTAGCTGACGAGGGTGCGGTCACGATTCCGGCCCGCCTGCTCACCGACGTCATCGGCTCACTCGCGGGCGAGGAGGTCACCCTCGCCGCTGATGAGCAGAGCACGCTCACGGTCAAGACCAGTCGGTCCAGCTTTCGCATCCGGGGCATGTCCGCAGCCGACTTCGAGATGCTAGCGCCGCTGGACAGTCCCATCGAGTTCGAGCTTACGCAGCGCGACGTGGCAAGTATTCTCTCGCAGACTGTCTTTGCGACCTCCCGTGACGAGACCCGACCGATCCTGACCGGCGCGCTGTTCAACATTAACTCCGGCGGCCTCGAAGTGGTGGCCACCGACACCTATCGCCTGGCGCTGCGGCGCATGACCACGGAGATCCCGATCGATGAGCCGCGCAGCGCCATCATCTCCCAACGGGCACTCAACGAGGTGCTGCGCATCGTGGATGCGGAGTCCGAAGAGCCTGTGCGCCTGTCGCTGTCGGACTCACAGGTCACCTTCGGGATCGGTCACGTAACCGTCGGCTCGCGTCTGATCGAGGGGCAGTTCCCCAACTACGAGAAGGTGCTCCCCGACGCGAGCGATCGCAGAGTTACGGTGGATAACCATCAGTTCACCGAATCGCTGCGGCGTATGCTGATCGTCGCGCGCGAGGATGCCAATCGCGTCGTCCTGCGCGGCCACGAGGGCATGCTCACCATCACCGCCGAGTCGCAGGAGGTCGGGCACGCCGAGGAGCAGATGCCGGCTACCCTCGAGGGTGACGACCCCGAGATCGCCTTCAACGCTCGCTACCTGCTTGATGCCTTGCAGTCGATTACACAGGAGCAGGTGGTGCTGGAGATGTCCCAGCCTCTCGCACCGGGGACGCTTAAGCCCCTGGATTCTGATGACTACCTCTACGTGATCATGCCCATGCAAATCATGTAACCGGCCCTGCCGGGCCAGGCCGGCCGACGACGACCATGGGCACAGGCGAGGAGTCTGTGCCCTCATCGTCTCCGGCGATGCTCTGTCCGGAGTCAGTGCGTTCGGGAAGGCGGCGCCCGTGTACCTCAAGTCTCTGACACTCGACAACTTCCGCTGCTACCGGCACGCACAGTTCGAGCTGCCACCGGGCCTCACCGTGATCCTGGGGCCCAACGCCTCGGGCAAGACTACCATCCTTGAGGCAGTCTATCTGCTCGCGACCACGATCTCGCCGCGCACGGCCAACACGCGCGCTCTGATCCGCCATGGTGAGAGCTGGGGCCGCGTAAGCGGTCGGTTCGAACGCGATGGTCAGGACTTCACCATCCAGGTGCTGCTGGGAGGACCTGCCGGCGCGCGTTCGGGAGAGAAGACTGTTGAGATTGATGGCCACCAGGTGCACAGTGCCCGCGAAGCCATCGGCCGCGCGCAGGCAGTCCTGTTCTGGATAGGAGAGCTGCAGGTCGTCAAGGGCTCGCCCGCCGAGCGTCGGCGCTTCATGAACGCGGCCATCGCCCAGCTCAGTCCGCGCTACCTCGATGACCTGGCACGCTACCGCCGCGCCCTCCGGCAGCGCAACGAGGTGCTCAGGTCGATGGCCCACGGCGGCGCCGACGGCCGCACCCTGGCGCCGTGGACGCACGCGCTGGTCGAGGCCGGTGTGCCCATCACGGTGGACCGTGCGGCCTTCGTCGCGGCACTCGCGGCTGAGGCCGGGCCTTTGCATGAGCGCCTGGGCGCGGGCGCCGAGCAGTTGCTGGTGCGCTACCAGGCCTCGATCGCAGCGGACGGCGACGGCGACCTCGTGGACGCGTTCTATGCCCGACTTGACGCGACACACGCACGCGAGGTGGAGCGTCGCTCGACCCAGGTGGGGCCGCACCGTGATGACATCATGCTGCAGATCGACGGAGTGGACGTGCGCCGCTTCGGCTCGCAGGGGCAGCAGCGCACCGCGGCCCTCGCCCTCAAGCTCGCTCAGGCGCACGTCGCCGGCCGGCGCACCGACACCGAGCCCATCCTGCTGCTCGACGACTGCCTGTCCGAGCTGGATCCCGATCGCGGTTCGGCGATGCTTGATCTCAGCACCGACCGCGAGCAGATGATCGTGACCAGCGCCTGTTGTCCGGAACACCTGGCGCAGCGGCTCGCCGACGCGCACGTGATCAACACGAGCGCCAACACAGCGCCCGATGCCCCCTGCGAGGCCGGGGAGGCGTCGGGCTGAGGTGCGCGGTGTCGTCGGAGGGGTGCTCCAGGCCGGGCGGCCGACCGGCAGCAGCGGCGAAGAGCGCACGCCGGTGCTTGTCGGCCGATTCACTTGATGCATCTCAGTTCAGGCGGAAGCCGCGCTTGGCCGTGCCGTTGGCCCACAGCTCACAGCTCGTTGCTCGTGAATGATGACCATGGCTGACAACCGTCGCTCCAGCGAACCGATCCCTGCCGGCAGCGCCATCAACGCGCTGCTCGCCAGCCGCGGGCTCCTCGAGAGTTCGCGCGAGAGCCTGTGTATCTTCGTCTGGCGAGAGGTAGCAGGCGACTGGTACGCGCAGCACACTTACGTGACCAGCGTGCGCGACGGAGTAGTCAACGTGCGCTGCGACTCGGCGCCGCGTGCCCAGCAGCTTCAGCTTGATGCTCCGGAGATCATCGCACGCCTCAACGAGCGCCTCGGCCAGGGCTTCGTCCGTGAGATCCGCCCAAGCAGCGGCGGCATCGGGCCGCGCCGCGACGAGATCGTCGCCGAGTTCGAGCCGCCCGACTGGCCCACCCCCGAGGAGCTGGCGAAGGTCCCGGTGCCCCCGGAGGTCGCGCGTGACATACTCGAGCGGCTGAGCGACCTCGAGGAGTCCATCCGCCATCGGCTGGAGGAGATCATGCTTACGCAGGCTCGCCTGCGCACGTGGCAGCGCGAGCACGGCTGGCAGGAGTGCCCGGCCTGTGGCGTCATGCACCAGCGCACAGAGCAGTACTGCCTCGCGTGCCGCCCGCTCGAGCGTCCCACCAACGCGGGCGGCGAGGAGGGCCTGAGCGCCTTCTTCGACTGAGCAGCGCCAACCGGCAGGCGGGCACGGCCCCTGCGAGGTGCCCATTGCAGCCGGCCTTAGCCGTCTGCCGGTAGCTGGTGGCTCGTAGTAGGTACCTGGAGCTGGAGGAGAGGT
>CAZTZN010000192.1:0-1085 GCA_964617715.1 uncultured Armatimonadia bacterium | reverse complement strand
CGTCTGCCGGTAGCTGGTGGCTCGTAGTAGGTACCTGGAGCTGGAGGAGAGGTGGCCCTGATGGCCCGGCCTTACGAAGGCAAGTTGGAGAGGCTCGATGACTACCGCTGGCGCATTCCCCGTGACCCGCACCAGGGTATGCGCACGGACGGGATTATCTACGCTGATGACGTGCTCATCGAAGACCTGCGCACCGACGCCGCACTCACCCAGGTGCGCAACGTCGCCTGCCTGCCCGGCATCGTCGGCCCGGCGATGGCCATGCCCGACTGTCATTACGGCTACGGCTTCCCCATCGGTGGCGTCGCCGCCTTCGACGTAAGTGAGGGCGTCATCTCACCCGGCGGCGTCGGGTACGACATCAACTGCGGCGTGCGCCTGCTGCGGACAGACTTGGAGGAGCAGGACGTACGCCCGCGACTGGACGCGCTGTGCGACCACATCTTCCGCGAGATCCCCGCGGGGGTCGGCGAGAAGGGCAAGGTGCGCCTCGACGAGCGCGAACTCCGGCGCGTGCTGGTCCAGGGCGCCGCCTGGGCGGTCGGGCAGGGCTTCGGCGAGGCGGCCGACCTGGACGCCACCGAGGAGCGCGGCTGCCTCGACGGCGCCGACCCCGACGCCCTCTCCGAGCGCGCCCTCAAGCGCGGGCTCCCGCAGCTCGGCACCCTGGGCAGCGGCAACCACTTCATGGAGATCCAGCTCGTGGACGCTATCTTCGACGCCGACGCGGCGGCGCGCGCGGGCATCCAGGCCGAGGGCCAGGTGATGGTCATGGTGCACACCGGCTCGCGCGGGCTCGGCTACCAGGTGTGCGACGATGCCCTCAAGCCCATGCAGCGCGCGGCCCAGAAGTACGGGATCGAACTGCCCGACCGCCAGCTCGCCTGCGCCCCCGTTGACTCGCCTGCGGGAGAGAGGTACTATGCCGCGATGGCGGCGGCGGCCAACTACGGCTGGGCCAACCGCCAGATCATCACGCACTGGATCCGCGAGGCCTTCGAGCGCGTGCTCGGCATGGGCACCGCCCGCATCGGCCTGCAGCTCGTCTACGACGTGGCGCACAACGTGGCCAAGTTCGAGGAGCA
>CAZTZN010000191.1:0-8733 GCA_964617715.1 uncultured Armatimonadia bacterium | reverse complement strand
GCGCCGACCAGATCGGCGATACCGTCGATGGCCGCATAGGAGATGTTGTTCTCGCGAATGCCGCCCGTCAGAGCGCCGATGCGGGCTCGAACCCGCTCAAGGGCAGCCGACAACTCCCCGCCGGAGGTCGGCTGATCCGTGACTGTGGCGCCGACTATCGGCGCACGCATCTCGCCCGCGCGAATCCTCTCCGACAACGGGCCGGGGATCACGCACGCCAGGCCGGGAAGGGAGGAATCGACATGGGCGTTGACGAGGCGCTGGTGGATTGCCACGTCGGCGACCGACAGCAGGAAGTAGAGGCTCGCCAGCGCCAGCCCGACCTGCGCCAGCTCACGCAGCCGGCCTCCGGCGGCCGCGGTCGCGACAGGCGTCCCCGATGGTGCCTCGTTCATGGCTGCCTGCAAACTCCCCATTGACTGTCGGCGCTGCTGTGAAGGTCGCGAGCGGCCAGCATCCCATGCGAAGTATACACCGCCGTACACGCGGAGGGCAAGCCGCGACAAGCCGCGGCGCGTAGTTGTCTGCGCGGGTCAGGCGCACAAGCCACCGCCTATCCGCCGGCGATCCAGGGGGCCTGGAAGCGCATCCAGCGGATGCGCTCGCGCCGCCACGTGTAGACGAGATGCACGCTCCCGTCAGAGCCCTCCATGAGCGTGGGGTAGGAGTACTCGCCCGGTTGGTCCTCGATATTGCGCCGCGCGGCCCAGGTGCGGCCCTCGTCGTAGGAGATCGCCAGCGTCAACGGCGTGCGTCCCTCGGACGTGTCGTTGAAGCACGCGATGGTCTCGCCGCTGGAAAGGCGGATCATGTCCGCGCCCGCGTCGGGGTTCGCCAGCGCCGACGGGCGGCAGGCCGACCAGGTATCGCCGCCGTCGTCGGAGTCGCACTCCCACGCATGTGCGACCTCCCGACCCGATCGCAGCAGCGCATGCAGCGTGCCGTCATCACGCTCGATGATCGCGGGCTGAATGGCGCCCGCCGGCGCCACCATGCGTCCGCTGCGGCGCCAACTCCGTCCGCCGTCGTCGGAGACATACGCGAAGCCCTGCCAGACCTTCTCGTCGTAGGCGGGTAGCAGGATGCGGCCACTCGAGAGCAGCACCGGACGGTGGCGCACCATCATTCCGGGCTCGTCATCGAACACCTCGGTCGGGCTCCAGGTCCGGCCGTCGTCCGTGGAACGCGTAACGTAGAGGATCGCCGACTTCCAGCCCTCGCCCTCGATCACGTCAAAGAAGTGCCACAGCACATCCGCGTGCCGGTAGACCACCGTGTTGCCGCCGGGTTTGCCGGGCGGGTCAACCAGCACTTCAGGGGCACTCCAGGTTCCCTCCCGGCCGCGCGCGGCCATAATGGCGACGTCGGACTTGCCCTCGTGCCTGCCCGCATACCAGGTGGCGTACAGTTCGCGGTCGGGTAGCTCCGCGATTGACGCGCAGTGGCAGGAGGGACGCGCACTGTTGCCGACGAAAACCCATGCGTGCTCAAGCATCGCTGTCACCTTCTACCGGGGCGGCGCTTGTGATATACTCTGCGCCGTGCCGTCGAGCGCCCATGCGTCACGACGGACGGCACCGGCTGAGACGAAGATGATGTTCGACGCGCACCGCTCGTGCGCCTCCAGGAAGGATGGACTGGTCGTGCACCGTGAAACCGGCGCCTGTCGGGCCGACACCGTCGTCACCGTGGCGAACGTGGTCATCACCCGCGCCCATCTCGTGTTCGCCGCGGGCATCGTGGGCGGTGCGCTCGCCACCGCGCTGTCCACCCATGTGCGTATCCCGCTTCCTTTCACGCCCGTGCCGATTACACCGCAGACCATGGTGGTGCTGCTGTGTGGCGCCCTGCTGGGAGCCGGCGGCGGCGCGCTGAGCCAGATCGTATTCCTGGCGCTGGGCACCGCGGGCATCACCACCTTCGCCGGGGGATCGCTGCTCGGCGTGACCGGCGGTTACCTGATCGGCTTCGTAGTCGCGGCAGCGCTGGTGGGCGCGGTTGCCCGGCGCACCGATAGCCTCCTTGCGATGGGCGCTATCATGCTGGGCGCGAGCCTGCTCATCCTCGGCCTGGGCGCCGCGTGGCTGGCGCAGGTCAACGGTCTGGGCGCCCGCGAGGCGCTGATGCTTGGCGTCGTCCCCTTCCTCGCGGGCGATGCGCTCAAGGCCGCCGCGGCCCTGAGCGCATGGCGAGTGGGCCGCCTGGCCTGGCGCCGCATTGCCGGGGACGCCGACCGCGATGACTGAGGTCGAGCGCGCCGCAGCCCTCATCGCCGAGCAGGCCGCGCGAGGCATGCCGATCGTCACCCTGACCGGAGCGGGCATTTCCGCCGAGAGCGGCGTCCCCACCTTCCGCGGCCACGGCGGGATCTGGACCGAGCATGATCCCGAGCGCGTCGCCACCCTCGAGGGTTTCCGCGACGACCCCGCCCACGCATGGACCTTCCACGAACAGCTCCGTCGTCTGTGTCGCAGCGCCCGCCCCGCCGTGGGACACCTCGCGCTGGCGTGGCTCGACGTTGCGCTGGGCGACAGCGTGCCCACGCCGGTCATCACGCAGAACATCGACGGCCTGCATCAGGCAGCGGGCAGCCGCGACGTAATCGAACTGCACGGCAGCGCGTTGCGCGTGCGCTGCACAGCCTGCGACTACCGCTCCGACGACCTACCCGACGAGTTCGAGGAGCTTCCCCCACACTGCCACTGTGGCGCGCTGCTGCGTCCGGACGTGGTCTGGTTCGGGGAGATGCTTCCCGAGGCGGCCCTGCGGCGGGCGCAGCGGTGGGCCGAGGCCGCCGGCGTGATACTGGTTATCGGCTGCTCAGCCACCGTGCAGCCCGCGGCCTCGCTGCCCGTGCTGGCGCTGCAGGCGGGGGCCGAGATCATCGAGATCAACCCGGAGACCACGCCGCTGACTCCCCTGGCGACCATCGTGCTGCAGGACGCCGCAGGCGCGATCCTGCCCGCGCTGGTCGGCGCCCTCGGCGATCGCCTCAGCGGACAGACGCCTGACGCGCGAATGGAGTGACGCTGATGAGGCTGGGTGTGCGCGCCATCATCTTCACCCGCAACCACCCGATCGAGCAGGCGGCGCGGCTCATCGCCGCTCACGGCCTCGAGGGCGTGCAGGTGCCGACGTGGTACCAGGAGTACGAGCAGTACAGCACACGCCACCCGGAGATGAACCCGGCGGCCTTCCCCGACGAGGTCGCCGCCACGATCCGCAGGGCTTTTGAGGACGCAGGCCTGGCGACGTGGGCGATGGACTCATACAACAACATCAGCGCGGCCGACGATGAGCTGCGCGGTGCCGCGGTTGAGAGCGTGCTGAAATCGATCGCAGCCGCGCCCCGCTTCGGCTGCGACACCATTGTGACAGAGTCGGGGCGCCGCGATGTCGGCGGCTTTGAGCGCTGCGTCGCCTCATTCCGCGAGATCATGCCCGTGGCCGAAGAGGCGGGCGTGACCGTCTGCGTCGAGCCGTCCTACGCGCAGACGGTGCCCGGCGCGTGGACTATGCGCGGGCTGATGGAGGAAGTCGGCAGCCCGAACCTGAAGGTCCTGCTCGATCCGGCCAATATCCTCGTCTATGACGCCACCAACCGGCCCTTTGATGTGCTGGGCGAGAGCATCGTCCTGGCCCACGCCAAGGACTGCAAGGTGGATGACAGGGGCATGCCCAGCTTCCCGTCGGCAGGCGAGGGGCAGGTTGACTGGCACCTTTTCATCGAGCGGCTCATGGCGCTGGGCGACGTCCCGCTGATCATCGAGTACGCCCAGGAGGAGACCATCGGCGGCGTGATCGATTTCCTGCGCACTGTGATCTCGGAAGTGGAAGGGACCTGAGCCATGACCCAACGCGAGCGCTTCCTCGCCTGCATGCGCTATGAGCCGATTGATCATGTCCCCGACCGCGAGTTCGGCTACTGGGACGATACCTTCAAGCGCTGGCACGCCGAGGGGCTGCCTGAGGAGATCAACAACAATACGGTGGCCGACCCGTTCTTCGGCTTCGAGCGCACCATGAGCGTCCCATCGCCGGTTGGCCTGAACCCCGCCTTCCCCAGCGAGATCATCGAGGAGACCGAGGAATACCAAATCCTCCAGGACGCCGAGGGCGTCAAGAAGATCATCTACACCGATGGCACCGATACCATCCCCAAATACCTGGAGTTTCCGATCAAGGATCGGGCATCCTGGGAAGACCTGCGCGAGCGTCTGCGCATCGACGACCCGGCGCGCTACCGCGACGACTGGGAGGAGATCGCCCGGCGTACCCGCGAGTCCGACTGCCCGGTGCAGATCAGTTGCGGCAGCCTGTTCGGGCGATTGCGCAATTACGTCGGCTTCGAAGGCATCGCGCTGATGGCCTACGACGACCCCGTGCTGCTGGAGGAGATGATCGAGCATATGTGCCAACTCACGTGCGCGGTCATTGAGCCGGCGGTGCGAACGTGCCAGATCGACATGGGCGCGTTCTGGGAGGACATCAACTTCAAGCAGGGTTGCATCATCTCCCCGCGCATGTTCCATGCCTGGCTCACTCCACGCTACCGGCGCATCACCGACCTGGTCTACTCGGCAGGTGCCACGCTGTGCTACGTGGACTCGGACGGTAACGTCACCGACAGCATCGACGGCTGGCTCGATGGCGGGGTGAACTGCATGTTCCCGGTCGAGGTTGCCGCGGGCTCAGATCCCATCGAGATCCGCCGCCGATGGGGCCAGCGCTGTCTGATGATGGGCGGGGTCAACAAGCGCGCGCTGGCGGCGGGGCGCGACGCGATTGTGGAGGAACTCAGGCGTCTGAAGCCGCTGGTGGACGAGGGCGGCTTCATCCCGCACGTCGATCACCGCGTGCCCCCGGATGTCAGCTACGACGACTACCTGTTCTACCTGCGCACCAAGCGCGAGATGTACGGCATTCCCGAGCCCACCGACGCGCCCATGTTCAACGTGTGAGCCGCCCAGGGAGATGAGGCTCATGTTCATGCCCGAGATGACCAACCCACTGCGTGGACTGATTCTGCCGCGCAACAGCCGCTCGCGGCGTGTGTCGAGCTGGGACCAGACCGGCGCCAACGCCGACTCCTGGCACTTTGATCCCGGCCAGACGCGTACCATCGCCGACATCTCCGGCGCGGGCTGCATCAATCACATCTGGATGACTTCCGGCTCCGACGAGCCCGCCTGGCCGCGACGCGTGCTCATCCGCATGTACTGGGACGACATGGACCGGCCCAGCGTCGAGGTGCCCCTGGGCGACTTCTTCGGCGTCGGCCACGGTGAGCTGGCGCAGTTCGAGGCCATGCCCATGAACATGACCCACCACCCCGGCGGGGGCATGCGCTCCGCCTTCAACTGCTGGTGGCCGATGCCCTTTGCCTCGCGCGCGCGTATCGAGGTGGTCAACGAAGGCGAACTCGCCCGGCCGCTTTACTTCTACGTGGACTATGAGGAGTACGATGAGCCCATCGCCGACGCGCTGTACTTCCACTCCTGCTGGCGGCGCGAGAACCCGTGCGACGGCTACGCCGCGCCCAATGCCATGCGCGCCGAGCGCAAGATCAACGCCACGCCCAACCTCGACGGCGCGGGAAACTATCTCATCCTCGACGCCGAAGGGCGCGGTCACTACGTCGGCTGCAACCTCTCCATCCACAACTGGGATGGTGGCTGGTGGGGCGAGGGCGATGACATGATCTTCATCGACGGGGACACCTGGCCGCCCTCGCTGCACGGCACCGGCTCCGAGGACTACTTCGCGCACGCCTACGGGATGCAGGACGTGCGCGGGCTCTACCACGGAACTTCTCTCTTCAACCGGGGTCACAACAACTGGGAGGGCAAGTGGACGGTCTACCGCTACCACATCGCGGACCCGATCGTGTTCCGGGAGCGCATCCGCGTGACCATCGAGCACGGGCACGCGAACCATCGCAGCGACGACTACTCATCGACCGCCTACTGGTATCAGACGCTCCCGCACAAGCCGTTTGAGCCGATGTTGCCGGTCGAGAAGCGCCTGCCGCGAGAGCGGGGGACGGGCACTCATCGCGCCACGCAAATTGGTGGTTGACACCGCGCGTGCGTGGGTATATGTACGAAGTAGAGCGCTCGGGCAGCGCGGGGAGGCGGGGAGGCGGTGCGCGATGGGACACAGCATCCGGCAGGTAACGGCGGTGGTGCTGCAGCTCGAGGACCGTGTCGGCGTCCTGCATGAGGTGCTGTGCGTGCTGAGAGACGCCGGCGTGAACATGCTGGCCATCGCCAGCCAGCGCCGGCAGGGCACCGCGCTGATGGCTATCCCCGAGGACGTGAACGCCGTGCGCGAGCTGGCCCGCAGTCGCGGGGTGAGTCTGCAGTCTCGCCAGGTCTTTCTCATCGAGGGCGATGACCGCGTCGGGGCGCTGTGCGAGATCACCAGAGCCATCGCGGAGGCGGGCATCACCATCGAGGACATCGCCGCGCTGTCGGCCGCGAAGCGCTACGCGGCGGTGCTGACCTTCGCGGACGCGGATCTTGAGGTGGCGGGAAGGGCCTTGGGACTCGACGCGCAGTAGCCTATTCATCGACAGCATTTCGGCGGTGGGCTGGGGAGCGGCCCAACCGCCGGCTGGACGGGCGGCCTCCACCTACACCCCTGGGGGCCGCCCTATTCCTACCCCCCGCGCCATCCCTCAAAACTCGAACCGCGCAGGCTTTACCGGCACTCCCGTCGCCAGCGACTCGTCGCCGGCGATTGAGACCGCAATCGTATTCGCCACGTCACGGCCGGAGATGGGCGGCTCGGTGTCGTCGATCACCGCCTGCGCAAAGTCGCGGATCACCGGGCCGTAGGGATGGCCCTGCACCGGCAGGTCGATCTTGATCAGGTCAGAGAGTGAGTCATTCACGCGCACGCGATCGAAGTCGCGCCCCGACAGGTAGGTACGCTCGGTGCCATAGAGCATGAAGTTGCGGAACGAGGGCCGCCGGCACCCGTAGGTGACGCCGAACTTGCCGCACGCTCCGTTCTCGAACTTGAGCACCGACACCGAACAATCGTCGAAGGGATACTGCTCCGCCGTCAGACACATCTTCGAGCCGTAGGCGAAGATCTCGACCACCTCGCCCACGCACCAGCGCAGCAGGTCGATCATGTGGCAGCCGCCGCCGATGAAGGGCGTGTGGTTCTGCCGCCTGTCGCCGCGCCAGCCGCTGAGGATCAGGTGCGAGATGTTGTGCACGTAGTCGGCCTCGCAGTAGAAGATCTCGCCCAGGTAGCCGCTCTCGGCCATGCGCTTCGCCTCCTTGAAGCGCGGGTTGGTGCGCAGCACCTGGTTGACCCCGAGCTTGCAGCCCGATTTCTCCTGCGCGGTCAGCATCGCGCGCGCCTCATCCACGCTGATCGCCATGGGCTTTTCGCAGAGGACGTGGACCCCGGCCTCGAGCGCCGCGATTGACTGTGGAGCGTGGTCGGCGTCGGGAGTGGCAATGAACACCATCTCCACATTGTCCTGCTCCAGCAGCTTCTCGTAGTCGGTATAGTACGGCACGCCCATCTCCTCCCCCACCTGGCGGGCGACCTCGGCATTGATGTCGCACACCGCCACCAGCTCGGTGTTGGGCTGCTCGGCCACGGGTTTGGCGCGGCCGAACGGTCCGCGGGGGCTCAGGCCGACCACGGCACAACGGATCTTGCGGTCCTCAGACATGGTGCGGGTTCCTCTCCTCATTCGTTGACGATCTCGCCGAGTGCGCCCGGCGGCGCTGTCGCTCCCGCTCAGTCGTGGGTCAGAATCAGCAGGTCGAGGGCGTGCCCGCGGTCATCGGTGAGCAGCTCCGTCAGCACGGCCTCCTCCGCGAATCCGGCGACGGTCAGTGCCTCGAGCTTCCCGACCGACGCGGAGTCGGCGAAGGCCAGTGTCCGCTCGCCCAGCGGGATGTTGATCGCCTGCGCCAGCTCGCCCGCCTGTTCGACAAAGTTCGGGTGAACGAACATGTCCAGCACCAGCGGCTCTCCGGGAAAGCTGCGCAGCCGCCCGAGCAGCGCGTAGCCCATCACGGCGCCGTCGTCGGCCGCCATCACCTTGAAGTCCATCAGCCGCCCGTCGCGCAGCGCCTCCTGTACGCGGAGGTAGGTGCCCTCGAAGCCACTGAAGCCGTAGATGCCCAGCCAGACGCTGCGCAGGTACCAGCCGGTGTCCACCTCCGACAGCGCCTCCAGCGGCGCCCAGTCCGCCCAGTTGGTGTCACGCACACTTACCGGCCGGCGCGCGAACTGCTTGTGCCAGAAGTCCTCCTCGAGCACCCACGCCATGCTGCCGGTCTCCTGGTAGCCCTCGAAGCCCCACGACGCGTAGATGTGATAGGGCGGCGAATCGTAGCCGGTGTGCAGGAACATGGCGCGCCCGTTGCGCTTGCGGAAGTCCTCGGTCAACGCCGCCATCAGCCGCGAGCAGATGCCCTTGCGCCGCTGCTCGGGCGGAGTGAAGACGTGTCCG
The DNA here is from genome assembly GCA_964617715.1 of uncultured Armatimonadia bacterium. GTDB lineage: Bacteria > Armatimonadota > Zipacnadia > Zipacnadales > UBA5352 > JALGVA01. Next base: position 248 of record CAZTZN010000191.1, on the reverse strand, counting down.
AGGATGCCGATGGGTGGGTCCATCGACTCGGTGGTCATGATGTTGCCGACCACCTCGCCGCCCTCCAGCAGCCCGAGGTAGTAGTGCTGCGCGCAGCCGCCCAACCCCTCGTCGAGCGCCACTTCCATCTGCCACAGCCACGGCTCGCCCTTGTGGCCCAGGAAGGGCAGGATGCGCTCCTTCCACTCGGGCGCGGGCGCGCTGACGCGCACGATGCGCATGGTCTCGCCGGACTTGAGTTCTACCTC
>CAZTZN010000190.1:0-8790 GCA_964617715.1 uncultured Armatimonadia bacterium | reverse complement strand
AAGCACCGCAGCTTCTGGCTGGACGGGATGTGCGGGCCGGCCACCCCGATGAGCTGGCAGCGCTTCATCGCACGGCTGGTGGCGCACGGTCCGGTCAACAAGTTCGTTCCGGGCTCCATCCTGCAGGACGCGCGCACCGATTACACGCTGCTGGGCGGCGTCGCCGACAACGTCGAGATTGACATGTCGTAGTGGCGGCGATGGCCGATACGAGAGCCCACAGCGGCGGAGCCGGCGACGGCTTCGCCGCTTCGTTGACGCCCGGGCCGCAAATGAGCGCAACAAGGGCGCCTCGGGGAGGATTACCCATGCACCGCACGCTGGCCATCGCGATCATCCTGGGCGTCTGCCCGGCGCTCGGGCTCGCGCAGACCGATGCATTGCTGCTGCGCGCCTCGTTCGACGAGGGCCTGACCGCCGACTACGCGCACGGCGCCCCCGAACCGGTGTGGGCGCGAGGCGGCACTGCGATGGTGGATGGCGGGGTCCTGGGGATGTGCGCCGAAGTGCCCGACGGCGGCAATCTGTGCTTCGACGCGCCCGGCAACGCCTACCGGGAACGCGGCACCCTCGCCTTCTGGTGGCAGTGCATCGATCCGGTGGGAGCCACTGAGTTCGATGTCGCCACCATCGGCGCGTTCAATCACTTCTACTACGGCCGCTGGTTCCGTCTCTACTGCTCGGGTGGGCGGCTCCGCGCCTACCTTATCGACTGGCACCACGACGCCAAGCGCGCGCCCATCTCCGCCGGCGACTTCGAGCCGCAGCAGGGCGAGTGGTATCACCTCGCCCTGGCCTGGGATGCCACGCGCGGCATCGGCCTCTACGTCAACGGGCGGCTCGTTGGCGAGTCCGCGGTGCCCTGGTACATGCCCGCGCCGCTCAATCAGATCGGCCTGGGGATGTCGGCCGTCGCCTCGCACGCGCGCTCCGGCGCCTTGCGCCGCCAGCGTTTCGATGAGGTGCGCACCTACGATCGCTGGCTCGCCGACGAGCAGATCGCGGCGCTGGCTCGGCGCGAGGACGTCGCCGCCGGCCCGCCGCTCGACGAGGATGCCATTGCGCGGCATCGCATCGAGAGCCTGGGCCTCGATCGCGCCGAGGGCCTGCCGGTGGCGCCGCGCGATGGCCGGACGCTGGTGATCACCCAGCCGCGCATCGTGACCGCGAAGGACGTGCTGCGCACGCAGCTCAGCGGCGTGGATGGCAAGCTCGACACCGCATGGCCCTCGGGGCGGCGCTACGCGGCCGAGGGCGCGCGCTACGACATCACCATGGCGGGCGAGCCGATCAACTATGTGGCCATGACCGCCACCATGCGCGGGCAGGTGCAGCTTGTCGCCGGCGGTGAGGCCACGGTGGCGCTCACTCGCGGGCGCGACGAGCCGATGGTCGTGCGCGCGCTGCTCGACGAGCCGATCGCGGCCGACACGGTGCACGTGTCGCGCGAGATCTCCGAGGACCCCTCCGCCGCCCGGCACGACGGCCGGATGAACGACCTGCAGCTCCTGAACGTGAGCGCGGCGCTGCTCGAATCGCCCTTCCGAGGCGGGAAGCCCGAGCCCCTGGCGCCCGTTTCGCTGGACGCTCTCGGCGACGAAGGCGCGCGTATCGGCGCCGAGTACCCGCCGGGCGACCGGACCGCTCTCGTGCCTGCTGAGGCCGGGCAGGCCGTCGATCTCCCCCGCATGAGCACGGTGCACATTGTGTCCGAGCCCGCCCGGGAGCGAACGGGCGTAGACCTGGTATCGCTCGTCCTGGACATGGACGCGCCTGCGGGGACGGTCTGCCACCTGGAGATGATCCACCCGCACAACTACACGCGCCGGCAGATGGTGCTCGACTTCCTGCCCGGCGCCGATCTCGTGCCCCGCCAACGCGTCTTGGTTCTGCGCCCCCGCGGCCTCGTGCTGGAGCCGGACGAGCGCCTGCGGCTGGCCCTGCAGTTCACCGAGCCGGTCCAGGTCGCGGCGGCGATCTACCTCGGCTACGTGCCGGTTGACCGTGCGGCGGAGGACTACGTGCCGGACCAGTTGCGCCTGCTCAAGGAGTACTTCATGTTGCTGAGCGAGGCGCGGCCGTGGGGCTGGCCGCCGGAGAAGATCAAGCGCCTGGGGGAGCTGTACGCCTGCATGGACCAGCTTCGCGCGCTGGTGCCGGAGGAGCCCCGGGTGGTCGCGTACTACCACTGGACGCACCCGAATGAGCCCAAGCCGCTGCCCGCAATCGCCCCGCCCGACCCGGGGGTTCCCGAGTGGGCGGTCTGTCAGGTGCGACTGATCGACACGCTGCGCCAGGTCCCGCAGTGGTGGATCGACCACCGTCAGGTGGAGAGCGGCGAGTTCGGCTCCAACGATGGCCCCAACGATGACTCGGTGCTGGTGCAGGACTGGCTGGGCATGTACCTGATGTGCGATCGCGACCCGAGGTTGCTCGACTCGGCCCGCCGCGTGGCCGAGATGTGCTGGACACGCACCATGACCGATGGCTGGAACAATCAGGTCACCGACCCGCTGCACGCCTATGAGTGGGGGATGAACGTCACCTGCATGATGGCGGTGATGGACTACGGGAATCCGGTCTGGATCGAGCGCATGATGCAGATGGCCCGGCACCTCGAGGAGCTGACGGCCATCAACGCGCACGGCCATCGGCACTACCGCTCGAACCGCTACGGGCGCGATGCGATCGTCACCGAGGGGCGTTACGGTTGGGATACCACCGCCAACGCGCTGAACATGCAGCCGGCGGCGCTACTGGGCTGGTACCAGGGCAACGCCGAAGCCCGGCGCTACCTGACCGAGTGGATGGACTCCTGGTGTGAGGACCTGATCGACCCCGAGGACGGGCGCGGGCGCGCGTACATCGTCGAGTTCGCGACCGATGAGCGTGAGGCCCAGCGCCTGACCTCGTATGCCTTCCCGCACATGGTCTGGGCGGCCTATGATCAGACCGGTGAGCAGCGCTACCTCGATCTCCTGGGCACGCTCTACGAGAGCGACCGCCGCCACTACGACCGGCCGTTGCGCACCATGAACGTGGCGCAGCAGATGCTCCGGCACCTCGACCGCGAGGACATCGGCGCAGACCTCGCGGCGGCCATCGCGGAGGTGGACCTGTGGACCGCCCCGATCCGTTACACCGACACGCGGCCGGAGCTGAAGTACCTGCAGTGGCTGATGACCGGCGAGCGCGAGCCGGTGGTGGAGGCGCTGCGGGCGACGCTGTCGGACCTGTCGTGGGAGCTGCCGATGTGGACCGAGGCCGAGCAGTCGCCCGATCGCCTGTGGCTGCCGCAGGCGCTGCCCAACATGATGGCGCTGGGCGATGTGTCGATGCTGCGCAACCGCACCTACCCGCTGCAGTGGGTGAGCTGGTCGCAGACCGGTGGGAAGCTGGCCGCATGGGTGCTCGACAAGGCGCCCGACCGGCTGCGCGCGTGGCTGGTGAACGTGGGCGAGGAGCCGATGTCACCGATCGCGACCATCTGGCGGCTCGAGCACGGCATGTACCAGGTGCGGCTGGGCTCGGACGCCGACGAGGACGGGCACCTCGATGCCCCGGCAGAGACCGTCCGGGCGGAACTGGCACGCGGCTGGGAACTCCCGGTGGGAGAAGTGCCGCCGCGCACAGTGATGCTGCTGGAGATCACACAAACACAGGCGCTCGAGCCCATCACCGCGCGTGCCGACCTGGCCATCTGCGACCGCGACCTGACCATCGCCCCGGCGACCGGCGAGGCGACGCTGACCGTGCACAACATCGGCGGCGCCGATGCGGGGCCGTTCACGGTGCGCGTCGCGCGGCAGGGGATGGATGGCGAGGCCACATATGAGGTGGCCGGATTGCCCGCGCCGCGGGGCTTCGAGCCCGGCCGTGTGACCATCCCGCTGGCGGGCCTCGATCTGGAGGGCTGCGAGGCGATCGCGGTGGAGATCGCGACCGAACAGCCGGAGATCTACGCCGGCAACAATCGCGCGGTCATTCCTGTGCTGCGCCCGGCGACGGAGCCGCCGGAGGGCGGGCATCCGGTGGTGGACGGATAGCCACGCTCGCCGTCAATCGAGTCGCTCCAACGCACCCGTGAAGTCCTCGAGGTTGAAGACGTAGCCGAAGGCGAGAGCTACGCGCCACAGGGCGATCTGCTTGCAGAGTTCTTCGCGCGCGCTCTCACGGTTCTCGACGGCGGTGGTGGCCTCGCGGATGGTCGAGCACATGATCCCGTGGCGGCTCATGTCGTGCATCCCGCCGGGGGAGAGCAGCAGGCACCAGTTGATCGCGAAGCCGGTGTACACCAGGTGGTTGACGCCCGCCTCCCGACACAGCGCAAGCAGTTGCTGCGCGTTCTCAGCTACGCCCTCGCTATCGAGCGGCCGGGCCTCGGGCGGGAAGTCCACGCGCTCGAAGCCTCGCCGCGTGTCCTCCATGTTGTGCGCCTGGATCTCGGTCTTGAACGCGCGCAGGCGATCGAGCATCGGGTCGGATGCTACCTGCTCGGGGGGCTCGGGCGCCGTCCCGGCCAGCGTGGCCGCGTGTCGGTAGCCGGGCAGGTCCTGGTAGTAGTCGCCACCGCCCACCACGTGGAACAGCTTCAGGGGCGAGCGCCGCACCGCCGCCAGCAGGGGCGGAAACACGCTCCGGCAGATCTCGTTGGCGCGCGGGATGTACTCCACGCGCCGCCACCAGCCCGGGTACTCTTCATACGTGCCGCAGTCCCAGGCGTGCATGACCACGACCGCCGTGCGTTCGGGGTTCAGCTCGAGTTCGGCGGTCCTCCAGCCGCCGAAGCCCTCGGCGGGCACGTCCAGGTCATAGTCGGCGTCGAACTGCTCGTAGTAGTGTGCGCGCACGGTCATGGTGCGCTCGCCGTCGGTCATCGCTACCCCTCGCTCAGCACCTCGCGCACCCGGCGCAACGTCTCTTCGTGCGCCAGATCGAGCCGTCGCGCATCAGCGCTGATGTCCTCGCGGTCTATCGCCAGGTCGCAGCGAAGCTGCTCAACGATTCGGCGCACCTCGTCGGGGTTGGTCGAGCCCAGGCTCTGCTGGGCGCGCACCACGGCCGCGGGATGGACGATGGCCGCCACTTCGTCGGCGGTCACCGGCTGGCCGCGCTCGGTCATGATCTCGGCGACGCGCCGGTGATCGTCGAGCGTGCGGCCCTCGGCGACCAGAGTAGCGACCAGCGCGCCCACCAGCTCGTGGCAGTCGCGGAAGGGCATGTCCCGCTCGCGCACCAGCCAGTTGGCCAGCTCGGTCGCCGAGGCGAACTCCGCGCCCGCAAGCTCGGCCATGCGGTCGGTCTTGAGCGTCATCGTGCGCCACATGCCGACCATGACCTGCAGGGTCGCCAGCGTGTGTTCGCACGCCTGCCAGACCGGCGGCTTATCGTTCTGGAAGTCGCGGTTGTAACCGCTGGGCAGCGCCTTGAGCAGCATCAGCAGCTCCATCAGTCGCCCGGTGACCGCCGCGGCGCGGGCGCGGGTCAGCTCGCCCGCGCAGGGGTTCTTCTTCTGCGGCATGATCGAGCTGCCGGTCGCGAAGGCGTCATCAACCTCCAACATCCCGAAGGCCGGAGACGAGAACACCACGACCTCCTCGGCCAGCCGCGACAGGTTGATCATGAGCATGGACAGCGCGGCCAGCGCCTCCACGGCGAAGTCCCGCGACTGCACCGCATCGAGCGCGTTCATGACTACGCCATCGAATCCGAGCAGCTCCGCGGTGAACTCGCGGTCGGTGGGGAAACTGGTCCCCGCCAGCGCGGCCCCGCCCAGCGGGCACTGGTTGGTGCGCAGATAGGCCTGGGCCAGGCGCTGCTCATCGCGCGCGAGGCCCGCGGCGTGCGCGGCCAGCCAGAAGCCGGCGGTGATCGGCTGAGCGTGCTGAGTGTGCGTGAAGCCGGGGAAGGTGTCCTCGGCGTGGCGCTCGGCGAGGTCGAGCAGGACCTCACGCAGCGCGACCAGGCCGTCGCGCACCTCCAGCAGGTAGCGGCGCAGGCGCATGCGGAAGTCGGTGACCACCTGGTCATTGCGCGAGCGGGCGGTGTGCAGCCGCCCGCCCGCCTCGGGACCCGCGCCCTCACGCAGGTAGCTCTCGACGTTCATGTGCACGTCCTCAAGCTCGACGCGCAGGCGCAGCCGCCCGGCCTCGAACTCCTCCCGCGCCTTCTCCAGCCACCGCAGGATCTCACGCAGGTGCTCGGTGGCGATGATGCCGCACTCGTGCAGCATCAGCGCGTGGGCCTCGCTGCCCCAGATGTCCTCGGCGACCATGTGGCCGTCGGCCTCGGTGGATTCGCTGAAGCGCAGCATCACGTCATCCACGTCGGTCGAGAACCGGCCGCCCCACAGCTTTCCGGAACCGCCTTCCGTCATCGTCTCGCTCCTCTGACCCGGACCGGCCATCGCGGCCTCAGCCGGTCACGATCCACATCTCCTGCTTGAAGTTCCAGTATGCGGTGTCGTTGAGGTACTCCTCGGTGGTGGCGAGCAGGTTCAGGTGCCCGCGCTCCTGGTCGAGCAGAAACCGGTAGAGGTCACGCTCAGTCTCGACCTCGGTGGCCTCCAACTGCTCGCGGTAGAACGCGATCGCCCGGCGCTCCTTGTCCATCGCAGTCGCATAGGCCGCGTCCAGGGTGGGATCGGGTTCGAGTGCATCCACGATGTCGGCGAGCGCGGTCTTGAAGATACCGTCGGCCTGCCGGATCATCTCGACCTGCTCGGCCTCAAGCTCCGCCAGGGCCGGGCAGCTCCGCGTCGTCTCGGCCTGCTCGTAGACCGCCTGCAGGAGCTTCTTGTGCTCGATCTCCCACTCGGCCAGCGCCTCGAAGGTGCGTCTCGCCAGCGGGTTGGTTGCGTTGTTGGCGGCCTGCACGTAGAAAGCCCGCGCGTCCTCCTCCATGTCCATCGCCGCCCGCACGACCTCACACACATCCACGTTCATCGCCCTCCTCGGTGGTCTTGGTCGGCTGAACCACGTGGGACGCGCGCAGCAGGTCCGGGGGGCGCCCTGCGCGAAAACGCCCGCTGGTACCGCACTGACGCGCCCAACAATACACGAACTCGGCGAAGGGGGCAACCGCAGTGACCCGTGCCCCGGCAGTGACAGCCTTCGCGCTCATCTGGCTAAGTCCCTGCTGCGCGCAGGAGGTGGGAGCGGTGCATTCGATCACCATCGAGGCCGGTGATCTGACCGTGGTCATCGGCGACAGCACCGACCACGGAGCGGGCAAGGAGGGCTACGAGGGCATCTGGAGCCTCACTCACGTGCTCCGTGATGTCAATGTCTTTCGACCGATCTACGCGGGAGTGATTGCCCACCGCCAGCCCTGCACGGTCGTGCCGGTGAGTGATACTGCGGTGGAGATCCGCCGCGAGGGCAATGCCGCCGTCGAACGCTTCGAGGTGGTGCCGCCGCATTACATCGACTACACGGTGCGCTTCATCGCCGGCGGACCGACCGCGGGGTGGAATGCCGCGTCGTACATGAACGCGCCCGAGGACCCGGCGATCTATCTCATCAACTCCGCCGGCGAGTGGATGCGCCACCACGATCCCGAGCACGGCCACGCCGCCAGCGTGCTGCCCGAGGGCATGGAGCCGCCGGTGCTGCAGACCGTGCCCGACGCCATCTACCCACACGGCACCAACAGCTTCGCCGACTCGCTCAGCGATCTGCGCTTCGACCCGCAGCGGGCGCTCTTTTACGGCAACATCGACGGCGGCATGGTGCTGATCTACATGTTCGAGCGCGGCCACGAGGTCATCCCCTACATGTCGCCCAGCGGTGGCGGCTTCGATGCCGACCTGCAGCGCAAGTGCCCCGCCTGGGATTTCCGCTATCGCCTCTCCGGCCTCACGCCCGGCGAGGAGGTCGTCCTGCGCCAGCGCATCGTCTACAAGGCCTTCGTGTCGCGGGAGGACGTGCTGGCCGAGTACGCGGCGTGGAAGGAGGGCCTGTAGGGTGCGCAGTGGTGCCGCGCCTGCCGTGCCATGATCGACCTCACGCACAACAGCGTGCACCTGTCCGACAACCTGCCGCTGCTGCGGCAGATGCCGGACGGGTGCGTACCGCTGATATACATCGACCCGCCCTTCAACACCGGCAGGCGCCAGGCGCGCACGCAGATCAGCGTCGAGCGGGCCGAGGATGGCGATCGCACCGGCTTCGGCGGGCGGCGCTACCGCACGCGGGAGATCATCTCGCGCGCCTGGCAGGACGAGTTCGACGACTACCTGGGCTTTCTCGAGCCGCGCCTGCGGGAAGCCTATCGCGTGCTCGCGCCCGACGGCACGTTTTATGTGCACATCGACTACCGCGAGGTGCACTATGTCAAGGTGCTGCTGGATGGCATCTTCGGGCGCGAGTGCTTCCTCAACGAGATCATCTGGGCGTATGACTACGGCGCGCGCGCGAAGCGGCGCTGGCCCGCCAAGCACGACAACATCCTCGTCTACGTCAAGAACCCCGATGACTACTGCTTCGACACGGCGCAGGTCGAGCGCATCCCCTACATGGCGCCGGGGCTGGTGAGCGAGGAGAAGCGCGCGCGCGGCAAGCTGCCGACCGACACCTGGTGGCACACCATCGTCTCGCCCACCGGCAAGGAGAAGACCGGCTACCCGACTCAGAAGCCGCTGGGCATCCTGCGCCGGATCGTGGCCGCCTCCTCGCGGCGAGGCGACCTGGTGCTGGACTTCTTCGCGGGCTCGGGTACCACCGGCGCCGCGGCGCTGGAGCTGGGGCGGCGCTTCTGCCTGATCGACAACAATCCCGAGGCGTTTGAGGT
>CAZTZN010000189.1:0-8817 GCA_964617715.1 uncultured Armatimonadia bacterium | reverse complement strand
TCACAGCCACGACGGACACGTGGTCAGTCAGCACTCGCCGTACGCGCAGCACCCACTGGAAGAACTCGTCCGTGCCCGTCTCATTCTGTCGCGCCGCCAGCTTGTCCCGGAGGAAGTCGCGAGCCCTCAGGATCAGCCCATGTGATGCGTGTTTCGCTGAGGGCGGTGTACCGCCGTCCTGTTCTTGGACGTTCCTCCTGAAGAACTCCTCGTCGTATGTGTTTAGCGACAGTGAGTACTTGACGGCGCTCGTTGCATCATCGATCTGGCCGATGTAGCTGTGGTGTATCCGTGTCGCCGCGTCCTGCTTGATCGGCCGAATCATATCTCGCATGACCGCGAGCAGTATCGTGGCTGTGGCCAAGCGCTGCTGACCGTCCAGAAGCTGGTAGTTGGCCTCGCGATCAACCAGCACCACAGAGCCGAGGAAGTACTCTTGCCCCTCGATGTTGTCGCCATCGTATCTCTGAGAGAACCCCGTGATGTCCTCCCAGAACAGCTCGACCTCGGTGGAGGTCCAGCTGTAGCTCCGCTGCCAGTCCGGCACCTCGATCGACTTGCTTGTGGTGGACAGCATCGCCCCGATGGTCATCTTGTTGGAGTCGTACTGGCGGGCCAGGAGGACTGCCTCCCAAGCGCGTCTGACTGACGACCACTCGTGAGTTCGCCACGGATCACGCGGTTCCTCCGCCAAGCCGGTGGGCCGTGCCACCGCACCACACCGCCGTTGCCCGCCCCTGAAGGTCCCCCCACCCCCTCCGCCCTTGTCGGCTGACGTCCGCAGGTCGGCGCACTTCGACCGGAGAAGCTGCAACCGCGTTCGAATCGCGTCGCCCCGGGAGTGAAGCTCATGCTCACCCGCCTGATCGTGACCACGCTTGTGCTCGCAACATGCCCCGCCTGGGCCCAGCAGTGGGGCGTTCCCACCGGCGAGAATCTGGTGCGCAATCCGAGCTTCGAGGAGGTCGGCGAGGACGGCGTCCCGGTCGGCTGGCGCCTGCCCCAGTGCTACGCCCTCGACAATACGGTCGCCCGCACCGGCGAGCACGCTCTCTCGTGGGCAAACGATGACCCCGAACTTTACATCCTGTGCAGCCAGCCCATCGATTTGCAGCCCGGCAAGCGCTACGACATCCGCGCCTGGGTACGCACCGCGGGGCTGACCGGCGAGGACACCGGCGCCACCATCTGCCTGGAGTGGCGCGACAGGGATGGCGCCTGGATGGGCGGATCATACCCGGCCGGGCGCAAGGGAGACACCGACGAATGGACGCAGGTCGGCGGCATCACCGGCCGCCTCCCCGCCGATGCGACGAATCCGACGATCACCTGCTACGTGCGCAAGAGTATGATCGGACGCGCCTGGTGGGACGACGTGTCCGTGCGCATCATCCGCGAGCGCCCGCTGCACACGGTGCTGGTCAGCCCCTCCTACCGTGGCTGGATCACCGACAGCGGCCCGAGCGAGGCGCGGGTTCGCGTCGGCTTCGTCCTCGATGACCTCGAGACCCCGCGTGAAGACCTGCGGCTGGTCGTACGCCTGCACCCCGCCGAGGGCGCGACGGTGGTGGCCGAGGAGACGGTTGACCGGATCACCGGCGAGGACGTGCGCGTGGCGCTCCCGCTTGGAGACCTGGCGCCCGGCGAGTACCTGATGCGCGTGGACCTGCAGGACGCTGACGGTGCGAGCATCTGCGCCGACGAGTATCGTCTGACCCGTCGCGAGGGGCCGATGCCCCGCAGCTTCATCGACGCGCACAACCGCCTGATCATCGACGGCGAACCGGTCTTCCCGTTGGGCATGTATTGGAGCAGCATCGACCGCGAGCAGCTTGAGCGATACGCCGAGGGCCCGTTCAACTGCCTGATGCCCTACGGCTCGCCCACCGCCGACCAACTCGACCTCGCGCAGGAATTCGGCCTGCGCGTGATCTACTCGATCAAGGACTTCTACTTTGGCACGCGCTGGTGCCCGGCGTTCATTGCCTCCGAAGCCGACGAGGAGCCCGCGGTGCGCGAGCGCGTCCGCCAATACCGTGATCACCCGGCCCTGATGGCCTGGTATCTCAACGATGAGCTGCCGCCATCGATGATGGACCGACTCAACGCGCACCGGCGTTGGGTCGAGGAAGAGGATCCGGACCATCCGACCTGGGTGGTGCTCTACCAGGTGGGCGAAGTGGGCCGGTACCTCAACAGTTTCGACGTGATAGGCACCGATCCGTATCCGATCCCCGGCCGGCCGGCGTCCATGGCCGGCCAGTGGACGCGCACCACGCGCGAGGAGGTTGACGATTCACGCGCAATCTGGATGGTGCCGCAGGCCTTCAACTGGGGAGTCTACAGTGATGACGAAGACCTGCGTCCGCCGACCCGCGATGAGCTGCGCTCGATGACCTGGCAGTGCATCTGCGAGGGCGCCGACGGCCTGATCTACTACTCGTGGTTCGACCTGCGCAAAGACCAGGAGTTCCCCTTCGACGAGCGCTGGTCGGAGGTGAAGGCGGTCGCGCAGGAGGTGGCCGACCTGGCGCCGGTGCTGCTGTCGGTGGAGCCGACCCCGCAGGTGACGGTCGAGGCCGACGAGGCGATCCACTGGACCGTGCGCACGCTCGAAAAGACGACCTGGCTGCTGATGGTCAATGACTCGCCCGAGCCTGTTGCGGCCACGGTGCGCTTCGCCGAGCCCCCGGCGCGCGTGCTCGAAGAGGAGGTCGAGGTGCCCACCGATGGCGGCCGGGCGCGGCTCGACTTCGCGCCGTTGGAGGTGAGGTTCCTGCGCTGGGCCGGGTAGCGCCGGCCGCCTCGCCTGTCTTGGGGCGCTCGGGACATCGCGCCCGGCGGCGCATGCCCCGATGCAGTTGAGTGCGGCCCTCTCAGCGCCGGGCGGGCGAGCCAAGAGGGGGTTTACAGTCGTGCGCGTTTTGTGTAAACTGGCGGTGCGATGCTCCCCGGTAGCTCAACGGTAGAGCGGATGGCTGTTAACCATTAGGTTGCTGGTTCGAATCCGGCCCGGGGAGCCAGTGTCAATACTCATGCCCCTCTGCGATCCCGCAGAGGGGCTTGTAGAATCACGGGGAGAACGAGCAGCGAGCACACGACACGGGACGCCTCCCGAACGCTTGCAGAAGAGGGAGGACGGCACTGTGGTCGGGAGCGTTGGGCATGGCGACTCGGGAGTTGGCTGCCCGATGGCCCCGCCGCTGTGAGTTCTCCGGAAGGATCGGCAACCACAATGCGCCTCGACCAGAAGGTTGCGGTCATCACCGGGGCCGGGCAGGGCATCGGTCGCGCCATCGCCCGGCGGTTTGCCGCCGAAGGCGCGGCCGTTGTCATCGCCGAGATAGATGAGGTCAAGGGGCAAGCTGTGGTTGACACGATTCGCTCGCACCAACAGGCCGCGTACTTCTGCCGATGCGATGTGACGCAGGACGATCAGGTGCAAGCTCTGGTGGAGTTCTCGCTGCGGGAACTGGGACGCATTGACATTCTGGTGAACAACGCAATCTGGGGTGGTGACTGGGTCCACGGCGATTCGTGGATGGCCGTTGAGGTCGCCCTCAGAGGCACCTGGCAGTGCACCCGGGCCGTATTGCCCTTCATGGTCGAGCGGGCCTCCGGCAGCGTGGTGAATCTCTCTTCTGTCCAGGCCCTCATGGGCTTTGGTTCGGACCACCTCTACACCGCGGCCAAGGGAGCGATCATCAGCCTGACCCGCTCCCTGGCGTGCGAATACGGCAGACACAATATCAGGATCAACGCCATCTGTCCGGGCACCACGGAAACAGAGAACTGGCAGGCCCGGCAGGAAGCCAACCCCGGTGTATTGGAGGATATCGCCAGGCTGTACCCCCTGGGACGGGTGGGCAGGCCGGCGGAGATCGCCGATGCCGCGCTGTTCCTCGCCTCTGACGAGGCGTCATTCGTCACGGGATCGGTGCTGGTGGTTGATGGCGGCATCACCGCGGGCCACGTGGGCTTCAGCGAGACGTGAGCGGCACGTCCGTCCCTCCGATCTCCGTCCCCAGCGTTTGACACTCCCCGCTCGGCATTGCGTTGAGAAGACCGCGCGCCAGTCGCCTCCGGTCTGCCTGTGAGTCCTCAAACCGATCGGGCCGCTCCATCGCAGGTTTCGGCTTCCGTTCAGGCTCTTCCCACGTGCTTTGCGCCACCATGTAGCCTCGTCATCCGGTATCACCGGGCAGGGGCGGAGATCATCGCGCCACCCCGCTGTCGTGCGGTCGTTGCCGGTGCGAGGAGGTCGGTGGCGCTCGCCACCGAACAGTTCGGGGCTCGCTGCAGGGTCAGTGGTGGGCGAGATCGGCAGACATGCGCCCGCCTTGACCGCGAACATGCGCGGGAGTGGGAGAGCAGAGCAGCAGGTGGCTTCACCGGAGAGTCGCGAGTATCTGCAGCGGCTGCGCGAGACGCCCGGGTTCGGCCGCGACGGGTTCGATCTGGAGGGCCTGCGCACAGGCATGGCCACGCGGCGCCCGCCCACCGATCCGGCGGTGCGCTGCCTGGCCGCGGACATCGGCGGTATCCCCGGCGAGTGGGTGCTGGCGCCCGGGGCGGATGTGCACGTGCGGCTGCTGTACCTCCACGGTGGCGGATTCGTCGCGGGATCCGCCGCGTACTACCTGGCCATGGCCGCACATCTGTCGGCCGCGGGGCGATGCGCGGTACTGCTGCCCGACTACCGTCTGGCTCCCGAGCACCCTTTCCCCACCGCGCTGGAGGACTGCGTCGCAGCCCACCGGTGGCTGACCGCCAACGGTCCTGTCGGCGAGTCGCCGGCGAAGACCACGTTCATCGGCGGTGACTCTGCAGGCGGAGGGCTCACCTTGAGCACGATGATGGCGTTGCGGGATCGGGGCCTCCCCCTGCCGAACGCCGGCATCGCCATCTCGCCCTTCGCCGACCTGACGCTGAGCGGCGAGTCAATCCGCTCGCAGGCGGAGCTGGATCCGATCATGCATCCGCGTTGTCTGCCCGATTTCGTGACCCGCTACATCGGCGATGGTGACGTGCGCGATCCGCTCGCCTCGCCGGTCTTTGGCGACTACGCCGGTCTGCCGCCGATCCTCATCCAGGTGGGCGAGCACGAGGTCATTCGCGATGACAGCGTGCGGGTCGCCAGGCGCGCGCGGGCGGGCGGAGTTGACGTGACGCTTGAGATCTGGGAGGGCATGTTCCACGTGTTTCAGTCGCATGAGCCGCTGCTGCCCGAAGCACGAGAAGCCATCGAGCACATCGGCGCGCTCATGCGGTCGGTATGACGGCAGGTCGCGTACATGAGCAAGGCCGCACAGGAGAACAGCGATGCCCGAGCGCAACTACCAGTTTCGGCAGCGCCTGAACGTCGTGCATCGGCCCGACCGGCGGGACCCTACCGCGCAGGGGCGCGAGGGCGAAACCACCGTCGAACAGGGCTGGCGCATCGCCGTCGCCGAGGCGGCGTCAGATTACCTGACGGGCGTGGCCAAAGATCTGCAGGACTACCTGTTCACGAGCATGGGGGTGTCCACGCTGCTGACGAAGGGCGAAGCTCCCGGTCCCGCTGCGATCCGCCTGATCACGAAGAGCGAGGCGCCGCAGCTCGGCGAGGGTCTGAGCAAACCACGGAGCTATCGACTCATCGTCGAGCCCGAGACAATCACCATCTGCGGCTTCGACGAGCGCGGAGTGGGGCAGGGCTGCTACTATCTTGAGGACCTGATGAACCTGCGCGAAGGGCCCTTTGTGGCGCGGCAGGATGTGGTGCGCGCGCCGATTTTCTCCCCGCGCATGGTGCACTCAGGCTGGGGCATCGATCAGTTCCCCGATCAGCATCTCAACGCCATCGCCCACGCGGGTATGGACGCGATCCTGGTGTTCGTCAAGGGGCCGGACATGACCACCACCGGCTACCTGGACCTCAACAACCTGGTGGATCGCGCGGCGCACTTCGGCGTGGACGTGTACCTCTACAGCTACCTCACCAGCCGCCTGCACCCCGATGACCCGGAAGCTGAGGCCTACTACGAGAGCACCTACGGCGCGCTCATGCGGGCCTGCCCGGGGGCAAAGGGCATCGTGTTCGTGGGCGAGTCGTGCGAGTTCCCCAGCAAGGACCCGCACACCACCGGGCGCCTGCGGCTGGACCCGGCGCCCGATGGCAAACCCGACCCGCGACCGAGCCCGGGATGGTGGCCGTGCGCCGACTACCCGCAGTGGCTGGCGCTGCTCAAGCGTATTCTGCGCAAGTACAAGCCGGACCTCGATATCGTGTTCTGGACCTACAACTGGGGATGGGCGCCGGAGGAGGACCGGGTGGCGCTCATCCGCTCGCTGCCTACGGACATCTCGCTGCAGGCGACCTTCGAGATGTTCGAGGACATCGAGAAGGATGGCGTCATGACCCGCTGCGTGGACTACACGGCGTCCTTTGAGGGGCCGGGCAAGTACTTCCGCAGCGAGGCACGGGCCGCCCATGAGCGGGGCATCCCGCTGTACACGATGAGCAACACGGGCGGGTTGACGTGGGACATCGGTGTCATCCCCTACGAGCCGATCCCGTTTCAGTGGGCGCGCCGCTATCGGGCGCTGCTGGAGGCACATGAGAAGTGGGGGCTGGTCGGGCTGATGGAGTCACACCACTACGGCTGGTGGCCGTCGTTCGTGAACGAGCTGGCGAAGTGGGCGTACTGGGAGCCGAGGACCACGACCGAGGAGATGGCCGACAGACTGGCCCGGCGGGACTTCGGCGAGGAGGGCGGCCCGCCGGCGGTGAAGGGGTGGGAGGCGTGGAGCGACGCCATCCGCGACTACGTGCCCACCAACGAGGACCAGTACGGGCCCTTTCGGGTCGGGCCGGCGTATCCGCTGCTCTTCGAGGAGGAGCGGGAGGAGTTCCCCTCCGCGCCCCATGCCCACTTCGGCAATCGCATTCTCAACACACACTACGCCTCGCGCCACCCCGACCGCCTGGAGGGAGAGATCGGGCTGCTGGAGCGCATGAAGAGCCGCTGGGAGGAAGGAATCGAATGGCTGGAGCGGGCGGTCGCGGCGGCTCCCGAGCGCAAGCGGGCGGAGGCCGAGCGGATGCTGGGGCTGGGCCGATTCATCCGCAACTGCGTCCAGACGACCATCAACACCAAGCGCTGGTGGCAGCTCAAGCAGCGGCTGGAGGCCGAGGAGGACGCGGCGCGTGCCCGGGCCATCCTCGACGAGATGGTGGCGCTGGCCGAAGCGGAGATCGCGAACGCCGAGGCGACCATCCCGCTGGTCGAGGCGGACTCGCGGCTGGGTTGGGAGCCGAGCATGGAGTACATGTGCGATCGGGCGCACCTGGAGTGGAAGATCGCGCAGGTGCGCGCGGTCATCGACGAGGAGATACCGCAGTATCGGCGCGGGCTGTGAGGGAGAGCGTGGGAGGAGCGTGGTTCACCATGATGGTCGAACGCATCATGCTGGTGGGCGTGACAACCGTGCTGGCCGCCGGCCTGTGCGCGGCCGACCTGACGCTGATCCGCCAGGGGGAGCCGGTTGCCCGGCTGATCCTCGCGGAGGCCGACGAGACCACGGCGCTGGCGGCCGATGAGCTGAATCTGTACCTGGGGAAGATGTCGGGGGCAACGCTCCCGGTGGTCGCTGAAGCGGCCGGGGAGGGAGCGCTGGTGGTGCTGGGGGCGCCCGATGAGACGTGGGCGGCGCAGGCCGAGCTGGCGTCGCTGGCCTTCGACGGTTTCGTGGTCGAGTGCGCGGGCGATCGGCTGGTGCTGGCCGGGAAGGTACCCGAGGGCACGCTCAACGCCGTCTGCTGGCTGCTCGAGGAGCTGGGGGTGCGCTGGTTCATCCCCACCGAACTGGGGGAGAACGTGCCCGAGCTGGAGACCGTCACAATCCCGACCATGCATCGGCGCATCGAGCCGCGCTTCGTCAATCGGCGCAATCACGGCATTGACGCGTCCATCCCCGGCGAGGGCGAGGCCTGGCGGCGGCGCGCGCGCATCACCAGCCACGGTCTGAATGTCCCCTTCAACCGCTACTCGCATAACCTCTACACCATATTCCCGGCGTCGGTCTATGGCGAGACGCATCCCGAATACTTCCCGCTCATCAACGGCACGCGGCGCATCCCGGAGACCAACCACGCGCAGAACTGGCAGCCGTGTACGAGCAACCCGGAGGTCGTCCGGATTACCATCGAGGCCGGCCGGCGCTGGTTTGCCGAGCACCCCGAGGCGAACTTCTTCTCGGTGGGCATCAACGACAGCGGTGAGTTCTGCCAGTGCGACCGCTGCACGGCGCTGGACGTCCCCGGCGCGAGCTTCCGGGGGCGGCCGATGCTGTCGGACCGCTACTTCACCTTCGTCAGGCAGGTGGCCGAAGGCATCGCTGAGACCAATCCGGGGAAATACGTGAGCTGCATCGCCTACGGTAAGGTGGAGGCGCCGCCGGTCAACGTCGAGCTGCCGGATAACGTGCTGGTAGTGATCACGCAGGACGTGGCGCAGTGGCATGATCCGGCCTATCGGCGGGCGGATGAGGAGTTCGCGCGCGCGTGGGCCGCGGCGGCGGGGGCGTTCGGCACCTACGACTACACGGGCCTGACCTGGACCATGCCCCGCGTCTACCCACATCTGATGGCCGACTCGCTGCGTTTCTACGACGAGATCGGCGCGGTCGCCGTGACCAACGAAGCCTTCCCGACGTGGTGGTACGCCGGCCCGCAGATGTACCTGCGCGCCCGGCTCATGTGGGATCCGCGCCGGGACCCGGATGCGGTGCTCGACGAGTTCTACCGCGGGTTCTTCGGGCCGGCGAGTGCGCCCA
>CAZTZN010000188.1:0-8867 GCA_964617715.1 uncultured Armatimonadia bacterium | reverse complement strand
GTCCCGATCGAGTGGTCGCGCCGGTTGGGCGCCAGCAGATACGATGCGATCTCCGGGTCGAAGCGCGCGCCCCGCACCTCGAACCCATGCTCCGTCAGCGCGCGCGCCAGGCCCTTCAGGTCCGCCGCGCTCACGCCCCCCTGCGGATCAGCCAGCACCTCACGCAGTCCCTCCAGCTCCAGCCCATCCCCCTCCTCGGCGAACAGCGTCCCCGCCCCCGCGCCGCCGTCCGCCAGCGGCACCAGCAACGCTCGTCCCTCGCCCGCAAGCACCGCCAACAGCGGCCCCGCCTCGCCCTGCGCGAGCGCCAGCGTGATCGCGCCCGCCGCGCGCGCGCGTTCCACCAGCGTGTCCAGCGCGCCCTGGTCGGTCACCGGTTCGGCCCGGATCTCCCGCTGGGCCGATGCGCCGGCAGGCAGGCGGTCGAGCAGACTCGTGAACTCCAGCCGCCCCGCCAGCTCCCGCAGCTTCTCGGCCTGCAGCCCTCGCCAGGCGATGTCATCCAGCTCGACCTCGACCGGCGCATCGGTCCGGATCTCCGCCAACCGCCGGCTCACCAGTGCCGCCTCGGCATCCTCCTCGAGCCGATTGCGAATGCGCGTTGACGCGATCTCGTCGATGCGCCCCAGCGCCTCTTCCACCGAGCCGAACTGCCGCAGGATCTCCAGCGCGCTCTTCTCGCCGATGCCGGCCACGCCCGGGATATTGTCCGAGCTGTCGCCGGCAAAGGCCTTCAGGTCGATCAGTTGCTTCGGCTCAAGGCCGTACTCCTCGCGCACCGCCTCGGCGTCGTAGCGCTTCGTCTCCTTGATGCCGCGCAGCGTCGCGACGACCTCGACGCCATCGCCCACGAGCTGCAGCAGGTCCCTGTCGCCGGTGACGATGGTGACCTCGAGGCCCTGATCACGCGCGCGCCTCGCCAGGGTGCCGATGACATCATCGGCCTCAAACCCCTCCAGCGCCACCCGCCCCATGCCCAGGGCCTCGATCACATCGTCCAGCAGCGGCACCTGCGCCTTGAGCGCCTCATCGGTGGGCGGACGGTGGGCCTTGTAGGGCTCGTAGATCTCATCGCGAAAGGTCCCCCCGGGCAGGTCGAGAGCCACTGCCGCGTAGTCGGGCCGCTCCTCTTCCAGCAATACCAGCAGCATCTGCAGGAAGCCGAAGAGCGCGTTCGTCGGCTGCCCCTCGCGGGTGCTCAGCGGCGGCAGCGCGTGGAACGCGCGGTGGAACAGGCTGTGACCATCTACCAGCAGGAGCTTGTGCGCCATATCTGCTATCCTCGATGAGCCGGCATGCTACCGCGCCATGTCGGGCATACGCATGAGGTCGTCCACGCTGTCCAGTCGCTCATCGTGCAGCAGGTAGTCCAGCGCCGAGCGCCGCCCCAACTCGGACATCGCCCCCATCAGGCCCCACAGCCCGCGGCCGGTGCCCATCTCCTTCAGCTTCGGCTCCCCCTCGATGCCTGCCAGTTCGCCCGCGATCTCCACCGCCCGATAGAAGTTACCCACCTCGTCGATCAGGCCCACCTTCAACGCCTGCTCGCCCGTGTAGATGCGCCCGTCCGCCAGCCTGCGCACCTCCGCCTCGTCCATCTCGCGGCCCTCAGCCACCGCCGACACGAACTGATCGTACATGTCGTCGAGCACCTCGCGCAGCAGCTTCTCCTCGTCGGGCCGCATCGGGCGGTAGAGCGACCCGGTATCCTTGTACGGGCCCGTGGTCAGATTGCCCGCCTCAATCCCGTACCTCTCCAACAGATCGGAGAGTTGCAGATACTCCATGCGCACCCCGATGCTGCCGGTCACCGTCGAACCGGTCGCCACGATCCGGTCCGCCGCCGCGGCGATGTAGTAGCCGCCCGACGCGGCCACATCCGCCATCGACACCACCACCGGCTTGGTCTCGGCCAGCCGCCGCACCTCCTCATAGATCTCCTGTGAGGCCGCCGGGCTGCCCCCCGGGCTGTTGATGCGTATCACCACCGCCCGGATGCTGTCGTCCTCGGCCGCCCGACGCAACTGCTCCATGATCGAGCGCGCGCCCCCCATGGTCATGCCGAACAGCGTCTGTTCGCCGGAGGCGGAGATGATGCCGCTCACGGTGATCACCCCCACGTGCTCCCCGAAGCCGCTGAGCGGCCCGTCGCCGCCACCGGCCATCGCCATCATCCCGGCAAACAGCAGAATCAGGCCGCCCAGCACGACCAGCGCGGCGCAGCCGACCCCGCCGATCAGCAGCCAGTTGGTGCGGCGCCGCGGCGGAGCAGGCGGAGGCGGAGGCCCTGCCGCATACTGTGGGGCCTGCGGCGTCGGTGGTTCTGCTGAGGCCCCGGGCGCCTCAGGCGGTGGCGATGGCTGAGGAGCCCCGGTGGAGCTGCTCCACGCCTCCTGCTGATTGTCTCTCTGCTCGTCATCCATGCCCTCGTCACCTCACGTCACGCCCTGCCCGACCCCGTACGCGCTTCACCCCACGGCCTGCCCCAGGCCCGCCCCGGCCGCCGCGAAGTTGACAATTCTCGGCGGCGCTGGTACACTTCGCTCACGTGCCGGAGTGGTGGAATTGGCAGACACACCAGACTCAAAATCTGGCGGGGCTCACCCCCCGTGCCGGTTCGAATCCGGCCTCCGGCACCATCGTCGCCACGCCTCTTACGTCGGATCGTCCTCCGGCATCCCCATCCTGCGGAACTTCTCGTAGCGCAGCTCCGGCAACCGCGCCCGATCGACCCGCTCAAGCTCGCCCAGCACCTGCCCCAGCGCGCGCTTGAGCAGGTCCGCGGCCGCCTTCTTGTCCACGTGTGCCCCGCCCGCCGGCTCGGCCACGATCCCGTCGATGATCCCCAGCCGCAGCGCGTCCTCAGCCGTGAGCTTCAGTGCAGCCGCGGCCTCCTCCTTGAGCGACCGGTCGCGCCACAGGATCGCCGCGCATGACTCAGGCGCGATTACCGAGTAGTACGAGTTCTCCATCATCAGCACGCGGTCGCCCACCCCGATGCCGATGGCCCCACCGCTCCCCCCCTCGCCGATGATCACCGGCACGATGGGGACCTTGAGCGAGAACATGTCGCGCTGATTGGCCGCGATCGCCTCCGAGATGCCGCGCGCCTCCGCCTCGTCCAGGCAGTGCGCCCCCGGCGTATCGATCAGTGTCACGATCGGCCGCCCGACCTTGTCGGCCAGGCGCATGATACGCATGGCCTTGCGGTAACCCTCGGGCCGGGCCATCGCGAAGTTGCGCCGCGACCGCTCGCGCGCCTGCCGGCCCTTCTGATGACCGATGATCGCCACCGGCCGCCCGCCGATCCAGCCCACCCCCGCGACGATGGCCCCGTCATCCCCGAAGCGCCGGTCGCCGTGCAACTCGATGAAGCCGTCCACTATCGCCTGGATGTAGTCCAGTGAGTACGGCCGGTCCGGGTGGCGCGCCAGCTCAACCTTCTCCCACGCGTGCGTCGGCGCCTCGGCGCCGGGCTCGGTGCGCAGCACCTCGTCACCGGCTTCGCCCGCTCCCTCGTCGGGATGCGGCTCGGCGCAACTCCACGCGATCAGAGTCGCCAGCGTCTCGCGCAGGTCCGAGCGGGGCACGATGAGGTCGATCATCCCGTGCTCGCGCTGGAACTCAGCCGTCTGCACGCCCTCACCGATCGGCATCCCCGTGACGTCGATCACGCGCGGCCCCGCGAACCCCATCGCCGCCCCCGGCTCGGCAATGATGATGTCGCCCAGGAAGGCGTAGCTGGCCATCACACCGCCGTACGTGGGATCGGTGAGCACGCTGATGTAGGGCAGCCCCGCCGCGGCCAGCTTCGCCGACGCCCCCGCGGTCTTCGCCATCTGCATCAGCGACACCAGGCTCTCTTCCATGCGCGCGCCGCCCGAGGCGTTAATGATGATGACCGGAAGACCCTCCTCGGCCGCGCGTTCGAGCAGGCGGGTCACGCGCTCGCCCACCACCCAGCCCATGCTGCCGCCGCGGAAGCCCATCTCCATCGCGCCGAACGCGATGTCGATCCCGGCGATCTGCGCCCTGCCGGTCACCACCGCGTCGCGCAACCCGGTCTTGGCCTGCGCCGCCTCCAGCTTGCTGCGGTAGTTCGGAAAGCCCAGTGGGTCGCACAGGGGCAGGTCTTCGTCCCACTCGACGAAGCTGCCCGCATCCACGATCGTGTCAACCCGCTGTCTCGCCGACAGCCGGAAGTGATAGCCGCACTTGGTGCACACCCACAGATTCTGCGCCAGTTGCTTGGTGTACAGGAGCTGCTGGCACTGCGGGCATGCTTCCCACATGTCCTCCGGGATGTCGTCGTCGAGACGGTTCCGGATTCGTCCGCTACCCATTGCTGCCGTCAATCGTGCACCTCCACGACTTGGGTTCCCTGTCACCGCCCCCGACACCTCTTCGCGGCCCCGGCGCACCGGCGCTCTGCGTCGGGTGGCCGCGCTCCCACCACAGGCCGAAGAGCATGAAGATCGGCAGCCAGTCGATGCGTCCGCCGATGCCCGCGCGCACCAGCCAGCCGGTCTGCACCGCCAGGCAGGCGGCCACCAGCGCCACGTGGGTCGGCTCCAGGTAGAGCCGGCGCCGGCGCGTGAGCGTCGCCCACGCGCGCCGCAGCAACTGTGCCGTCACCACCAGCATCGCCAGCGCCGCCGCCAGGCCCCCGTCCACCCAGGCGTCGAGCCACGCGTTGTGTGCGCGCTTGAAGCCCGCGTGCTGGTGGAAGCGCAGTTGCGAGCCGCCCCGGCCGATGAGGGGGCTGCGTTGCACCAGCTCCCCGGCCACGCCCCAGATATACGCCCGCCGCCGCAGGCTGCGCTCCCCCGTGCCGGTGTGCGTGGCGAGCTGCTGCAGTCGCGCCAGAGCGGGCGGACCCTCCAGCGCCCGCGCGTTCACCAGCACCGCCAGCCCCACTACCACTACCGCCGTGACCCCGACCAGCCACCGACGCCGCTGAGACAGCGCCACCGTCAGCGTAGCCACCACCATCGCCACCAGGGCCGCGCGCGAGCCCGAGATCAATATCCCCGTCACGATCACACCCGTGCCCGCCAGCCACGGCACCCGCCGCGGCCTGCCCTCGCTCAGCGCGGGCACGAGGGCCAGCGGGAAGCCCACGATCAGCATCCCGGCGAAGATCCCCGCGTTGCCGTAGAGCGACGCGTAGCGCCCCTCGCCCGACACACTCGCCTGCCCCATGAGGGCGCGCGTGAGGCCACCGCCGGTGAACAGATCGCCCACCGCGAGCGCCGCGAAGCCGATCACGCATACGGCGGTCGCCCGCGCGAACAGCCGGCAGCGTCGCGGATCGTCACACAACGCGCGTGTCACCGGCGCATATACCAGCCACACGAAGCTCCAGCGCAGGAAGTCCTTCGCCGCCAGCCCGAGGTCGTGGGCGTTGGGCATCGAAGCCGCCAGTCCGGCGAGAAACAGCAGCCCCGGGGCCATTATCGGGCTCGAGACGTACCACCTGTGCAGGAAGTCGCGCGGACCGTCGGTCAGCGCCAGGTACACCAGCACCAGCAGCGCCAGCGTCAGTGGCCCGTAGGCCAGCGACTGCGCGTTGAGGCCGAAGACCACGTCGGTGAACAGCGTGATCAACAGCAGCGCGACCAGGTAGAGGGCGATGACCAGCCTCATCTCGCGGGTCCGTGCGCGACCAGGCTGCGGACTGTTGTCATTTCCCCACGCCGCCCGACCGCGCCTGCAGCCGCGTTGGCTCGGGGGGGACTCGCGATCCACCGGCTCAGGCAACTCTGTCCCGGCCGGCCGGCACCATCGCCCTCCCCGCTCGCCGCCTGCCGTTTCCCGCCTCCCGCCACTACCTCGTTGCCTTCGTCCCCGGCGTATGCTACTATCGCGCCGGTGCCATCCGGGCGAGGGGCTGATGCGGATGTCTCTGGACGAGCTGCGCCGACGCATTGACGAGATCGACGCGCGCATCCTCGAGCTGCTGCTCGAGCGCGCGCGCGTAGCCGAGCAGGTCGGCGGCCTCAAAGACTCGGCCGATGCCGCCATCTACGCTCCCGACCGCGAGGCTCGACTCCTGCGCCGACTCACCGCGGGCGAGCTTGCCCCCCTCGATGCGGAGGCCGTGCAGGCCGTCTTCCGCGAGATCGTTTCTATCTGCCGCGGCCTGCAGCGACTCCCCGCCGTCGCCTACCTGGGCCCCGAGCACACCTTCTCGCACCTCGCGGCGCGCAAGCGCTTCGGCCGCAGCGCGCGCCTGATTCCGGTTGCCTCCATCGGCGACATCTTCGACGCGGTGCAGCGCGGCAACGCCGACTTCGGCGTCGCCCCCATCCAGAACTCCACCGAGGGCGTAGTCGGCACCACCCTTGACAGCCTCCTCGAGACCTCGCTGCGCATCTGCGCCGAGGTCTACGTGCAGGTCAACCACTATCTCGCCGCGCGCGGGGCGATCTCCGATGTCAGGCAGGTACACTCCCACCCCCAGGTCCTGGGCCAGTGCCGACGCTGGCTGCGCGAGCACCTGCCCGGCGTCGCGCAGGTCGCAACCGCCAGCTCCAGCGCCGCGGCTGAGAACGCCGCCGCCGACCCGACCATCGCCGCCATCTGCACCCGTGAGGCCGCCCGGGCCTTCGGGCTGACTCTGCTGGGCGAGAAGATTGAGGACCTCGCCGACAACCGCACCCGCTTCTTCGTGGTGGGCGATCTCGACGTGCCGCCCACCGGGGATGACAAGACCTCAGTGGTGTTCAGCACACCCCACCGCGCGGGCGCCCTGCACACGGCGCTGGGCGCCTTCGCTGAGCACGGCATCAACCTGACGCTTATCGAGTCACGCCCGGCTCGCGGCCGCCTGTGGGAGTACGTCTTCTTCGTGGACTTCGAGGGCCACCGGCAGGACCCCGGCCCCGCCGCCGCCCTCGACCGCCTGCGCGACTTCTGCCCGCTGCTCAAGATCCTGGGCAGCTACCCGTCGGAGACCACCTGAGCCTCGAATCGTTGCGGGCAGGCGCCCCGGCGCCTGCCCGCCTGACCACCCTCATCGCTCAGCCCGTCAGCCCAGCTTCTGCTTCATCTCGGCCATCTTCTGCATGGCCTCCTGGCCCTCTTCGCTCTTGGGGTACTCCCGGATCTCCTCGATGCGATCGCGCAACGCCCTGTGCCGGCTCAGAAACTCGCCCATCTTGTAATGGCGCTCGATCTGCGCCGCGTCGGTGGAGATGTCCGAGGCCGAACCCAGAAAGGCATCCAACTCGGCCGGGCTGATCTCGGCCTCGGTGTCTGCGGTGACCGAGAGTTTCACCAGCGTCTCGTTAAGCAGCGCCGGACGCCCGGTCACCAGGATCGCCACCCGATCGGCGGTGACCTCAATCAGATCGATCCAGTTCTTGAGCACGATGACCATGGCGGTGACCGGGAACAGCAGCACCTTCACCACCGGGTTGGCACGCCGCATGAACTCCGCGAGCAGCGCCATGCGCGGGTGACCACACACGATGTGCCCCATCTCGCGCGCCACCAGCGCCGCCACCTCGTCGTCGCTCATCACCTGCACCAGCTTGTCCGTGGTCACGATCACGCCGGTCTTGCCCGGCATCGAGTAGATGTACGGCATGTCGTCGTGGAGCACGTACATCTCCGGCTCAGGGATCCCCAGCAGCCGCGCCTGTTCACCCAGCACCGCCTTGAGCTTGGGGTGCGACTTGTTCAGCACCCGCGCCGACATCCCCGCCTCCTTGAGCCGACGGCGGTAGGCGCGCATCGTCAGCCAGTTCGCCACGGCCCAGCTCAGCGCAGGGTAGACCAGAATGATGACCGGCACCCACCACTTCCCATACAGCGGCGCGTCGGGTTGGATCTCGTTGTTGATGGGCGGGCCGACCATGAAGTACATGACGTTGTACGCGATTATCACAAAGGCGCCCACGACCCCCCATACACCCTCGAGGTAGATCCGCTTCTCCCCCGGGAAGCGCAGCTCGTCGCTGGTAAGCGCGTACTCGTCTACCTTCTTCTTGCGCCGTCGGCTCACTCGGCGGGCCACTGCTACTCAGCCTCCCCGCGCGGCGGTGCTACCACACGCAGGCGGTCAATGTGCTGGTCGTTGCTCTCAATGACCTCGAAGGTCACATCCTGAGCAATCACCACTTCCCCCTCCTCGGGAACGCGACCTGCTACGCCGGTGACGAATCCGCTCACCGTGCCGTGGGCGTCGCTCGTGATGTCGCACCCCAACTCGTCGTTAAGGTCCTCGATGCGCGCCCGGCCGCTGACCAGCGCCTCGCCCTCGTCTACCACCAGAATCTCCGGCTCCGGCAGGTCGTGCTCATCCTCGATCTCGCCCACCAGCTCCTCCAGGATGTCCTCGATGGTCACCAGGCCCTCGGTCGCGCCGAACTCGTCGATGACGATGGCGATATGCACCTTCCGCTCGCGCAGCTCCCGCAGCATTTCGTCGAGGCGCTTGGTCTCCGGTGCCAGGATGGGCGCACGCGCCACCTCCGCCAGGCGCACGTCCCGCTCGCCCCGACTGAGGTGCGCCAGGGTGTCATTGATGTAGACGATCCCGGTGATATGATCGATACTCTCCTCATACACCGGGATCCGCGAGAACCCTGATTCGACCGCGACCGCGATCATCTCCTCGAGCGTCGCGTCCCCCGGCATGGCCACGATCTCCACCCGCGGCGTCATGATGTCTCGCACCGTCTGCTCGCCCAGCTCCATCACACTGTCGAGCATCTCCCCCTCCTCGGGCTCGACCGTCCCCTCCTCCTCCCCCAGATCCGCGGCCGCGCGGATCTCCTCCGCGGTCACGAAGTGCCCGTGATGCTGCGGGCTGATCCCGAACACCCGCATCACGCCGTTGCTGATCCACGTCATCGCGTGTA
>CAZTZN010000187.1:0-8959 GCA_964617715.1 uncultured Armatimonadia bacterium | reverse complement strand
CTCGCCGATCAGGAGCGCGCCGGCGATGCGCCGGCGATGGAGGTGAGCGCGCCCGGTGGCTGATCACGCGGCCTGCACATTCGCCTGCCCGTGCCCCATCTTCGATCACATCCCCGCCGCCGTGCTGCTGGCCGACCGCGATCTGAATGTGATCGAGGGCAACCGGGCGTTCTGGGAGCATGTGTGCGGGTGCGGTGCGCCGCCCGAGGGCACGCCGCTGCGCGATGTGCTCCCGGCCGAGCTGTATCGCGCGGTGGTGGCGGCGCTGGACCGGATCGAGGTGAACTCCGCGCCGGTCAACGTGCCCGGCCTGCGCCTCTACAGCTCGAACCAGCCCCAACGCGTGGTCGATCTGAGCCTGAGCCTGGCCTCGGACGGCGAGCGCGACGTGGTGATGATCGCGGCCAACACAGTGCCCGACACCGGCCGCCGGGTGGCGGAGCTGACGCTGCTCAACGACATGGTGCGGGTGCTGCGGCGTGAGACCGAGATTGACCGCGTGTTCTTCGCCACCCTCACCTGCGCCACCGCCGGCACGGGCGGCATCGGCTTCAACCGCGCCTGGCTGTTCGTGGTCGATTCCACGGGGGAGTGGCTGGAGGGGCGCATGGCGCTCGGCCCCGAATCACAGGAGGAGGCGTACGCCATCTGGTCGCAGGTGGCCTCCGAGCCGCAGACGCTCGACGACTTCACCGCCGCCTACGAGCGTTGGGCCCAGGAGCCTCATGCGCTGCAGGAGATGGTGCGTTCGTTGCGCTTCCCCATGGATGAGGATGCCGACCGCGTGCCGGTGCTGGCGGCGGTGCAGCGGCGCTCGATCAGAATCGACGACGCCGCGACCGACCCGCGCATCGGCGCTGAGCTGCGCGAGATTCTTGACGTCGAGCAGTGCGTGGTCGTGCCCATGCTCATGGCCGACCAGCCGCGCGGGGTGCTCATGGCGGACAACCGCTACTCGCGTCAGCCCATCACCGACGGCGACGTACGCCTGCTGGCGCTCTTCGCCCAGCACGCCGGGCTGGCCATCGAGTCCGCGCTGGCCTACGCCCAGCTCCAGGCGAGCCGCAGCGAACTCGAGCAGGCCTACACCAGC
The DNA here is from genome assembly GCA_964617715.1 of uncultured Armatimonadia bacterium. Taxonomy (GTDB): domain Bacteria; phylum Armatimonadota; class Zipacnadia; order Zipacnadales; family UBA5352; genus JALGVA01. The sequence continues at coordinate 7,866 of CAZTZN010000187.1, read as the reverse complement.
CTGCAACGCACGCAGGCCGAGCTGGTGCGCGCCGAGCAACTCGTAGCCATCGGCGAGATGGCGGCGCGCGTCGCTCACGACCTGCGCAACCCCCTGGTGACCATCGGGGGGTGGGCCAGCGACCTGGTCGATGACCCCAGCGACCCGCTGGTCGTGCACCGGGCGGCCAGCATCATCGCCAAGGAGGCGCGCAACCTCGAGGAGATCCTGTCCATGCTCCTCGAGCCTCTGGCCGAGCGCAAGCTGCACCTGCGTCCCATCGACATCAACTCGCTGCTGATCGACCGTGCCCTCGCCAACGAAGGCGGCTTCGCCGAGAAGGGCGTCGAGATTCAGCTCAACCTTGACGACAGCCTGCCGCGCATCCGCGGCGACATCGCCCAGCTTCGGCGCTCGCTGCAGAACCTGATGAGCAACGCCGCCGACGCCATGCCCGAGGGCGGCGTTGTGCGCATCACCAGCGGCCAGGACGACGAGAACCTGTTCGTGCGAATCGAGGATAGCGGCATCGGCATGTCGAAGGAGGATCGTGAGCGGATCTTCGACGCGTTCTACACCACCAAGCATTACGGCAGCGGTGTCGGCCTTGCGGTGGTGTGGGATACGATTCGCTCGCACGGCTTCGACATCGAGGTTGAGAGTTCGCCCGGCGAGGGCGCGGCGTTCATCATTCGCATTCCCAGGATACACACGGTCCACGATGCCGGGGCCGAGACGGCGGCCGACGAGGAAGCCGCCAAGGCTGAATGATCGTCCGGGCCGCTCGTTTGAGATGGGGGGAGTCGCACAGTGGCAAGGGACGGAGGTGAGGGTTGTGGCGACGGATGATCGGTTGGCCACGGGAGACGAAGAGCGAGACGTGCGCATTCTGTTCGTTGACGATGATGTCCACCAGCGCGAGATGTACCAACGTCGTCTGGAGCGCATGGGGTACCGGGTTGACGTGGCGGAGAGCGCCGACACGGCGGTGCAGAAGCTGCGCGCCGACCGGCCCAGCGTCATTGTGCTCGATATCGCCATGCCGGGTCGCGACGGTCTGAGCGCCCTGCAGGAGTTCCTGGACATCGACCCCTCAGTGCCGGTGGTCATCAACACCGCGTACCCCGCGTATGCCGAGAACTTCCTGTCCTGGGCCGCGGACGCCTACATCGAGAAAAGCTCCGATCTGGGGCCGCTGGTGGAAGCCATCGAGACGGCCATTGCACGAACCAACACCTGACACCGCTGCGGCGCAGGAGGCTGACGTCTTGGGGCTCAGCAGAGAGCAGACGGGGGACATCGTAACCTTGCTGCTTGCGGGGGGGCGTGGCGAACGCCTCAGACCTCTCACCGAGCGCCGCGCCAAGCCGGCGGTACCCTTCGGCGGAGTCTACCGCATCATCGACTTCACGCTCTCCAACTGCGTCAACTCATTCTTCCGCCGCATCTACGTGCTCACCCAGTACGAGTCGGTAAGTCTCAACCGCCATCTGCGCCAGGTGTGGAGCATCCTGAGCCCCGAACTGGGCGAGTACGTGGATATCGTACCGCCTCAACAGCGCCTGCCCAACCGCTGGTACCTGGGCACCGCCGACGCAGTGTTCCAGAACCTGTACCTCCTGCAGCAGGAGCGCCCGCGCTGGGTGCTCATCGTGGGCGGCGACCACGTCTACAAGATGGACTACGCCCTCCTGCTGGAGGAGCACATCCGCTGTGGCGCCGAGGCCTCCATCGTGTGCATCGACGTACCGCTGACAGAGGCGAGGCAGTTCGGGGTGATGACCGTCGATGACGACCGGCGGATCGTGCGGTTTGAGGAGAAGCCCGCAAGCCCCGAGCCCATGCCCGGCAGCGGCGACCGCTGCCTGGCGTCGATGGGCATCTATCTGTTCAATACCGACGTGCTCGTGCGCGCGCTGGTGCGCGATGCCAAGTCGCAGCGTACCAGCCACGACTTCGGCCAGGACTTGATCCCGCGACTGATCGAAGACCGCAAGGTGTACGCCTACAACATCAAGACCGAGGGCCAGCCCGGCAACGGCTACTGGCGCGACGTAGGCACGCTGGACAGCTACTGGCAGGCCAACATGGACTTGATCGCCCGCCACCCCGAGTTCGACCTCTACGACGAGTCCTGGCCACTGCGCTCGGGCACAGGGCATCGGCCGCCGGCCAAGATCTGCGTCTCCACCGAGGGCACCATGGGCCGTTTCGAGCAGTCGCTGCTTGCGCCCGGGGTGGTGGTCTCGGGTGGGGAGGTGCGGCGCTCGGTCATCGGACCGCGGGTGGAGATTCACAACGGGAGCCAGATCGACGAGTGCGTGGTGATGGGCGGCTGCCGGATCGGCAAGGATGTGCGGTTGCGCCGGGCGGTCATCGAAGAGTCCACCACCATCCCCGATGGCATCAAGATCGGCTTCGACCACGAACGCGATCGCGAGCGTTTCCTGGTGACCGCGGGCGGTGTGGTCGTCGTGCCCAGCCGTACTCCACTGTGATCGCCGGAGGCAGGCGCCAGCGCATGAAGGTTCTGTTCGTCTCCAACGAGGTCGCACCGTTCGCCAAGGTCGGCGGGCTGGCCGACGTTGCGGGCAGTCTCCCCCGCGCCCTCGCCGAGCTGGGCGTGGACGTATCCGTGGTCATGCCGCTGCATCAACAGGTCACGACCAACACGCGTCCCGAACTCGCCCTGGAGACGCTCGAGGTCACCGCCCCGCACGAAACCCGGCGCGCTTCGGTGCTGCAGGCGCCGCTGGGCGACAGCGGCGTGCCGGTCTACTTCATCCGCTACGGCCCCTACTTCGACCGTCCCGAGGTCTACGGCCCGCGCGGTGGCGACTACCCCGACTCCGCGGAGCGCTACGCCTTCTTCGCTCGGGCGGCGTCGGCACTCATCCCGGCGCTGGGCCTGAGCCCGGACGTCATCCACTGCCACGACTGGCCGACCGGGCTGATCCCGGTCTTCGAGCGGCTCAATCCGCTGGGCCGAGCCACCGTCTACACCATCCACAACCTCGGCTACCAGGGGCAGTTCGAGCAGGCCGTGGCCCCCCGCATCGGCATCGATCCGGCGTCGGAGGCCATGCGCCTGGTGCAGTTGGGGGGCCTCATCAACTACATGGCGGCGGCCATCCGTGGCGCGACGACAATCAGCACCGTCAGCGAGCGCTACGCCCGGGAGATCCAGCGGCCCGAATTCGGCGAGGGTCTGGATGGGCTGCTGCGCGCACGCGCCGGCGACCTGTGCGGCATCCTCAATGGCATCGATTACGAGCTGTGGAACCCGGCGACGGATCCGGCTCTGCCCGAGCACTACCAGCCCGGCGCGATGTCGGGCAAGCGGGCGTGCAAGGCCGCGCTCCAGCGCGAGATGGGCCTGCCGGTTGACCCGCAGGTGCCGGTGGTCAGCGTCGTCACGCGCCTGGCGTGGCAGAAAGGGCTCGATGTGCTCGCGCAGGTGCTGCCCAGGGCGGTGAAGCTGCCCATCCAATTCATGTTGCTGGGCACCGGCGAGCCGGCGCTGGAGGACACCTACCGGTTGCTCGCGCGCCAGTACCCCGAGCAGATGGCGATCAACATCGGCTACGACGAGGCCCTGGCGCGACGCATCTACGCCGGCTCGGACATCTTCGTCATGCCCTCGCGCTATGAGCCGTGTGGGCTGGGCCAGATGATCTCGATGGCCTACGGCACCGTGCCCGTGGTCACGGCCACCGGCGGTCTCGCCGACACCGTGGTCGAGGCTCCCGCCGAGCAGACGGGCTTCGTTCTCCACGGGCTGACCGCCGACGATCTCCTGCTCGCGCTTGAACGCGCCGTGCTGGCCTTCCGCGACCGGCCACACTGGGAGAAGCTGGTGGCACGCTGCATGGCCCGGGACTTCTCGTGGAACGAGTCGGCGCGCAAGTACGCAGATCTCTACGAGACCGCCGTCGCGCGGCACCGTGCCCGAAGCTGATGCCACCAACGGCCCTGCCATGGGCGCCTCAGCCTCCAGCTCTGCCTGCAAGGGTGGCAGGTGCCGGCGCCGGGCTTGCGAACCATCCCCCTGTCATTCATCGGCCGCACGCAGGAGGATCACCATGCGGACGACCGTAATCGCCGCCGCCCTCATCATCGTGGCTACGGGCCTCGCCGGGGCCCAGGACACCGACGCCGATGGGATATCCGACGCCGTCGAAAAGCAGCTCCTGACCGATCCAGCGTTCGCAGAGACACTCGAGGTGGTCGCCGAACTGCGGACCTACGAGCCCACGCCCGAGCGCCCGGCGCGCTATGACCTCACGCGCGTGCGTTTCGGCAACGTCGCCCGGGGGCGCTGGCTGTGGGCCATCGAGTTCGCCGAGCCGTACAGCTTCGACAACGCGTCGCTGATCCTCTACGTGGACACCGACAACGACCCGACCACCGGTCGCGAGGGCATGGGCTGCGAGACTACCTACGGCCACAACGGTGGTTCACCCACGCAGATGTTCTACCTGTCCGAGGACCGGCGTGGCGAATTCCCGCCGCCGCGGGTGGCGCTCGAGGACGGCGTGCTCTACATCTGCGCCGACTTGCCGCTCAACCAGCAGGACGGACGCTCGGTTTACCGCGCCTTGATCCTGTCCGAGCAGCGCGAGCCCCACGAGAGCCGTGACTCGTCGGGCTGGTTCGAGGTCAACGGGCCGGGAGATTCCGACCGGGAGAGGGTGAAGACCTTGGCCGACCTCGAGGCGCCCCGGGGATTCGAAGTGACGCAGGACATGGGCCTGCTGTGGGAGCTGCAGGCCGACGAGGCGAACATCATCCTGAACTCCTTCCAGGACTGCGAGGGCGAGGGCTACCAGTACTATCACTCCGAGTATCGCTGGCCCGCCATGCGCCGCACCGCGGGCGAGGGCACGCTGACCGCCACCGCGCCGCGCACGGGCCGCTTCTACCTGGGCGTGGTGGTGTACGACACCGGAGGGCGCGAGATCTACGAGATGAGCGTGGGCGACGAGGTGGTCGGCAGTTTCGTCGCCGACGCCGACAACAGACGCCAGCGCCTGTTCTTCACGGCCGATCCGGTGGAGATCTCCGCGGGGGACCCCATCGTCCTGCGCGCCGCGGGCGAGGGCCCCAGCATCGTCGAGGACATCATGCTCCTGCCGCGCCGGCCGGAGGAGCATCGGCCCGCCAAGCGTCTCGAGCACCTTGAGGTCGGCTGGGACTGGACCCATGAGGTCATGCGCGCCACGTGGATCACCACCTGGCCCACCACCTGCGCGCTGAGCGTAGCGGGAGAGGAGATCGTCGAGGAGACGCCGGTGCAGAACCATCGCGTCTACCTGCCGGAGTTGCCCGCGGGCCAACGCTTCACGCTGACCGTGGACGCGGGCGAGGCCGGCGAGCACTCGGCCGAGTTCGTGGCGGGCGAGCCCGCGGCGCCCGCGAGCGGTGTCGCGCGCGAGTCGCTGGAGCTGACGGTGATGACCGGCGGGCGCGAGCTGCCCGCAGGCTATCCGCTCACCCAGGGCGTGCCCTTTGCCGAAGGCGTTCTCGGCAGCGTCGATGACCTGCGGCTGCTCGGCCCTGATGGCGCGGAGCTGCCCCTGCAGGCGCGCCCGCTGGTGCGCTGGCCGGACGCCTCGGTCAAGGTCGCTCTCATCGACACCGCGCTCCCGACGCCGGCGGATGATGGAACCGTGCTCACGCTGGAGTACGGCCGCGAGGTGACGCGCGCGCAGGTCACGGGTCCGGCCGTGGTCGGCCGCGAGGGCGACGCGCTGAGCGTGAGCGCCGGCGAGATCCGTGCGGAGTTCGACCTGCAGGCGAGCGGGCTGTTCACGGCGCTCTACCGCGGCGATCAACTCATCACCGACCCTGCGTGGCCCACGCGCATTCTCATCGTGGACGAGGCGGGCAACGGCTACGACACACTGGGCGCGCCCGAGGAGATCACCATCGAGGAGGCCGGTCCGCTGCGTGCGGTGGTGCGCCTCGACGGCCACCACACGTCCGAGGCGGGGGAGTTCTTCGACTATCAGGTGCGCCTGACGTTCTTCGCACGCTACCCCGCAGTCAAGGTGGCCTACCGCTGGGGCAACGACATGTCCGGCCCCGAGTTCCGGCAGTTCCAGGGGATCCGCTTCGAGCTGCCCCTGGCGGTGGCCGACGCTCCCGTGAGCGTCGGCGCGGCGGAGCCGCTCACGGGCACACTGGCCGACGGTGTGGCGCTCGTGCAGCTCTACGATGACCGTTACCTCGTCCCCGGCGAGCACCCTGGAAGGGCTCCCGGCTGGGTGAGTGCGGCGGGTGTCACCCTTGCCTGCGCCGACTTCTGGCAGCTCTACCCCAAGGCCATCGGCGCCGAGAAGAGTACGCTCTTCGTGGACATCGCCCCGGACTTCGGCCCCGGCCAGTATGACGACTGCACCGAGCGCGAACTGTACAAGCTCTACTACTACCTGCAGGGCGGCGTCTACAAGGTCCGGCAGGGCGTGAGCAGGGTCCATGACCTGTGGATCGACCTGGCCGGGACGGACGGCAATACCCTCGCGGCGCTGGCGAGCGAGCCGCCGGTGGTGGCCGCGCCGCCGACCTGGTACGCCGACAGCGGTGTCTTCGGCGACTTCGTGCCCGAGACCCTGAGCCGCACGCCGCGCTACGATGAGGTGTGCGACCGCGTGCTGCGCAGCTACGACGGCAGCATCGAGTCGGGCGCCATGTACGGGATGCTCAACTTCGGGGACCTGTGGGGCGAGCGCGGGGCCAACTGGTCCAACGGGGAGTACGACCATCACCACGCCGCCGCCCAGCTCTTCGCGCGCGCCCGCGACTTCACCTGGTACCAGCACATGCTGGACATGGCGCGCCATGACATCGACGTGGACCTGTGCCACTGGCACGACAACGCCGCCTACGTGGGGGGCTCGTGGACGCACTCGATCGGCCACACCGGCTCCTACGTCGATCGGAAGATGGAGGGACAGTACGGCAGCCCGCGGGCCGGCCTGACACCCTCGCATACCTGGACCGAGGGCACCTGCGAGTATTACATGCTCACCGGCGACCCGACCGCCATCGAGGCCGCGCGCATGATCTCCGATCACTACGGCGGGACCTACCTCAACAACTACGACTTCACTAACGGGCGTATCCCCGGCTGGCACCTGATCTTCACCATGGCGACCTACCGCGCCACCGGCGATCCGTTCTACCTCAACGCCGGGCGTATCATCGTCGATCGCGTGATGGAGCGGCGCACGCCCGGGTCAGGCTGGGCGCGCCAGCTCGTTCCGGGGCACTGCTACTGCACCCCGCGCTGCCGGGGCGCGTGCAGCTTCATGCAGGGCATCCTGGGCGTGGGACTGCGCGAGTACTACAAGGCGACCGGCGACCCGCGCGTGCCCGAAGCCATCCCTGATGCGGCGCGCTACGTCATCGATGAGATGTGGGAGGACGAGGTGGAGATGTTCCGTTACACCTCGTGCCCGAAGAGCAGCCTGAGCGCGAGCCGCTCCGACACGCTCGGCGGGCTGATGTTGTTCGCGTACGAGCTGTCGGGCGACCCGCAGTTCGCCGACATCGCGGTGCGCAGCATGAATCTGAACTTCGACGCGCTGGGCAGCATCACGCATATCCGCTGGACACCTTACATCGTCACCGCGCTCGATCGCATCTATCGTGAGCGGGAGCCGGGGTTCGGCGGGGAGCGCGGGGCGACCATCCTACTGCGCAACCCGGAGGCGGGCCCCCTGCAGCTTCGTGTGTTCGACCGCGAGGGCGCGCCCGCCCCGGCTGCGGCCGCCGAGCTGACCGGGCCCGATGGCACGACCTGGTCGCCGGGGGCGGACGGTCGCATAGTGATCGCCGATGCCGTCGAGGGTGGCTACCGCCTGCGCCCCACCGAGAACATGGGCC
>CAZTZN010000186.1:0-8988 GCA_964617715.1 uncultured Armatimonadia bacterium | reverse complement strand
TAGCCCCAGCAGTTGGCGGTGAACAGCCCGTAGCTGCGCACGTGCCAGGTGGTGGGGAAGCGCAGGTTGTAGGGCGAGTCGAAGATGGCGAGGCCGACCTTCTGCCCCTCCAGCTCGCCGGAGTAGTCCACCCACGGCGAGGGCTTGCCCCAGTTCTCGGCCTCATGCAGGCCGCCGTAGGCGTTGACGATGGTGCCGGTGCCGCCCTTCTCGTGCAGCGGGGTGTTCATGCGCACCGAGAGGGTGCCCGACTCCTTGGTATCACCGATGTGGATGCCCTCCTCGGAGGCCACCAGGGTGATATCCCAGTCCATCAGTCGCCCGCCCTCAGGCATGTTGTAGACGGTGATGACCGTCCACTCCTCCATGAACTTCTCCTCTTTGTTGCTCACCCAGTCGTTCATGGCGAGGATCTGCGCGTACACCGGGCCCTCAGCCAGCACTTCGACGCCCTGGCAGCGGGTGAAGGCGTGGCCTTCCATCTCGCTCCAGTTGTCATGTCCGTTGACCTCGCCCAGCGCCACATACATCGACTTGTGATGCGGGTGGTCGGTCTGGGCGTACTCGGTGAGTTCCAGGCCGCCCGGGCCCAGCACCGGGTAGGCGTTCGGGCGTACGAAGTCGTGGCTGAAGTTGTAGCGCGTGAACAGCTCGCCGCCGATGAGGAAGCTGGCGGTCCTGGCGTCGTCATCGAGGTCCACGGTCACGCCGGGCATCTCGGGGGCATCGCAGCCATCGGTGCAGATGGCGAAGCGCTTCTTCTCGCCCGCGGCCAGCGCCGGCACGATGAAGGCCACGCCACAATCGCAGCAGTCGCCCTCCTCGTCGCACTCACATACGTCGGTGCACTGGGTCGGCAGCGCGGCACCGATGTTGCCGTCGGCATCCACCTCGTGTGCGACATGGCCCTCATGCTCGGCAGAGCAGTCCACCGTGGCGTACACCACGGTGTTCTCCCGATCGTGGTATCCTGCGTCAACCTCAACGAACACATACTCGTCACTCATACCGGCTCCTCCTTGACCTGAAACAACGCTCCGCGCCCTCCGGGGCGCCGAGCCCGGCGTCGGCTCATCACGCGAACGGCCGTGTGCTGCTGGAGTATTCGCCCCCGGCGCGGTCAGTCCTCCGCGCCCGGATTGTGGCTGTATCGCGCGAGGCTGATTGTCGCACCGGCGACCTCCTGCTCGCGCACCTCACGCAGGCGCAGGCCGGCCTCCTCGAGTGCCGCGCGCCGCAACCCGTCATGGACGGCGACATCGGCGTAGCCGCCGGGGACGCGCTCCAGCAGCTCGCCAATGGCCACCGCCATCGCGCGACGGTCGAGGCCGAACACGTCCAGCCACGGGCCATCGGCCGTCGGCTTCGCCACCGCCACCGCCTGCGGCCGCCCGCCCTGGCGCGCGACCGAGTGCTCGGTGCCGTCCCAGTCATGAGTGAAGGACACGAAGCGCCGATTGCCCACCAGCCCCAGCGGCAGGAGACGGATGGGCGCGGTCGGGCGTGAGAGCAGATAGTCGAGGGCGACGAAGTCCACCGCCTCCGGCGGTCCGGCATGGATGGGCCGCCGCGGATCGGGCGTGAAATACTCGCGGTAGAAGCCCGCGGGCTCGCGCACCATCCACAGCCCCCCGCGCGGGTCGGTGATGGAGAGCCGCCAGCCGCGCCGATAGTACATGCCGATGGCGCGCTCGTTGTCGAGCTGCGTGGGCAGCATCACCATGCGCACGCCCTCGGCGGCGAGCATCTGCAGGCAGGTGTCGATGATGCGCCCACCCACGCCCTCGCCGCGACACGAGTCATCGACCAGGAACCAGCCGAAGTGCGCCAGCTCCGGACAGGTGAGTGACACCGAGATCCAGACCACGCCCACCCACTCGCCGGTGGCTTCGCGCCGGGCGGCGATCATGCGATCGTTCACGCCCGGGACGAGCCCGGCCATGACCCGGCGCAGCCACCGCAGCCACGGGTTGTCCTCGCCCAGCACCTCGGCCCTGGTGTAGGGGTACCACTGCGCGAAGCCGTCGGGGAAGGGGTGCGCGAGCACGTGGTAGCTGTAGTCGGCGGCCATGGCGTGGACCTCAGTGCCCCGAGGCGGAGTCGCCGGACTCGCCGGGGGGGCTGGTAATCGCCCGCTCCAGGTTGCCGCCGAAGAGCTTGGCGAAAGCCTCATCGCTCAGATCCAGCGTGCGCAGCAGCGCCAGCTCGTCCAGCACCAGCTCGGCGGGGTTGTAGGGGAAGTCGAGGCCGTAGATGGGCATGTCCTCGCCGAGGATGAAGATCGCCTCGGCGATGCGCTCGATGCCCAGGTACCACAACTTCTGCAGGTCGCGGTTAAGCACGCTGGCGATGCCGCCGTAGAGATGTCCCGGTCGTCCCAGGGGCAGGTTATTGCCCATCACGGCGAGCACATCGTGATAGAACGGCATTCCGCCGAGGTGCTCGAAGACCATCGCCAGGTTCGGGTAGGCCCAGGCGATCTCATCCAACTTGAGGGGATGGTAGTGGGCGATGCGGTACCAGTGCGGGCCGACGTGGAAATCGAGCAGCACCCCCAGCTCCTCGGCGGCGGCGTAGAAGTCCATCGCGCGCTCGTCGAGGATGTCGTATCTATCGGTGGCCGGGTGAAGCTTGCAGCCGCGCAGGCCCATCTCGCCGGCCGCCTCGAGGCGAGCCACGGCGTCGTCGCTTGTGGGGTTGATACACGCGAAGCCGACCAGGCGCGGCTCGTCGGCGATCGCCTCGGCCAGCCAGGCGTTCGGCTCGGGATAGCCCAGGTCCGCCACCTTGTGACGATGCGGCGCGAAGCATACCGCACGGGCGATGCCGCATCGGTCCATGAAAGCAAGCAGGCTGTCGAGGCTGCCCTCCGCATGTACGTCGTCCGGGAAGACGTGCGCGTGGTTGGCGAATATCTCCATGGGCGTATCCTTGCCGCTGTGGGATGGCACGGGCAAACCCTTCTCCAGATTACCTCCACCGACCTGCCCGCAAACATGGGGTTCCGTGGGGGGAGGTCGGGGCAGGTCAGACACCGCGGGGGGCGAATCTTGCACCAGGCGTGTAAAGTCGGCTGCCCTGAGGGGGCGTTGGCGTCATGTTGGGCGCGAAGACCATGAGGAGCCTCGCCTGGGAGGAGCTGGTGCAGCTCGAGCAGGAGGGTTGCGACGCAGGAGTACTGCGCGAGGATCTGGAGGCCACCGAGGGTGCGGACGAGGCCTACGCGCAGTCGGCGCTGATCGACTTCTTCGAGACGGCCCGGCGCCTGCGTCCCACGTACGACTTCCCCTGGCACGAGCCGTCAGACCTCGATGCGATCCGTGCCGCGCGCCCGCAGACCGAGCGCTGGACCGGCGAGACCGACGCGGACTGGCTGCGCGATCGGCTTACCGGCGCCTGGCTGGGCCGGTGCATCGGCTGCATGATGGGCAAGCCGGTTGAGGGCCGGTCGCGCGCGCAGATCGAGGCCATCCTGCGCGCGGGTGACGCCTACCCGCTGGACGGCTACTTCCCGGTCATTGAGGAACTGCCCGAAGACCTGCCCTACAGGCCGCCGTCGGACCCGTGCCTGCGGTCCAATATAGACCGGGCGGTCCGCGACGATGACACCGACTACACCGTGCTGGGGCTGCACCTGGTCGAGCAGCACGGCCTGGAACTCACGCCCGAGCACGTGATGGATGAGTGGCTGGCCCGGCTGCCCTACCATCGCACCTACACCGCCGAGCGCGCGGCGATGCGCAACTTCGTCAACGAGATGCGCCCGCCCGAGTCGGCGGCGTGGATGAATCCCTACCGCGAGTGGATCGGCGCGCAGATCCGTGCCGACGGGTTCGCCTACTGCGCGGCGGGGCGGCCGGAGCTGGCGGCGGAGCTGTGTTGGCGCGACGCCTGCATCTCGCACACCAAGAACGGCATCTACGGCGAGATGTTCTTCGGCGCGCTGATCGCGGCGGCGCTGGGGGCCGAGGACCTCGAGGCATGTATCGAGCGCGCGCTGGGTGAGATCCCCGAGAACTGCCGGCTGGCGGGCGCGGTGCGTGCATGCGTGGCCTGGTGCGCCATCGACAGCGCCTGGGAGCGCACCTGGGAGCGGATCATGGCCGACTACGGCCACTATCACCCGGTGCACACCATCAACAACGCGCTGCTGTGTGTCATGGGCCTGCTGCACGGCGGAGGCGACCTGCGTCGATCGGTGGCGATCGCAGTCATGGGCGGGCTCGACACCGACTGCAACGCAGCGACCGTGGGTTCGGTCATGGGCGCGCTGCTGGGCGCCGGAGGCGTCCCCGCGGACCTGGCGGCGCCGCTCAACGACACGCTGGAGACGGCGCTGTCGGGGATGTCGCGTATGCAGATCAGCGACCTCGTCGAGCGGACGGTGAAGGTGGCGACCGCCATCGATTGACCGCGACGGTCGCCGATGGTCAGGCCCCGCGGGCATGCCACGGGGCCTGCGTGTTCGGCGTGCGCGCGGCGGCTCAGTCGTCGTCGGGGTGGTGCAGATGGCCGCGACGCTGCCGGCCTTGCAGCGGGCCCTCGAACCACACGCCCTCGACGTCGCGATAGACCTCGATGACCGCGTGCTCGTCGCCCATGGCCGTGAAGACCATGGAGCCCTCCTCCACCTCGTATTCCTCGCCCTCGGTGGTGATGAGGGCATGGCCGCGAGTGATGATCCACCACTCGTCACAGTCGTGGAAGTGGGGCTCCACGGTCTTGCTGCGCGGCAGGTTCATGATGCCGAAGGCGGAACATTGTGGGTGCAGCTCAGGGTTCTCGCGCAACTGCTGCGGCGTGAAGACCGGCATGGCCTGGACCTCCCAGTCGATTCCCGGCCCTGCTCACCCGCCCTCCCGGAAGCGGAGCGGGGAGTGCGTTGGGGTATATTCGACGCCGGGGCGCGCACACCTGCATGGTCTCACATGCGTGTGCCGGCCCCCGGCGGGAGGGGAGCGGACCGGCGGCGGCGAAACGCGCAACGAACGGGCACACACTGGCAGGGAGGCGACCGCGATGCGACGGGTGCTGTTGGTACTTGGTGTGCTTGCGGTCACGGCGGCGGTCCCGTATGCGGCGTTGAGCAGCTCGGCTGCAGTGAGCTGCCCACGCCTGGAGCAGGCGCCCACCATCGACGGGCTGTTCGGCGATGGCGAGTGGGACCGAGCGGCGGCCGTGGGGCCGTTCGTGCTCGAGACCGGCGGCATGCCGTCGTTGACCACCGAAGCGTATATCGGGTTCGACGACCAGGCGCTTTATGTCGCCGCGCGCCTGCACGACCCGATGCCGTCGGCGTTGCAATGCGCCGCCGGCGAGCGTGACGGGGCGGTGATGGCCGACGACTCGCTTACGGTCACCCTTGATCCCGACGATGACGGAGCGGGGATCATGACGCTGGCGGTAAACGCGTCGGGGACCGAGTATGATGCCGTGGACGGGGACGCCGCCCGGACGGTGAGCTGGCGGTCGGCCACGCATCTGGTCGAGGACGGTTGGCTGGTGGAGATGGCGTACCGGTTCAGCGATGGCGAGGCGCCCGCCGACCTGAGCACATGGGGCCTCAACCTGCGCCGCAACGCGCCCCGCGTGGCCGAACGCAGCTCGATGTCGGGAGCGGGGGTGCGCGGCACGGTGATGTTCGGCCGGCCGCTGTTGCGCTGCGAGGTTGCGCCGATCGGCGAGCCCTGGTACGGCGAGAACATCGTGAACGTGCGGCTGACCAACCTGGCCGCGAGCGAGCAGATCGTGAAGGTGAACGTGCGCGTGACCGGGCCGACGCGGCGTGCGCACTTCTTCGAAGTGACCAAGCTGGCCCTGGCCGGGGGCGAGGTGCGCGACCTGACCGCCAGGTATCTGGTTCAGCGCGGCGGGCGCTGCGCGGTCGAGCTGTCTGTGCAGGGCATCGTGGACCTGCAGGCGCTCACGGCGGTGCGCACGGCGTCGATGGCCTTCGAGCTGCCGGCGCTGGGCGCGGAGCTGGACGAGGCGGTGGCGGAGATTGCCGCGGCCTACACCGCGTTCGCGCTCCTGCCTGCGGAGGCACGGCCGTTCGACGGCGCGTCGCGGCTGGACATGCTGCTGGCCCGCTGGCGCTACCTCGACAGCCAGCAGCAGCGCAAAGCGTCACTGTCCGCGGACGTAGTGATGGCGCTCTACACCCGCGCGCGGACGCTCACCGACGACGCCATCGCGCTCAGGCGCAAGCTGGAACAAGCGGCGGGGTAGGCGGTCGGCGGCCGCGGCGCTTCTCCCGCGAAGCGGCGATGGGCCTACCGCGGCATCTCCACGGGGATGATGACCGGGAGCACCAGCGGCCGCCGCCCGGTGATGCGTTCAACGTAGCCGCCCACGCGGGCGCGCAGTTGGTCGTAGAGGTTCTCGGGGTCGGTGATCCCCTTCGCGTGCAGCTCCTCAGCGGTCCGCTTGGCCTCGTGCCTGATCTTCTCCAGCAACTCCGACGACTCCTGAACGTAGACGAAACCGCGCGAGTAGATGTCGGGCTCGGCGACCAGCTCGCAGGAGTCCTTGCGCACCGCGACCACCGGCAGGACGATGCCCTCGCTGGCCAGGGTGCGCCGGTCCTCGAGCACCACATCGCCGACGTCGCCTACGCCCAGGCCGTCCACGTTGACCGAGCCGGCGGGCACCGGCGTGCCTTCGCGCGCGCCGCCACCGGTGAACTCGACAACCCGGCCGGGAGCGAGGACGAACACCTCATTCTCGGTCATGCCCAGCTCCACCGCCAGGTCGGTGAAGGCCAGCAGGTGCCGGTACTCCCCGTGGAAGGGGATGGCGAAGCGCGGGCGGGTGAGGTTCAGCAGCAGCTTGACCTCTTCGGCCTTGGCGTGGCCGGTGACGTGCACGTAGCCCTCACCGTAGAGCACGTGGGCCCCCTGGCGGGCGAGGCCGTTGATCGTCTTCCAGATCAGCGCCTCATTGCCCGGGATGGAGCTGGAGGACATGACCACCGTGTCCTCCTTGTGCACGCGGATGTCGCGATGCGAGCCGCGTGCGATGCGCGAGAGCGCCGACAGCGGTTCGCCCTGAGAGCCGGTGATGAGGATGGTGAGGCGTCGGTCCGGGATGTCGTCGATATCCTCGAGATCGATGCGCACGCCGTCGGGGATGTGGAGGCGGTCGAGGCGCTGGGCGACACGCACATTCTGCTCCATGCTGCGCCCGACGATCACGACCTTGCGGCCCATGTCCACCGAGGCGTCGATGGCGTGCTGCATGCGCCCGATGTTGGAGGCGAAGGTGGTCATGATCACCCGGCCGGGCGCGTCCTCGATGATCTCGCGCAGCGCCCTCTCGACCACGCGCTCGGAACCTGAGTAGCCGGGCTCATTGCAGTTGGTGGTATCCACCATCAGCGCCAGCACGCCCTCGGCGCCGTAGCGGGCGAAGGCGTGGAAGTCCGTCGGCAGGCCGTCGGTGGGCGTCTGGTCGATCTTGAAGTCGCCCGAGTGCAGGACGATGCCCGCCCTGGTGCGGATGGCGTACCCGACCGCATCGGGGATCGAGTGGTTGACGCGGATGGGCTCGACCTGGAAGCCGCCGATGTCGAGCACATCATGCGGCTCGACCTCGGTGAACTGGCTCCCCGGGAGAATATCGAACTCCTCGAACTTGGCCTGCACCAGCCCCAGGGTCAGGCGCGTGCCCCAGACGTGCAGGGGCATGCGCTCGAGCAGGTAGGGCAGGGCGCCGATGTGGTCTTCGTGGCCGTGGGTGAGGATCACGCCGAGGACCTTGTGCCGGTTCTCATACAGATAGGTCATGTCCGGCATGATCAGATCGACGCCGGGCTGCTCCTCGTCGGGGAACATGATGCCGCAGTCGAGCACCAGAATCTCGCCGTCCTGCTCGAAGAGCGTCATGTTCTTGCCGATGTGGCCGATACCGCCGAGGGAGATGATGCGGAGGGTGTTATCTGCCATGGGTGCCCTCACTTCGCGAGAGTGCTGCGTACATGTCCAGATGCGGGGCGCGGGAGGCACGAGGCCGAACACGCCCCGCCCGTGACGTAGTTCGCCACGGGCGCGGGGAAGGCCTGCCTGTTGGCGCCGATGCCGGGCATCAGCCGTAACGTTGGAGGATCTCGCCCAGGCGGCGGAAGCCGTCCTCGATGGGCTGCTTCATGCTTTCCTTGTGCAGGCCCGCAGCGGGGTGGATGAGCGGTACGAAGGTCAGGCCGTGGCGTTCGATGACCGTTCCGTTGACCTTCATCACCGAGGCCTTCGGGTCCACGAGCGTGCGGAGCGCGGGTGCGCCGAGGGTGCAGATCAGCGTCGGCTCGATGCACGCGATCTGACCGTCGAGGTACTCGCGGCAGGCCTCGACCTCATCGGGCCGCGGGTCGCGGTTCTGCGGCGGCCGGCACTTCACGATATTCGTGATGTACACGACCTCACGTGACAGGCCGATGCTCTCGAGCAACCTGGTGAGCATCTGGCCGGCGGGCCCGACGAAGGGTTCGCCCTGCAGGTCCTCGTCGCGGCCGGGACCTTCGCCGATGAACATGATGCGCGCGTCCTCGGGCCCTGCGCCCGGCACCGCCCGGGTGCGCGTCTCGCACAGGCGGCAGCGCGTGCATGCGCGAATCTGCTCGGCGATCCGGTCGAGAAGTGACATGACCGACCTCCGTGGGTCCGTCGTGGGGCAGGCTGCCCGCCTGCCGCCGTTCGCGTCACGGCCTGCGGAACCGGCGCGCGGGCGGGAGTGCCCGTGTCACCGCAAAGGCAAGGGCGGCGATTTACCCCCTAGGCGTAGCCCAGTTCTTCGCACACGGTGCGGATGCAGGCGGTGTCGGCATCGCTGGCGGGAGCCACCGGCAGGCGCGTGTCGCCCACCGGGAAACCGCAGATCTCCAGCGCCCGCTTCACGCACGCCGGGTTCCCCGAGGCCAGGAAGCACGCGTTGAAGAGCGGCGCCCGGCGGCGGTGCAGTCGCGACGCTCGGACGACGTCGCCGTTGTGGAACGAA
>CAZTZN010000185.1:0-9008 GCA_964617715.1 uncultured Armatimonadia bacterium | reverse complement strand
GCGGCCGCGAGACCTCACGCTGATGGCCTCGCTCGCCGATGTGCCGGCGGATGCGGCACGGGCGCCGCTGAGCGTGCTGGCGAGCGCCTTCGCGATCTCGGAGCTGCGCGCGGCCTTCATCATCGGCTTCGTCATCTACCTGCCCTTCGTAATCATCGACCTCGTGGTGGCCGGCACCCTCGCCTCGGTCGGGATGCTGTCGCTGCCCGCGCCCCTGCTCGCGCTTCCCTTCAAGATACTCATGTTCGTGCTGGTTGACGGCTGGTCGCTGCTGACCGAGGCGCTGCTGTCCACCTTCCACTGATCGGCGGCCGTGGGCCGCCTTGGAGGTGACCGACCACGGATGCAGGCGTGTTGGTCGAGCTGGCGCAGCGCGCGCTGGTGATTGCGCTCTACGTGGCGCTACCACTGCTGGGGGCGGCGGTGGTGGCCGGGCTGGCGGTGGCGGCGACGCAGGCGGCGTTGCGACAGAGCGATGCGACGCTGGCGGTGGCGCCGCGGCTGCTCGCGGCCGGAGGGGCGTTGCTCATCTTCGGCGGCTGGATGGCTGCGGTCCTGGGCGGATTCTGGGTGGAGTTGTGGGCGTCGCTGCCGCGGATGATGCCGTGATGCCCGGCGGGACGCGACTCAAGATGCTCGCGATGGGGTCGATTACGACCGCAAGTGTGCGCGGAGGACGGGCCTGTGGCTGAGTGGGCGGCGCAGGCGCCGGTGTTCGGGTTGGTGTTTGCGCGTTGCGGGGGCCTGCTGGCGCTCGCGCCGCCGCTGGGTACGCGGCAGTTCCCGGTCACGTTGCGGCTGGGGATTGCGGCGCTGCTGGCGGTGGCGCTGGCGCCGGCGGCGATGGTGGCGCCGGATGTGGGCGCGGTCCCGCTTGGTCAGTACGCGGCACTGCTCGTGCGGGAGGCGGCGATCGGGCTGGCGACCGGCTTCGCGGCGGCGCTGGTCTTCCACGCCTTTACGGTGGCCGGAGGGCTGATGGACGCCTGGCTCGGAGCGGGCAGCACCGCCCAGCGCGCGGCGGGCAGCGGGCCGCTGGCGACGCTGAGCTGGACGCTTGCCGCGGCGGTGTTCGTGGCGATCGACGGCCATCACCTGGTGATCCGCGCGCTGGCGGAGGGGTTACGCATGATGCCGGTGGGGGGGCCGATGGCCGCGGGGAGGCTCGTGGCGGTGGGCGGGGCGGCGCGCGCGATGCTGGGGGCGGGGGTCGCGATCTCCGCCCCGACGCTGGCGGCCATCTACGTGGCCGAGGTGGTGCTGGCGGCGTTCGACCGCGTGGCCCCGGGGAGCGGGCTGGCGGAGGCGGCGCCGCCGGTACGCTGGACGGCGGCGCTGCTCGGCTTCGCGGTGTCGGCGCCGCTGTTCGTGGCGCTGGTGGCCGAGCACGGCGCGCACGCGGTGCAGGCGCTGGCGGAGATGACAATGCTGCTGGGCGGCGGATGAGGTGAAGCGCGTTGGCGGATGAGATACGGTCGCATCCGCCGACCGAGCGCCGGCTGGCGCGCCTGTGGCGCGAGGGGATCACGCCCGCGAGCCCGGCGCTGGTGGCGGTGGCGACGATGGCGGCGGCCTGGGTCATCGGCGCGACGCTGTGGCCACTGCTCACGAGCGGTGCGCGTGGTCTGATCGCCGACGGGCTGGCGCTGGCAGCCCGTCCGGAGGGCGCGTTGGAGGGTGCGCGCGCGCTGGCACTGCGCGGAGCGGCGACGGGCGCGGCCCTGTGCGCGCTGGTGCTCCTGGTCGCCGTGCTGGTGATGGCCGGACAGGCCGGCCCGCGCGCCTCGGCTGATGGCGGCACGGCGCGCCCGCCGGGTGCGCCGCAGCAGGGCGCAAGCCCGACACGCGCCACCGTTGACGCCGCGCGTGGCACGCTGCTTGCAGCCCTGGCGCTGGTGACGGTCGCGGCGTCGCTGCGTGCCGTGCTCGAGTGCGGTGAGGAGCTGGCGATGGGCGGCGACCTGATCCGCTCGACCGCCGACGCGGCCGAGGTGATCGCGTGGCCCGTGGCGGCGGTGCTGGCCGGTGCGGCGTTGCTGGACGCGATCGCGCGCAGGCTGGCGTGGGCGCGCTCGGCGTGGATGTCGCGACGTGAGCTGGAGGAGGAGTTGCGTGAGACCGAAGGGCACCCGCTGGCGCGACGTCGGCGCGCCCCGGAGCGCCGAAGGAGGCATCATGCGTAGCGCGTTCAGCGCACAGCCATGGCGGGCGCTGACGACCGCCTGGCCGACGGTGGGGCCGCAGGTGGTCGGGCTGGCGCTGGCGGCCGCCGCGATGTTGGTGCCGGTGGTGCCGCTCCCGGCGACGGTGGTGGATCTGCTGCTGGCGGTGAGCCTGGGGACCGCGGCCGGAGTGCTGCTGCTGGCGCTGGCGACGCCCGACCCGGCGCGACTGACCTCGATGCCTCCGCTGCTGGTGCTCACCAGCCTGGCACGGATCGTGCTGTGCCTGTGTGTGACCCGGCTGGTGCTGGTGGCGGGCACAGGTGGGGGCCTGGTGCAGACGGTGGGGACGGTGGCCGGCGCCGGTGATCCTGTCGCGGGCGTGGGCCTGCTGGTGGTGCTGGTGATTGTGCAGCTCGTCATGGTGACCGCGGGCGTGGGGCGCATGGCCGAAGTGGCGGCACGCTTCGCGCTTGATGCCCTGCCGGGCAAGCAGATGGGCCTGGACACCGCGGTCGGCGGCGGGCACCTGTCGGCCCGCGAGGCGCAAGGCGAGGTGGCTCGGCTGGAGCAGGAGGCGAACTTCTACGGCGCCATGGACGGCGCGGGGCGACTGCTGCGCGGCGAGGCGGTGGCGGCGGCGGTGATCGTGGCGCTGACCGGCATCGCGGGCGCGGCGCGCGCGCTGGGCGCAGGCACCGACCTGGCCGAGGCGGCGCGGCACTACGCCGTGCTGGCGACCGGCCAGGGGCTGGTGACCGTCGTGCCCGCGCTGGTCATGGCCGCCGCAGCCGCGGTGATGGTGTCGCGCTCGGCGCACGGCTCACCGCTGGTGGACGAGCTGGGGGCGCAGATGATCGTCGGTCCGTGGCCGCTGGCCGCCGCAGCGGTAGCGCTCATCGGCCTGGGCCTGGTGCCGGGCGTGGCGAAGCTGCCGTCGCTGCTGGGCGGCGTGGCCCTGGCGGCGGGGGCGTGGTGGCTGGGCACCCGCCCCGAACGCGGCGATGGGGGGCTGGCCCCGTCGGGTGGCGGTGACGGACAGGCGGCACAGCCGACCGGCCACCTGGTGATCGAGCTGGGCATGGGGCTGCTGGAGCTGGTTGAGGAGAGCGGCGAACTCATGGAACTGCTGCCGGCCACGCGCCGACGGTGCTCGGAGGAGTTGGGCTTCCTGACGCCGTCGGTCACGGTGCGTGACTCTGTCGATTTGCGCGCGACCGAGTATGCTCTCGTCTTCCGTGCGGGGACGCTCGCGCGCGGGACAGTCCGACCGGGGCGGATCCTGGCGGTGCCGCCGCTGGCGGGGGCGATGCCCGATGTCGGTCGGCCGGCCGAGCTGCCCGACGGACGCGCCGGCGTGTGGGTGGCGCCCGAACAGACCCGCGAGCTGGCGGCGATGGACTACGAGCTGCTGACCGCCGCGCAGGCGCTGGCGGAGCATCTGCGCATTGCCCTGCGGCGGCACGCCGGGCAGATCTTCGACCTGGAGCGGGCGAGCGAGGCGCTGACCGCGCTGTGGCGGGAGCATCCGACGCTGCGCGGCGCCGCCGAGACGGCGGGGATGGGCGTGCCGGTGTTCCGGCACGTGTGTGGCGAGTTGCTGCGAACCGGAGTGCCGTTGCACGACCGGCTGTCGATCGTCGAGGGGATCATCGAGGCGCTGCCCGGAGGCGGCGACCCTGAGCGGATCGCGCTCGAGGTGCGGCCACGGCTGGCGGCGATGCTCTCAGACCACCTGGCGGTGGACGGGCGCATTCGGGCCATCGTCATCGCGCCGGAGCTGGAGGACGAGCTGGCGGCGGCGGCGCACCGCGAGGGCGGACACACCGTGGCGGCGCTGATGCCCGCACGGGCCGGGGCGTGGGTGGATCTGCTCGACCAGGTGGGCAGCGAACACGGCTGGGGGCGGCCGGTGGCCGTCGTGGTCGAGCCCGACGGACTGCTGCCGCTGGTGTCGCTGTGCCGACAGGCGCGGCCGTGGCTGGTGGCGGTGCGGGCCATCGACCTGGCCCCGGAGGCCAGGGTGGAGTATGTCGCGCGGCTGGAGCCCGAACAACTCGACTGAGACCGATGCACCACCGCGATGCGAGATCGCGAGGGGCTGGTTCACATGGCAGCGCAGACGTGTCCGGAGATGCGCCCGTCGCTCGCCGCCGATGAGCGCGAGCGGCTCATCCTCGAGAACGTCGGCCTGGTGCGCTACATCGTGGGCCGGGTGGCCATCCGCCTGCCCGACAGCGTGGAGCGCGAGGACCTGGAGAGCGCAGGCATTGTCGGTCTGATCAAGGCTGCGGATCGTTTCGAGCCACGACGCGGGGTGAAGTTCGCCACCTACGCAAGCAGCGTGATCCGTGGCGAAGTGATGGAGCTGCTGCGCGCACGCGACTGGGCGCCGCGCAGCCTGCGCCGGCGCTACCGTGAGTTGGAGCAGGTGGTGGCACGCCTGCAGCGCCAGCTCGGGCGCCAGCCCCGCGAGGAGGAGATCTGCCGCGCCATGGGGGTGAGCGTCGAGGAATACCGGCAACTGCTCGCCACCGCCGCCTCGCTGGCTGTGGCCTCGCTCGAGGAGCTGATGGAGGGCGACGAGACCTCCGAGACCGAGGAGGAGCACCTACCCGGCGAGCCGCAGTCGTGGGGGGAGGACCCGGCGGAGATCGTGGATCGCAGCGCCCTGCAGAGCCTGCTCGCCCGGGCGGTTGATCAGCTCCCCGAGCGCGACCGCGTCGTCATCGGGCTGTACTACCAGGATGAACTCACCCTGCGCGAAATCGGCGAGGTGCTGGACGTGACCGAGTCGCGGGTGTGCCAGATCCACACACAGGCCATCGCGCGGCTGCGCGCGAGCATCCAGGAGATGCTGGATGGCTAGGATGCTCCAGCCCTCAGCAGACCACGCCCGCAACGGCAGGGCGTGCCTTATGCGCATCGTGGGCGGGAAACTCGCCCCTCTACGCAGCCTGCGGCGCCGAGCCGCCACCCGCGGGCCCGCCTCCCCCTGTGCGCGACACGCGTTTGCGTGTGCTCGCGGGCGTGTGCTATAATATCCGGACGGCAGGACGCGCCGCTGCGAGGCAATTCCGGGGCGAAAAGGCGAGAGCGCTGAGAGGCATACGGAGGCCGCCCAGGCCGGATCGGGAGTGCGACAGGCACAGGCGGCGGTCCGGCCGGGCACGGGCACTGACCATCGTGGTCATTATGGCGGCGACCGTCGCGGGAGGCCCTGCGGCGGTCGCGGAGTTGGTCAGCGTCAAGGTGTCCGCCGACCGGATCGATTTCTCCTACGACCACCGCTACGTTACCCTTTCCGGCCATGCGCGCATCTTCGGCCAGGTCGTGGACGACCCGTCACGCTACGTGAAGATGCATGCCGGCTACGTCGAGGGCGACCTGCAGACGGGCCGCTTCGAGCTGTTCGGTGAGGTCGAGATTATCACCCCCGATGGCGCGCTCGCCGGGGAGTCGGTCTACTACAACATGCGCACCGCCGAGTACTCGTTGCGGCGCGGCGGCGTGATGCTGCCCGTCGAAAACGCGGCGGGCGAGCGCATCTGGGGCTACGCGTATGCGCGTGAGATCAGCGCCGAGGACTCGGTGATCTACATCACCGACGGGCGGTTCACCACCTGCGACAGCCTCGACCCGGAGTACAGCCTGGAGATCGACCGCATTGAGTACCACCCGGAGACGATGGACATCACCGTGTGGGGTGGAGCGCTGCGGCTGTACGACGCCAGGATCCCGCTGCTCTCCAGACTTGACTGGAACTTCACCGGGGAGCCCGACAGGATCTCACCGGTGTACTGGCTGATTCCCACCTACTCCAGCCGCGACGGACTGCGCCTGGCGTGGACACGCGGGATGCACGCGCTGGAATTGCCGGCGGACGGGTACGTCGGCCTCATGCTCACCCAGAGGCGCGGGATCCGCGGTGAGCTGCATGCGACCCGCGAGTGGGGCAACTTTGCGCCATTGTTAAACGTCACATACAAAGAAGACGTTCGCGCCAATCTCGACCGCACCACGACTATCGACCGGCTGCCTGAGGTGGGGCTTGCGGCCGGGTGGGACGGGGTGGGCTGGAGCGGCGGCCGGATCGAGTCGGACCTCTACATCGGCCGGTACACCGAGCGGGAAGACCCCGACATCGCCGGCGACGTGGACCTGACCGAGAACCGCCTGCGTGTGAGCGCGCGCTACCTGGGTAACCCGGCGGCGAGCGACGCCCGCGCGGGCGCGTGGTGGTGGGTGGGGGGCAGCGGGTCGTGGTACGGCGATGACGAGCACTACGCGTGGCTGGAGGCGGGCGTGGGCGGCGGGACCGACGTGACCGACTGGCTCAATATCTGGGCCGAGGCGACGCACTACGCCGTCGAGGGCAGCACGCCCTTCACATTCGACGACATCGACATCGAAACCGAGATCACAGGGCAGGCATCGGTGGATTTCAGTTCGGTGTGGAGCACGCGCCTGTGGGGACGCTACGACCTGGACCGAGGCGACCTGCGAGACTACACCATCGAGCTGCGCCGGCGCAGCCACTGCCTCACCTGGACGGCGGGGTATCACGACCTGGGCGGAGGCGTGCGTATCGGGCTGGAGGTCAACGGCATCTTCGGCAACTTCGAGCCGCCGCCGCAGCGCTCCGTCGAGGAGGGCGTGCCCCGCTACTGGGATCGGGCCGAGGGCATCGACATGCTGAGTGGCCTCGCGCCCGCAGATGACGCCGCGTCGGAGCGGGAAGAGACGCAACCGACAAGTGGGGCGAGAGAGACACCGTGATAGGTATACTGAAACGGGTATTTGACATCAACGAACGCGAACTCGCGCGGCTGCGGCCGATCGTGGAGCGGGTGAACGCGCTGGAGCCCGAGATGGAGCGGCTCAGCGACGGCGAGCTGCACGGGCGCACCGATCACTTCCGCCACCGACTCGAGGATGGCGAGACCCTCGACGATCTTCTGCCGGAGGCCTTCGCGGTGGTGCGCGAGGGCTCCAGGCGCGTGCTGGGCATGCGGCCCTTCGACGTGCAGATCATGGGCGCGGTGGTGCTGCATCAGGGTAAGGTCGCGGAGATGAAGACCGGTGAGGGCAAGACGCTCACCGCGACGCTGCCGTTGTACCTCAACGCCCTGGCCGGGCGCGGCGCGCACCTGGTGACCACCAACGACTTCCTGGTGCGCTGGCAGGCCGAGTGGATGGGCCGGCTGTATGAGTTCCTCGGACTGACCGTGGGGTACATCCAGCACAGTATGAACTCCGAGGAACGCCGGGCCATGTACCAGCGCGACATCACCTACGTCGAGAACTCGGAGCTGGGCTTCGACTACCTGCGCGACAATATGGCGGGCAACCCCGACCGTCTGGTGCTGCGCGACCTGTACTACGCGATCGTGGACGAGGTGGACAGCATCCTCATCGATGAGGCCCGCACCCCGCTGATCATCTCCGGCACGCCCGAGCAATCCGAGCAGTACTACGAGGAGATCGACCGCATTGTCCGCCGGCTGCAGGGCACGCACGAGGAGCCCGAGGAAGGCCCCGACGGGCGTAAGGTGGAGCCCGACGCCGACTACATGATCGACGAGAAGTTCCACCAGGTGGCGCTGACCGAGCGCGGGCAGCAGAAGATCGAGAGGGCGCTGGGGATCGACAACCTGGAGGACCCCGAGTACATCGAGATCAAGCACCACGTGATGAACTCGCTCAAGGCGCACGGCCTCTACCACCGCGACGACGACTACGTGGTGGTGCGCCAGGAGGGCGAGCCCGAAGTCGTCATCGTGGACGAGCTGACCGGGCACCTGCAGCCGGGGCGGCGCTACTCCGACGGCCTGCACCAGGCCATCGAGGCCAAAGAGGGGGTGCGCGTCCAGCAGGCCCGGCAGACGGTGGCGAGCATCACCTACCAGAACTTCTTCAAACTCTACGACAAGCTGGCGGGCATGACCGGCACCGCCAAGACCGAGGAGGATGAATTCCGCACCATCTACGGCATGCCGGTGGTGGTGATCCCGACCAACCGCCCGGTGGTACGCACAGATCACCCGGACGTCGTCTTCAAGACCGAGGAGGCCAAGTTCCGCGGCATCGTCAACGAGATTATCGACTGCTTCGTGCGCGAGCAACCCACGCTGGTGGGCTCGCGCTCGGTCGATGTATCCGAGCGCATCAGTGCGCGCATGACCGCGGATCGGCTCAATCTGCACACGCTGGCGTGGCTGGGCCTGGACGAGCTGCATAACGGTGCCAAGGGCCTCGACAAGCAGACGCGTGAGGAGTACTTCGCAGCGCTGCGCACGCCGATTCCGCAGATGAACCGGGCGGAGACGGTGAAGGTGCTGCGCGCGCTGGAGATCAAGCCCGATCCGCTGACCCCGGAGAATCTGGACCGGATGCTGCGCCTCATCGGCACCGTCACGGATGACACCGACGAGGCGTTGCAGTCTCGCTATCGTCAACGGCTGCACCAGGCGCTGGCCGAGGGCATCCCGCACAACGTGCTCAATGCCAAGCAGCATGAGCGGGAGGGGCAGATCATCGCCGAGGCAGGGCGGCGCGGCGCGGTGACCATCGCCACCAACATGGCGGGGCGCGGCGTGGACATCGTGCTGGGCGGCAAGCCCCCGGAGGGCGAGGAGGTCAATCAGGAGGATTACGAGTTTGTCAAGAGCGTGGGCGGTCTGCACGTCATCGGCTCCGAGCGCCATGAGAGCCGGCGCATCGACAACCAGCTTCGCGGGCGCTCGGGCCGCCAGGGCGACCCGGGCTCGTCGCGCTTCTACGTCTCCCTCGAGGACGAGCTGATGCGCCTGTTCGCGCCTGACCGGTTCAGCCTGCTGATGGGCG
>CAZTZN010000184.1:0-9020 GCA_964617715.1 uncultured Armatimonadia bacterium | reverse complement strand
TGAGCCGCCCGGCATTGTTTCACGTGAAACACATGTCCCAAGGCGAGCTGCGCGGGGCGTGCACTGCGTCGCGGACTGTCCTCATGCTCCCGCTCCAGCGGCCTGCACGCCAGACCGCCCTGTTTCGCGCGTAGGAGAGGTAGCCCGAGGGCCCCTGCATCGCGTCATCCACGACAAGGACGCCGGTGAGCGCGGGCGATCGCAAGCGAGATGGAGTTGAAGGCGGATTTCGGGGCGATGACGCAGCGCCGCACCCGGGTCGTGAGCGATCGTGCTGCGTGGTCAGGGTCAGGCCCGGCGTGACAGGCAAAGTGAAGCGCCGCAGGCGGCAACGACCGCCCATCCGAGCTGGCGAGGGCGGGGAACGGCGGCCGGCCCAGCATGCTTGTCAGCGACGGCGAGGGTCTGGGCCGGGACCCGGGTCGGACATGTCCGCTGCACAAGCCCACCTGTCGGCGACGAGGCTGCCTGGCGGTGTGAGCACTCCTGATCATGCGTGTGGGCCACGCTCCTCTCACCGGAAGGTCCGTAATGTGGTCCGAAGCAGTGGGGCCGTGGAGGGAGCGACACACACGATTGGTGATTGGCAGTGTGAGCGCTGTGCAGGTTGATGCGGTGCGGTGTATAGGTATCATTCAACACCTTCAACAGAGTTATCCACAGGCTCTGAGGCGGTCTGGGTGGGCAGACAGAAGCTGTGTGGTGCATCGCGGCAGGTGGGGCAGCGGCGCGAAGGCGATTCGCGGACGGCGGAGCAGCGAGCGAGTCAGACCGAGCAGGCCGGAGCGAGCACACCTCAATGCTGCCGCGGAGAATCGCGACGCGCAGGGCGGTTGTGTCCACAAAGCGGGCTCATCGCCGCGTCGAGCCGCAATACCGCGCACAGCGCCGTGCGAGCGCGGGTGCTGGCGGGGGTGGTGACGCCTCTTGAACGCAGCGGGCCTGGTTCGGCAGTGAGATCAGGGAGCGGTTGGCCGGGAGGGGCGGGATAGCGATTGCAGGGGCTGTACAGGGTACTTTTCCAAACCTTCAACAGGGTTTTACACAACCGGCAGGTCATCCTGCAGCCCTGGCGGCAGGCCAGCGGGCTCGCCCGGGGGACGCCTCTATTCTCCGGGTCAGATCTTCCCGAAGCGGATCTCGATGATGGCGTGAACGTCGAGGCGGGGGAGAAGGAAGCCGGTGAAGCCGTCTTCAGCCGAGAAGGGGATGGGGCGACCGGACGGGCGCTCGAAGACGGCGATGGCCTCGCCGCGGAGGCGCACCGGGATCCCATGCACCGGGATGATGTCCTCAACGACTACCGGATTGAAGCCCTGGCCGAAGCGACCGTTGGCGTAGTTGACGAGGTGGAGCAGGCGTGCGCCCGGGCGCTCGCGCAGGATGACCTCCACCTGGGCAGGCGCGTCCACGAAGGCTTCCTGGACGGGCGCGACCCGGTCGAGCATGGCGATGGCGATGTTGCGCAGCGGGGGGTACGAATCGAGCTGGAAGAAGCGAAACAGGTCGAAGGGGAAGTAGACCGCCGCGCCGTCACCGACGCGGTTGATGAAGATCGAGCCGAAGCCGGAGGGGCCGGCGGGTGGCGGGTTGTTGGCGGCGTAGAAGTGCTCGGGGGTGCGTTCGTAGATCGGATGTTCGAGGTCGGCGAGCAGCTCGGCCGAGATCGGCTCGCACTCGAGGGCCGGGATCGCGATGGGCGCGCCGGCTTCGCCGGGACTGCGGAAGACCAGTGGAGCGTCGGGAGCATCAACGTCGAAGCGCAAGCCGGAGACGTAGCCGACGGAGTAGTCGGCGAAGCGCACCGGCTCAATGCCGCAGATCTCGCGGAGAAAGGTGGGGGAGACCTCGGCCCCATCCCGGTCGCGCATCCCGCAGCGGTATGCGGCGATGAGCGCGCCGCCGGAAGCGACGTAGTCATGCAGCAGCGCGACTTCGTGGTCGGTGAGGACGAGCTGGTCGGGCACCAGCAGCGCGTGGTAGTCGGCGATGCGGTCGAGGCCGCGCTCAGAGATGATGTCGAAGTGGCGGCCGGCGTCGCTCAGTGCCCGTGCGGCGCCGAAGACGCTGACGAGCGGCCGCCGCAGGGCGTGGCTCTCCAGCCATTGGGCGAGATGGTGCGTGCGGGAGGAGTGCAGGACGGCGATGTTGGGGACGCTCCGGGTCCCCGAGCACCAGGGCTCGATGGCGCGGGCGCGCTCATAGACGCCGCCGATGGTGCGGTACGCCGCGGGGTCGAGGGTGCCATCGTGGCAGGCCTGGTCGCCGATGTCCACAATGCCGCCGTGGGCCAGCCCGGTTGCCGCCTCAATATGCAACTTAGCGCTACTTTTATAGGAGAAACTCGACCAGCCACCGTAATGAAAGCGCGAGGTACAGCATTCATAGGGCATATCGAAGTGCTGAAACCAGCGCGCCTGGAAGCCGGGAAGCCAGTCCTCCGGGGTGTGGGCCTCGCGGAACAGGATGTCGGAGCGCAGGTCGTTGTCGAGGTAGCACTGAGTGATGTCGCCGGCGTGGTTCCAGCTTATGAGCAGGTTGGGGTTGATGGACTTGACCAGCTCGACGAGGCCCGCGCGGAAGTCGGCCTCGGTGCCGATGCGGAACTCGTAGAGGAGGCGCGCCTCGGGCGAGCCGGCCTCGGGGTCCACGGGCATGTCGATCCCGTGGCGCTCACGGAAGGCGGCGCGGCAGAAGTTGCAGTAGCAGGCGGGAGGGGCGACGTAGGTGATGTCGTACCACAGGCCGTCGATGGGGTAACGCTCGGCGAGTTCGCGGGTCATGTCACGGATGAACCGGCCGTAGGGGGAGTTGAGGCACATCCACCACCAGAAGCGCGGGTGCGGGCGGGGCCGGCCGGCGGCGTCGCGCTGGGTCCACTCGGGGTGCTCGACGCCGGCGCGATGGTTCCAGGCGCAGGAGATGTAGGCCATCACCGCGATGTCTCTCCGGCGGCACTCGGCGGCGACCTCGCGGACGTAATCGAAGCGCAGGCGCGAATGCTTGTGGCCGACGGCGGTATCGTAGTAGCAATTGCCGTGGTGGCAATGCGCGAAGATGGTGACGGAGTTAACGTGCGCTTCGGTGAGGGTGCGCACGTACTGCTCGGCGTCGAAGCGCTCGAACATGTCGGGCGCATCCTCGGGCAGGTGCATGTCGAGATGCACTTTGCGCTTGCGGGCGAAGTACTGGTCGGGGGTCATGCGCGCTCACATCCCGTGGCGGAGTGCTGTCCGCGGCGGGGTTCGGCGGAGTGGGGGAGAGGACCTTCCACGTCGGCGTGCGAGGGCTGCCGGCGAGCGCAGACGGCGACGACGACGGCCGGGGGCTGCGCCCCGGACCCGCTCGGGAGCGGGGGGGATGAGGGGGGACGTTGTGGGCGCTGGCTGCGAGGTGCCCGCGGCCGGCTGGCGCGCTGCGTCCGGTCCTTCGGACCGACCTGGGCGCGCATCGCCGGTGGCGGCGCGGCAACCGCGCCGCAGCGCCCTCGGCGCCGGTCGCCGCCGGCTCCCCGCGCCTCGTGCGCCCGCGGGCGCCGTGGAGTATGATGGCACGGCCCCGCGTGGGGCGGGGAACGAGACGCGGTGGAAGGAGCGGGCGCGCTCCAGTCTCCGGCACCTGACCCGCGGAAAGGGGGTGATGAAGGGGGACGGGCACCGCGCCACGGCAAGAGATTGCTGAGGGAGGGCGATGCGATCGGCACTGAGGGTGGCGACGGCAGGCCCGGAACGATGCCTCGCCGGGCCACGGAACGAGGCGGGAGGTTGGGGGGGCCGGCTGCGAGGTGCCCGCGGCCGGCTGGCGCGCTGCGTCCGGTCCTTCGGACCGACCTGGGCGCGCATCGCCGGTGGTGGCGCGGAAACCGCGCCGCAGCGCCCTCGGTGCGGGTCGCCGCTGGCTCCCCGCGCCTCGTGCGCCCGCGGGCACTTGCAAGCCAGGGCAACACGTGGGCGCACGAGCGAAGTCGCCCGGTCACGAGGGGCCGATGACAACGGGTGACGCACGAGGGCCTCGCGCCACGAACACGCGCACGCCTGTGACGCACGCTCGCCGGTGGCGGTTGCGTGCGTGATCAGTTCAGCGGCGTTGGGCGGGGGCGATGAGGGGGGACGTTGTGGGCGCTGGCTGCGGGGTGCCTGCGGCCGGCTCGCGCGCTACGTCCGGTCCTTCGGACCGACCTGGGCGCGCATCGCCGGTGGTGGCGCGGAAACCGCGCCGCAGCGCCCTCGGTGCGGGTCGCCGGGGGCTCCCCGCGCCTCGTGCGCCCGCGGGCACTGTGGAGTCCGACCGCGCAGCCTCTTTCCGTCGCAGGCTCAGCGGCGTGTTGCAGGCCGCGCCCGGGCCACGGTCGCGGGCCCTCGTCATTGTGCCCCTGGCGCCTCGGTCGGGAGCGCCTTGCTGGCGCTCGTCGTTGCGGTTGCCGCAAGAAGGAATAGGAAGCGGCGACCATCGACCGCTTGGCACGTCACCAGCCCGGTGGCCGGGCCACGGAACGAGGCGGGAGGTTGGGGGGGCCGGCTGCGAGGTGCCCGCGGCCGGCTGGCGCGCTGCGTCCGGTCCTTCGGACCGACCTGGGCGCGCATCGCCGGTGGTGGCGCGGCATCCGCGCCGCAGCGCCCTCGGTGCGGGTCGCCGCCGGCTCCCCGCGCCGCGTGCGCCCGCGGGCGCCTGGTTGGCGGTGGTGTGCGGCCGGGGGCGTTGCGGAGGCTGAGCTGTGCGTCGGCGTTGATGAGCAGGCCGACCATGGTCCGGTCGCGGCCCCTCTGCATGACTGTGCGGGCGAACATGGCGGCGTCGCCGGGCGGGGGCTCGACGACGACGGCGACAGGCGAGGCGCCTGTGCGGGGCGCGGCAGAGGAGAATGGCCGACGGGCGGGACGCCCGTCGCACGGGCAGGCCGACGCGCGCGGTCAACGGCGTCGGGCCGTGGAGATCACTGTTCCCCCGCGATCTCCCGCACGGTCACGAACTGCGTGGTGATCTGGCCGTCGGCGCAGTGAAAGAGGCGGTAGCCGCGGCGCGGGTCGCCATCGATGTTGCCGCGCACGGTGGCCAGGCAATTGGTGACGGTGTAGAGGACGCCCTTGACCGTGTGCTCCTGGTTGAGGTGCAGGTGCCCGGCGAGGACCGCGCGCAGGTTGTGGCCGCTGAACAGCTCGAGGATCTCGGGCGCGCCCGCGACCGGGACAACGCCGCCGAGCAGCAGCGGGTGGTGGCAGCACAGCACGATGGGCGCGGCGGGGTCGATGGCCGCGAGCTGCTCGCGCAGCCATGTCATGCGCGCCTCGTCGATGAGCGTGTGCTCGCCGGCGTTGGAGTCGAGCATGATGAACACCCAGCCCTCGTGCTCGAAGACGTAGTTGAGCGGGCCGAAGTGCCGCTCGTAGAGGCCGTCCTTGACGTCGTGGTTGCCGCGCACGGGGTGCCAGGGCTTCTCGCACAGCGATAGCGTGGCCTCCGCCAGCTCGAACTCGGGGGCGGTCGAGCGGTCGGTGAGGTCGCCCAGCCACAGGCTGAAGGCGATGCGCTGGTCGGCGTTGATCATGGCGATGGCCTCGCGCACCAGGGCGGCGCCGGGCTGGTCGCAGATGTGGGTGTCGCTGGCCTCGGCGAACCAGAAGTCCTCGGCGAGTGCGGGCAGGGCCAGGACGAGGAGGACGGCGATGGCGAGGGCGATACGTGCGATCATGGCGGGCGAGGGCGCCGGACGTCCAGGGCATGTTCGGTTGCGGGCGCGGCCTGCGGCGGTCATGGCATGACACCTCTGCATGGTCAGACGGACGGCGGGCGCGGATGGTTTCGGGCGCCTGTGGTCACCGCACGGCCACCAGCTCGACGTCATCGAACCAGGCGGTGCCCGCGGTGTCCATCAGGTTGAGGTAGAGTCCGAGTTCGTCGGCGTTGGGATGGATGTCATCGAGGGTGAACTCGCGCCACAGGCCCTCGGTGTTGAGCACGTTCTGGGCGATCGTCGCTTCGCCCGCGCCGGTGATCCAGATGGCGACGCGCCCGCCGAAGTCGTCGGACGTGCGCACCCACAGGCGCAGGCGGTAGGTCTTCGCCGGATCGACCGGGCCGATGGTGCGGTACCAGCGCCCCCACACGCGGGTGCGCATGCGCTCCTCGATCTCCGGCGGGCCGGGAGCGGTGCACTCGATCCTCGCGCACAGCCGCCCGCCGTGCGGCTGCGTGGTGTCCAGCGCGAAGGCGAAGTCGCCGGCCATCACGCTCTTGTGCCACGCGCCGGACTGCTCCTCGAAGCCGCCGTCGGTCACGAGGTTGGCCCGGTCATCGGCGCGTTCGGCGGCGGTGGTCAGCCAGACCGGGCGCCAGATGCCGCCGGCGCCCGCGTTGTCCTCGACGCGCACCGCCAGCACATTGCCCGCGCCGGGGTGGACCGCGTCGGTGATGTCCACCTCGAAGGCCTTCTGCCACGAGTCGGTGTCGCCCTCGAAGGGGTAGGGGCGGTCGAGGATGCGCCGGCCGTTGAGCCAGATGACGCAGGCCTCATCGACGGCGCCGAAGATGAGCCGCACGCGCCGGCCCGCGAGGTCGTCGGGCGCGGCGAAGCCGGTGCGGTACCAGGCGAGGCCGTCGTAGTCGGCTCCGTGCTCGGCGCGCCACTTCTGGCCGACGGGGAGCTGCTCCCACGGGGCGCTGATCTCGGTCTCGGGCCAGTCGGCGTCGGGGAAGTCGGCGGCGAACCAGCCCTGCTGCTCACCGACCCCGTCGGGGTCCCAGGCGAAGCGCCACGGGCCGGGCAGCGGGTCGCCGGGCCGGGCCATGAGGCGCAGCAGCTCGCGGTCCCAGGTGCGCACCTCGGCCCATGCGAGGTAGGCCATGTTGCACACCAGGTCACCCTCGATGGAAGCGCGGTAGTCGTCGAGGGCGGTGATCGCGTCGCGATAGGGGGCGATGGTGCCGGTCTCGCGGAAGGCCTGGTAGGCGCGCTGCACCTCGAGAGTCAGGCGGGCGTTGCGCAGACCCTTCCGGAGCCACCGCACGCGGGCGAGGGCGGTCTCATCGCCGGCGGCGGCCTGCTCGGCGGCGGCGAGCAGCGTCTCGCCGCGGTCGATGACCTCGGGCGTGAAGATCCGGTGGGCCTCGCGGTAGAAGTACGACCAGTGCAGGCCCTCGATGGGCTCGGTGACCGCGTCGGAGACCGCGCGCCAGTGCTCGAAGTAGGCGCGCACCTGCTCCGCCGCCGGGCCGAAGGCAGCGTAGAACTCGTCAAGGACCTGCTCGGGGGTCAGGTCGGGTCGGGCGGTGAGGCGCGCGAGCATGTAGAGGTTGGGCGCCTGGGTGGCGTACTGGCCGGTGAGGGAATCGAAATCGGTGGCGATCATTCCGTTGTGCGCGCAGTGGCTGAACTCCTCACCGAGGTGGTGCGCGAAGTATATGGGCAGGTTGTGGCCTTCGAGCATGTAGTTGGGACGCAGCATCAGGCGCGCGCCGGTGGCGGCCCAGCCGTCCCACTGCGCGCGCATCTCCGCGCGCCCCTGCTCGGTCCACGGGAACATGATTGCGGGCACGATGCCGATGTAGATGTGATCGTTGAGCATGGTCCGGCGTGGGGGCAGGCGGTAGTTGGCGTAGGCGTAGCCCATGACGATGGCGTCGGGGTCAATCTTGCGCGCCTCGGCCTGCACGGCCAGGAAGTACCGGGCGTAGCGGTCGGAGAGGCTGCCCAGGTAGCGGTACCAGTCGCCCTCACCGGCGTCGAAGGCCGCGCGCGCGTGCTCCAGGCGCTCATCCCAGGGGATCTCGAGGTCAGGATCGGGGACGTCCCACGACAGGCAGCGCTCGCAGGTGCATTTGCCGGGAGTATCGTTCTCGCTGGCGTCGATGTTCGGGTCTTCGGGAGTGCGGGTGGCGAGCCAGTTGTCAACGATGGCGCGGTGGAAGGCGGGCTCGGAGACGTCCATGGCAATGAGCCGCGAGGCGCCGCCGTGATAGGTCGGGTCGGAGCGGCGCGTGCCGTCGGGGAGGAGGTTGAAATACTCGGGGTGGTCCTCGCCGTAGCGCTCCCACCAGGTGGTGAAGGCGTGGGCCATGTCCATGTTGGTGCCCAGGGCGAAGCGGTGGCGGCGCAGCCAGGCGCCCTGCGCGGAGATGAAGCGGCTGCGGTTCTCGGGTGAGGCCCAGCCGTCGGTGCCGGCGACGGTGGCGCCGCCATCGCGCCAGCGGGCGTGCACGAAGGCGGGCCGGCCGGCGATGTCGAGGTCGTCGAAGGCGATGTCGGCGCGCTCGGGGATGACCTCGCCCAGGGGCCCCGGCCACAGCCAGCGCGCGCCCAGGTGCCGGTCAAGCAGCTCATAGACCGCGAACATGGTGCCCACGCGCGTGCGGTTGTTGTGCAGGATCCACGCGGCCGGGCCGTCGGTGTCATCGCCGGCGAGGTAGAGGCGGCGCGCGTCGGCGCGGATGATGTAGCCGTTGATGGGCAGCTCGTCGGGGACCACGCCCGCCTCGGCGGTTGCGCGGCAGGCGCCGATCAGCACCAGGCTCGCATCGAGGTCGGCCTCAGCCTCGGGCACGATGGGCAGCGTGGCGCCGGTGGCACGTTCGAGATGGTGCTGCAGCTCCCCGGCGGCGAAGCTCTCCACCGGCAGCGGCTGATCGGGGACGACGATGCTCGCGACCGGCTCGTGGTCGCGGACCAGCTCGACGGCGTGCGCGCATGATGCCACCGCCACCAGCGCGGTGAGGCTCAGCAGCAGGTTGGTGCGCAGGATCGGTCACCTCCGGGAGCGTCACATCGCGGCGGGGGGTAGCTTCGCTCTGAGGAGGGCGGTGGCCTGCATCAAGGCGGCAGGTCCCTGCCGCATGCGCCTTCGTCCCGCCGACAGGAGTGTCGGCGGCACAGCGGGAGCGGAGGTTTCAATTCCCTGACGGAAATCGTGGGGCTTTCTGCGGGGCGCCCCGCTACACCCAGGTCCCTGACGTCCTGCTGTTTCAATTCCCTGACGGAAATCGTGGGGCTTTCTGGCGGGGCCCCTCCTCCCGCCCGCCTCCCCGTG
>CAZTZN010000183.1:0-9129 GCA_964617715.1 uncultured Armatimonadia bacterium | reverse complement strand
AGCTTTCCGACAAGTACGGGAAGTTCGCCATCGAGCCGCTGGAGCGTGGCTTTGGTCATACCCTGGGTAATGCGTTCCGGCGCGTACTGCTGGCGCACATCCCGGGCGCAGCGGTTACTGATGTGCGCATCGAGGGCGTGCCGCACGCGTTCACGACTATCGACGGCGTCTACGAGGACGCCACCGAGCTGTGCCTGAACATCAAGGAACTCGCCATCAAGGTGCATGATGAGGGCGAGGAGGACGAAGAGCTGGTGGCGCACATCGAGGCGGCGGGCAAGGGCGAGGTGCTGGGAGGGGACATCAAGTGCCCGCCGGGCGTGGAGATCATCAACCCTGATATCCACATCGCCACCCTGACCGAGGACGACTCGACGCTGCTCATCGACCTGTGGATCGAGCGCTCGACCGGCTACCGGCCGGTCGAGGAACCCGGGCGCGAGAAGCGCCCGGGCGACGTGATCGCGCTGGATGCGTTGTTCTCGCCCATCGCGCGCTGCACCTATCGCGTCGAGCCCACGCGCAAGGGGGCGCGCACCGACCTTGACCGCCTGATGCTCGAGGTGTGGGGGGACGGCACCATCAAGCCGGATGACGCGGTGCGCAAGGCGGCCGAGGTCCTGGTGCGTTACATCACTATCTTCAGCGAGATCGAACTGCCCGAGGTCGAAGAAGAGGAAGCGGTGCCGCAGGAGGAGGAGGTCCGCAACCAGATCCTCGCCTATCCCATCGAGGAGATGGAGTTCTCGGTACGGACCTTCAACTGCCTGAAGAAGGAGAATATCGACACGGTCGGTGAGCTGCTGGAGAAGACCGAGGATGATCTGTTGAGCATCCGCAACTTCGGCAAGCGGTCACTCGAAGAGGTTATCGAGAAGCTCGCCGCCCTGGAACTGAGCCTCAGTGAGCCGGCCGCCGCTGAGGAGCTGGTGGAGGAAGAGGACGGCTAGACCAGACCGCGGCGACACGCGCCGCTTGCGAGGGACGAAACCATGCGACATCGCAAGGACCACCGGAAGCTCGGCCGTCCGGCCGACCAGCGCATGGCCATGCTGCTGAGTCAGGTGGACGCGCTGTTCCGCCACAGCCGGGTGAAGACGACGCTGCAGAAGGCCAAGGAGACCCAGCGGATCGCCGAGCGGCTGATCACCACCGCGCGCCGCGGAGACCTGCACGCGCGCCGGCGGGTGCTGCGTAAGGTGCGCGACCGGGAACTCGTGGCTCACCTGTTCGAGGAGATCGCGCCGCGCTACGCCAACCGCGCCGGCGGCTACACGCGCGTAATCCGCGCGGGCCGGCGGGCCGGCGACAATGCTCAGATGGCGATCCTCGAGCTGACCGACTGACGTCCGCGACGGAGGCGCCATGCGACGGGTGCTGCTCGTGGTGCAGTACGACGGCACCGACTACCATGGCTTCCAGCGCCAGCCCGGGCTGCCGACCGTCCAGGAGGAGCTGGAGCGCGCGCTCAGCGAGCTGCTGGGTGAGGACACGACCATCACCGGCGCGGGCCGTACCGACGCCGGCGTCCATGCCCTGGGACAGACCGCGACCTTTGAGACCGACAGGCCGATCCCGATCGAGCACCTCGCCGGTGCGCTGACCGACCTGCTCCCCAACGCGGTAAGCGTGGTGAGCGCGGTCGAGGTGCCGGCGGACTTCCACCCGCGCTACGACGCGGTGGGCAAGCTCTACGGGTACCGGATACTCAATCGCGAACTGCCGTCGCCGTTCATCGGCCGCTACGCCTGGCACGTGCCCCAGCCGCTCGACGTGGCACTCATGCGTGAGGGGGCCGAGCGCCTGCTGGGGACCCACGATTTCGTGGCCTACAGCTCGTCGGGGGGATCGGTGACGGACACGGTGCGCGAGCTGCGCCGTCTCGATGTGGAGCGTCAGGGCGAGATGGTGGAGATACGTGCGGAGGCCAGTGGCTTCCTGTACATGATGGTGCGCCGTATCGTGGGGACGCTGGTGG
The DNA here is from genome assembly GCA_964617715.1 of uncultured Armatimonadia bacterium. Classification (GTDB taxonomy): domain Bacteria; phylum Armatimonadota; class Zipacnadia; order Zipacnadales; family UBA5352; genus JALGVA01. The sequence continues at coordinate 7,151 of CAZTZN010000183.1, read as the reverse complement.
AGGTCGGGCGCGGCCGGCTCGCGCTTGAGCAGGTGGGATTGATCCTGGAGGGACGCGACCGTCGGCGGGTGCCACTGGTGGCTCCGCCCCAGGGCCTGTCGCTGATCAAAGTGATCTACTGAGGCGAGGCACAGCCGCCTTCGCTGCTTAGGAGGAAGGGCGCATGAACAACAAGACGGTCTCGGCCAGGCCAGGCGAGGTGCAGCGCGACTGGTACATCGTCAGCGCGCAGGGCCGGGTGCTCGGCCGGCTGGCGACGCAGATCGCGGCGGTGCTGCGCGGCAAGCACAAGCCCTGCTACACTCCGCACGTGGACTGCGGTGATCACGTCATCGTGGTGGATGCCGCCGGGATTGAGCTAACGGGCAACAAGCCCGAGGGCAAGATACACTACTGGCACACCGGCTACCCCGGGCACCTGCGGTCGCGCTCCTACGGCGACCTGATCAAGACCAAGCCCGAGGAGGTCATCCGGCAGGCGGTGCGCGGGATGCTGCCGCACAACCCGCTGGGTCGGCAGATGCTCAGGAAGCTCAAGGTCTACGCGGGGTCGGAGCACCCGCATTCGGCGCAGCAGCCGCAGCCGCTGCCGGAGGCATAGGGGCAGGGCGAACAGCGAGAGGACGCAGGAGGACAGCATGCCGAACTACGAAGGCTATGGAACCGGGCGGCGCAAGTCCGCCGTGGCGAAGGTCTGGCTGATCCCGGGCGGATCGGGCCAGGTGACGATCAACGACCAGCCCGCACGCGAGTACCTCAAGCGCGACCGGCTGGCCGTGCTGGTGCGCGAGCCGCTGGTGGCGACCGAGACCGAGGAGCGCTATGACGTGCGGTGCGTGGTACTCGGGGGCGGGCTGTCCGGCCAGGCAGGCGCGGTGCGGCATGGCATCGCCAAGGCGCTCGTGGACGCCAACCCCGACTACCGGGCGGTGCTCGGACCGGCGGGGCTGCTTACCCGTGATCCGCGGGTCAAGGAGCGCAAGCACGCCGGCTTCCGCAAGGCCCGGCGCGGCAAGCAGTTCTCGAAGCGTTAGCCGGTGAGCGCATCGACAGCAACGGGTGCGCGCAGCGCTGCAGGCACGGGCCGCCATGGTACCTCCATGGCGGCCCTTTCGTATCCGGCGGCGAAACATTGGGAGGGCACGGGTGGTCTATTGTCGCAGATGTACACGCGGGCGCCCCACGCTGCGTGTCCGCACGGAAGGAGCCTGATGAGGATGCGTTGGTGGCTGTGCTGGCTGCCTGCGGTGCTGGCCGCGGTAGGAGGTGTCGCCGCACCGGGATCGGCGGCCGAGTACGGAACGCACCTGGCGGTGCTGGCCGCAAGCTACGGCGATGAGCTGTACGACCGGCGGGATGAGATCACCTACTACGACGACGCCAGTCACCTGGTACGGGACCGCAACGGGCGGCTGAACGTTGCGGAGAGCAGCCTGAATTACGCGGCGGCGCTGCTGGCCGCGGGCGAGCACGGTGAGCGCGCCCTGCAGGTGATCGACGCGGTGCTGGCCCGGCAGGACAGCGAGGAGGGTTCGCCCACGCGCGGGCTGTTCCCCTGGATGGGCGATGAGTCGGCCGCGCCCGACGCCGTCGGCACCACCTACCTCGCCCCCGCACTTGCGTACGTCGCACGCACGGTCGCGGACCCGCTCGTGCAGGCGCGGGTGCGGCAGTCGGTACGCATGGCGCTCGACGGGCTGCTGGTCGCTCCCGAGCGGTCCAGGCAGGGCTTCGGCCTGGCCATGTGGGCGGGGGCGGTGTGCAGTCTGGCGGCGGTAGTTGACGACACCGACGCGCAGGCCGCAGCCGCGCAGGCCGTCAACGCGATCCTCAATCGGCTCCGTGCGCGTGGTCTCGACGGCGTGCACAGTCCCACCTTCGACGCGTTGCGCATCGGGGGGCTGCGCTGGGCGTGGCAGTACGCGCTCGATGATCAGGCGCGTGCGGCGGCCGCGTTGGCACTGCGCATCTACTACGCGGACATGCTGCAGCGCTACGCCCCGGAGTCGGCGATGATCACCGGCGCAATCGGCTCGGCCTATGCCGCCGACTACCTGGGGCAGAGCGGCGTGAGTCGCTACCTGCTGGCGTGCGATCTGCCCTCGGCGGTGGCCGCGTGCCGAGACGCCTCGCCGCTGGCGATGTACTTCGCGCTGTCGGAGTACGTCCTGCCGCCTGAGATGGTCTCGCTGGCCGAGGGTCCGCGGCCGGCCACGGAGGTGCGCACGCGCACGCCGGCCGCCGAAGGGGAAGGGGCCGAAGCCAACAGCACCTGCACCTGGATCGCGCCGGGAATGTCGCTGGGGACGATGAGCGGGCCGGTGGACGGCTCGTCGATCCCCGTGCTGGCCACCTGCGACCTGCCCGAGCGGCCGACCAGCTACTTCTACCTGGTGGGCGGTCCGGCCACGGTACAGAGCGTGCAGAGCGGGTCGCTGGCGCTGTGCAGCTTCAACTTCGATGGTATCGGCGTGGGTCTGCGACAGCAGGCGGCGGTGCGCGGGGTGCTGGGTCGGCGCGATCAGATCGACCGGGTAATCGTCGGTCGCCACGAGTGGATCGGTGAGCCTGAGGCGGTGGGGCAGAACGGGATCGTCGCGGTGCAGCGGGGCAGCTCGTTCGTGGGTGTAAAGATCCTGGACGTGGCCGTGGGGAGGACACCGCGCACTGAGGTCAAGCCCGGCGTACTGGCGTGGTACGCCGAAGGGAACATGGACTCGCTGATGCTGACCGTCTACGGGCGGCGCGAGACCTACCGACTGCCCGAGCCGCTGTTCGATGTGCGCGTCGCCCTGCTGGTCGAGGTGCAGCCGGCGGCGAAGTTCGGCAGCCTGAAGGACTTCGCGGAGCAAGTGGGCGGTCGCCGGGTGACGCAGGAGGTCACGCAGTCGCGCGCGCGCGTGGACCAGCTTGACGAGCGCCGGATTCCAGGCCGGCACGAGATCACCGCCGTGGGGGAGATGCGCTTCGCCAACTATCTGCGCCACACCATGACGCTGGTGGATGAGGCGCTGCCGCTGGGGCTGACCGAGGAGCTGCTGCGCAACCGCGTCGAATCGCGCACGCTGCCCATGGAGCTGCCGACCGGCTGGCTGTGGGCCTCGCCGGCGCTCAACCTGTCGGTCGGGGGGGAGCTGTCGGCGGCGGTCGGCGAGTAGCAGGCCCCGGCCCGAAGGCGAAAGAGCACGCCCGTTGCCGGGCGTGCTCCTCGATTCATGTGCCTGTGCGCTTGACTACATGACCGGCGGGTTGGGGGGGGTGAGATCCTGGCCGCCATCAACGGGTGGCGGAGGGGGTGGGGTCGTGCCGCCGTTGTCGCCACCGTTGTCGGGAGGCGTGGTGCCACCACCATCGTTGGTACCGTCTCCGATGTTGTAAGGCAGGGCCCCGCCCTCGCACGCCGAGAGCACGACGACAAGCAGCATCATGAGCGCAACAATGAGGTAGACAGCCTTCAAGGCGTTTCTCCCCTTGTCCCGACCGCGTTCGAGGCGTAGCTGCGAGTTCGCCGCCTACACCCGCGATTCCTCCTCACTATCCTATCAGTCTGCGGCGTTCGTGTCCAGCCCCCCTTGAGGTCTGTCTGTTGGGTTGGTCTTCGGGTCCTGCCACAGATAAAGGACGAGCAGTACCAGGCCGAGCGCCAGGTCGCAGCCGGTTATGTGGTTCAGCAGATGCTCCATGCGTGCGTCCCCTCTCGTGTCGAACAGTAGTTCGTATGATAGCTGGCCGCGCGGGCGGAGTCAAGTGCATACGAATATTCGTTCGAGACACATCCGGCTGCGAGTATGAGCCTCCCAGGGGAGACCGTCATGGGGCGGTGCTCACAGACTGCGCACATGGCCGCCAGGGGACTTGACGAGCACTCTTATAATAGTGTAAAGTTGCCCGGACCGTTCCGCCAGACGCACGGAAGGAGTCTGTGTGCAGAGATGATCGCCCCACACGGTGGCAAGCTGGTCAACCGGGTCCTCGTCGGTGAGGCCCGCGAGGATCTGATGAAGCAGTTGTCCCATCTGCCGACCCTGGTGGTGCCCGATGAGATCGCCGGTGACGCGCGCAACCTGGCGCGCGGGGTGTTCAGCCCGCTGGAGGGCTTCGTGACCGGCGAGCAGTTCGCCGGCATTGTCAACGATGAGCGCCTGCCCGATGGCACCATCTTCACCATCCCGATCTTCCTGACCGTGGACAACCCCAGGGCGGTTGCGGACGGCCAGGAGGTCGTGCTGGTCGCACAGTCGGAACCCGACAGGCCGGTCGCGCTGCTGACAGTGAGCGAAGTCTACGAGTGGGACAAGGCTGCGGCGGCCGAGTCGGTCTTCGGCACAGCCGATACGGCTCACCCGGGCGTGGCGGGCTACCACGCGCGTGGCGATTGGGTGGTAGGGGGGACGGTAGACCTGATCGACGACGGCCGCGGGCCGTTCGCGAAGTACAATCTCTTCCCGGCGGAGACGCGCACAGTGTTCGAGCAGCGCGGCTGGCGCACGGTGTGCGCCTTCCAGACGCGCAACGTCCCGCACGCCGGGCACGAGGACCTGCAGAAGACCGTGCTGGGGCTGGTGGATGGGCTGATGATCCAGCCCATCATCGGGAAGAAGAAGCCGGGCGATTTCCGCGACGAGATCATCATCGCGGCCTATGAGGCGCTCATCGCCAATTACTTCAACCCCGACCACGTCTTCCTGAATATCCTGCCGACCGAGATGCGCTACGCGGGCCCCAAGGAAGCGATCCTGCACGGGATCATGCGCAAGAACTACGGCTGCACCCACATCATCATCGGCCGCGACCACGCCGGGGTGGGGGACTACTACGGCGAGGAGGAGGCCATCGAGAAGTTTGAGGCGATGGCCGGTGAGCTGGAGATCCAGCCGATCACCATCCGCGGCGACTTCTGGTACTGCTGCACCTGCGGGCGCGTGGCGAGCAACCGCACCTGCCCGCATCAGGGCGAGACCTGCCTGTCGTTCTCGGGCACCGAGATCCGCGCAATGATCCAGAAGGGCGTCGCGCCCCGGCCTGAGGTCATGCGCCCCGAGGTGTTCGAGATCATCCAGGAGATCGGCGATCCGTTCGTGTCGTGAGGCGTTCACAGATTCCATACGAGGAGAACACGATGGGTAAGGGCATTGTCATCTGGTTCACGGGAGTTCCCGCATCGGGCAAATCCACGCTGGCGGCGGCGGTACAGGAGCGGCTGGAAGCCATGGGTCTGCCAGTCGAGAACCTGGACGCGGACGAAGTGCGCGCCAACCTGAGTCCGAACCTGGGGTACACCGAGGAGGCCCGTGATGAGAACACCAAGCGCCTGGCGTGGTTCGCGCAGAAGCTTGCGGGCTACGGCGCGAACGTAATGATCGCCGCGGTGGCGCCCAAGCAGGCGTACCGCGACCGCGGGCGCGCGTGGTGCGAGAAGTTCGTCGAAGTGTTCGTGGATGCTCCCCTCGAGGTCTGCCAGCAGCGCGACCCCAAGGGCCTCTATGCCCGGGCGGCACGCGGCGAGGTCAATGACATCGCCGGCATGCACCAGCCCTATGAGGCGCCTGTGAACCCCGAGGTGCACGTGAAGACGGCTGAGTGCTCGATTGAGGAGTGCGTGGACGCGGTGATGGCCAGGCTGGTTGAGCTGGGTCACCTTGAGTCCGGAGTGACGCTGCGACAGGCGGGTGAGTAGCCATGCTGGGGCTCTTCCGGCGCCGGTCGGCTCACAAGCGCGTCCTGGTCATCGGCCTGGACGGGGTGCCGCACTCGCTGCTGACCGAGCTGATCGAGCGCGGCGTCATGCCGAATCTGGCGGAGATCGCTGCCTCGGGTGATCTGCGTCCGGCCGAGTCCACGCAACCCACGGTCTCGTGCGCGGCGTGGACCTCGTTCGTCACCGGCGTGAATCCGGGCGCCCACGGCGTCTTCGGCTTCGTCGATCGCGAGCCCGGCACCTACCGGCAGTACATCACGGGCACGCGCTACGTGCAGGTGCCGCAGATCTGGCGCATCCTCGGCGAGCGTGGGCATCGCGTCATCATCATGAACGTGCCGGTGACTTCACCACCACCGGAGATCAACGGGCTGCTGGTCGGCGGCTTCCTGGCGCCGAAGCTCGAGGGGGCGACCCATCCGCCGGAGCTGGCCGCGCGGCTGGAACGCCTGGGCTATCGTATTGACATCGACCCGTGGCAGGCGCGGCAGTCACTGGACCTACTGCTCGAGGACCTTGACGCCACGCTCAAAGGACGCGTGGCCGGCGCCAATGATCTGCTGACGACTGAGCCGTGGTCGTATGCGATGGTGCACATCATGGGCACCGATCGCATCAATCACTTCGTGTGGGGCAAGTGGGCGGACGATGATCCCGACTACGCTCCGCGCTTCGTGGACTACTACGCCCGGGTTGATGCGGCGGTCGGCGAGATCGCGGCGGCCGTGGGTGATGACGTCGAGCTGCTGCTGCTCAGCGATCACGGTTTCACGCGCACGGTGCACGAGATCAACATCGACGCGTGGCTGCGCGCGCATGGGTATTTGAGCGTGCCTCCGAGCGACGAGGCGAAGCTGACGCAGGTAGACGAGAACACACGAGTGTTCTCGATGACGCCCGGACGCATCTTCGTCAATCTGCGCGGGCGCGAGCCTCGCGGGAGCGTGGAGCCGGGCGCCGAGTACGAGGCGCTGCGCAACGAGATCGCGGACGGCCTCATGCAACTGACCGATCCCGACACCGGCGGGCCGGTGATGGGCGGCGTGCTCACCCGCGAGGAACTCTGGCACGGCGCGGCGCTGGGGCGCGCGCCGGACCTGCTGGCGATCCCGCGCGATGGGTACGACTTGAAGAGCACCCTCTCGGGCGACGAGCTGTTCACCTCCAGCCCGATCACGGGCATGCACACCTTCGGCGACGCCTTCTGGTTGATCCGGGGGCGGCAGTTCGCCGCCCGGACGCCGCGCGTCGAGGACGGAGCCCCCACCGTGTTGTCGCTCCTCGGCGAGGAACTGCCCGGGCATTTCGACGGGCGATCAATGGTGTGAGCCGCCCGAGCAGGGGCGAACATCCCGGCCCATGGACGGAGCGTATCACCCGGCCCGGCCTTTGCCGTCTCCCATGACCGCAGGGGGGCACCACGCGGCCTGCCGTTCCCCGGCGCCGTGGTCGT
>CAZTZN010000182.1:0-9154 GCA_964617715.1 uncultured Armatimonadia bacterium | reverse complement strand
GACCTCGACCGCCTCATCGAGCTGGAGGCGCGGCGCCGCGAGCTGCTGGCGGTCGAGAACCTGCGCGCCGAGAAGAACCGCCTGTCCGAGCAGATCGGCCACGCTTACCGCGCCGGCGACCGCGACCGCGCCGAGCAGCTCAAGCAGCAGGTGGCCGAGATCTCCCGACAGATCAACGAGCAGGAGGCCGAACTCGAGCAGGTCCAGGCCGAGTTCGACGCCATGATGCTCGAGCTGCCCAACATCCCGCACCCCGAGGTCCCCGAGGGCGATTCCGACGCCGACAACCCGGTGCTCTACCAGCACGGCGAGGCCCCGAGCTTCGACTTCGAGCCTCTGCCCCACTGGGAGCTGGGCGTGCGCCTGGGGATCCTCGACTTTGAGCGCGCCGCCACCATCGCCTCGTCGCGCTTCGTCATGGACATGGGCCTGGGCGCCACACTCGAGCGCGCACTCATCAACTTCATGCTCGACACGCACACCCGCGAGCACGGCTACACCGAGGTGCTCCCCCCCTACCTGGCCAACGAGCGCGCCCTCATCGGCACCGCGACGCTGCCCAAGTTCGAGGAGGATCAGTTCAAGACCCGCGAGGGTCTCTACCTCATCCCCACCGCCGAGGTGCCGCTCACCAACATCCACCGGGATGAGATCCTCTCGGCCGAGGAGCTGCCGAAGTACTACACCGCCTACACCGCCAGCTTCCGGCGCGAGGCCGGCTCGGCCGGCCAGGAGTCGCGCGGGCTCATCCGCCTGCATCAGTTCAACAAGGTCGAGCTGATGAAGTTCGTGACGCCCGAGAGCGCCGATGACGAACTCGAGCAGCTTACCCTCAACGCCGAGGCCATCCTCCAGCGCCTGGAACTGCGCTACCGGCGCGTCATCCTCTGCACCGGCGACATGGGCTTCCAGCCCCAGCGCACCTACGACCTCGAGGTGTGGATGCCGGGCATGGACCGCTGGGTCGAGATCAGCTCGTGCAGCCAGTACGGTGAGTTCCAGGCGCGCCGGTGCAACACCCGCTACCGCCCCCAGCCCGACGCGTCGCCGCGCTTCGTGCACACCATGAACGGCTCGGGCCTCGCCGCCGGCCGCTGCCTCGCCGCCGTGCTTGAGAACTACCAGCAGGCCGATGGCTCTGTGACCATCCCGGACGTCCTGCGCCCCTACATGGGCGGCACCGCCGAGATCCCGGCGCCTACCTCCTGACGCGCATCGGCATCGCCTGAGACGCTCCACGCGGCCCCCGCAACTACTGCGGGGGCCGCTGCCCTCCCCCACTCTGCGCTCGCCGCCTCCATATCTTCCTTGCGCGAATCGGGCATGTATGTGTATAATAGCGCAAAAGCGCAGAGAAGTGAGCGTCATGGGAAGCAGTTTGACGTCCCTGACGCTTGCCGTCGCAGCACTCAAGCTCCGCCACCCTCGGCGAAGCGCCCTTGCACAGGGGGAATCGCAGATGTCTGCGCAGGACCGACCGACCGCTACGGTCGCAAGCGGCAACGGCAACGGTCTCGCCGCCGCCGAAGCCGGCTTCTATGAGCTGTCGCTGGTCCGCGCCGCGGACACCGTACGCATCGCCCTGCTCTTCCTCATCCTGATCGTGGCCCTCACCTCCCCCGCCCGCATGACCAGCTCGCTGGCGGTGTACACCGGCCTCATCATCGGCGTGTTCCTCACCATGTGGACGCGCTACGCCGCCCACTGGAACCACATCCACCAGGCCGGTCGCATGGACGTCGGCGCGCTGGTGATCATGCTCGGCGACATCACCTGGCTGGCCCTCTTCGTCCTCGGCACCGGCGGCATCAGTAGCCCCTTCGTGGCCATCCTCATCGTGCCCATCATCTTCACCTGCACCGCCATGGGCATGAGCCGCAACGCGGTCGCGCTCGCCACCGGCGTCATCGTCCTGCTGCTGGTCGCCTTCACCATCGGTCAGCCCCTCACCGACGCCCACATCTGGCGCCTGGCCGGCCTCAGCTTCGCCCTCATCGCCGTCGGCTGGGTCGCGGTCGGCCAGACCTCCGTGCTCCAGCGCGAGCGCCGCACCAACGAACTGATCGTGCGCTTCATGGACGAAGCCGTGCTGCTCATCGACAGCACGGGCATGATCCGACTGGTCAACCCGCAGGTCGAGCGCTTCGTGGCCCTTCCCGTTGGTGAGATCGTCGGCCTGGACATCAATCGCCTCCCCGATGGCCCGCGCTACGAGGCCCTCAGGCGCATCGTCAGCGCCTCACCCGATGACCAGCGCCCGCGCGACATCGAGGTCGATGCCCGCGAGCACCTCGAGCTGCGCGTCACCACCGTGCGCGTGGACGACGCCCTCCGGCGGCGCATCGCCCACCTGATCATCTGCCAGGACATCACCGACCTCAAGCTGCTGGCCCGCGCCCACGCCACCGGCGCGCGCTTCCTCTCGCACGAGATCCGCTCGCCCCTGACCACCCTCAAGACCATCGCCTCGGTGTTCGGCGAACTGGCCGGGCAACTCACCGACGAGGGCGCCGGCCGCCTCGTGGACATCCTCGACCGCGAAGTGGACCGCATGCTCCGCCTCGCCCGCCAGTTCCTCGACCTCGCCGCGCTCGAGGAGGGCGGCGCTCAGCTCAGCCTCGAGCCCGTCAACCTCTATGAGATCGTTGACCGCGTCGCCGAGTCCCTGCGCATCCGCGCCGAAGGCAAGGATCTCACCTTCACCGCCACCTGTGCCGACGACCTGCCCGCCATCAACGCCGACCCCGCCCGCCTCGAGGACGTCCTGCACAACCTCGGCGATAACGCGATCAAATACACCGACGCCGGCGGCAGCATCGCTCTGAGCGCCACGCGCACCGACGACGAGGTCCGCATCACCGTCTCGGATACCGGCCGCGGTATCCCCGCCGAGTTCCAGGAGCGCATCTTCCAGCAGTTCGTCCGTGGCCCCGAGCACGTCGAGGGCCCCGCCACCGACGGGCTCGGCCTGGGCCTGTTCATGACCCGCCAGATTGTCACCATGCTCGGTGGCCGCATCGAGCTCGAGAGCGAGGAAGGGCGCGGTTCAACCTTCTCCATCTGCCTGCCCGTGGACGCCGAGGCCTGACCCACCCGCCGCTTCGCTCCTCCCCCACCTCGGGCCGGCTGGGTGGAGCGGAGGACTCAGGCGCTTGCCTCGCGAAGTTCTCTCCCTGCCGCGCCGACCCGCCGCCTGAGGAGGCCGCCCATGGACATCAACCGCATCTCTGCCTGCACTTACCCGCTGCGCGAGCATCCCTGGGAGTATGCCCTGCAGGTGCTGGCCGACTCGGGCGTCTACCGCGCCGACTTGTGGGGCCGCACCCCCCACTTCCCCGAAGACGCCGACGCCCGGGCCGTCGCTGCCATCCAGGCCGGTGCCGAACGCATCGGCGTCGCCATCGCGAACCTCGGCACGTACCCCGGCGCCGCCTTCGCATCCGACGACCCCGCCGAGCGGGAAGCGGAACTCGCACGGATGTTCGCCATTATCGACGCCGCGGCCGAGCTGGGCTGTCGCTCGATCCGCGTCCTCCCCGGCACCGGTGAGGACCCGGCCATCATTGACCGCATCGCGCCGCTGTTGGGCAAGAGTGCGGACTACGCCGCGGAGGCGGGCGTCCTGCTGGGCATGGAGAACCACCGCGGCAGCATCGCCGGCAACCCCCAACACGCGACGCAGTTGTGTGAGGCCGTCGGCTCCCCCTGGTTCGGCGTCCTCTACGAGCCCTGCAACCTGCTGCACGCCGGCGTTGACTATCGCGCGGCCTTCGAGGAGTTCGGTGAGTGGATCGTTCACGTGCACATCAAGGACGGCCGCCCCACCGCCGACGGCTTCGAACGCACCCACCTGGGTGAAGGTGAGGTCGATCCCGCCTGGGTGGTCGAGGCGCTTGAGGGCAACGGCTACGACGGCGACTACGCCCTGGAATACGAGATCGCGGACATTGAACCGGTCGAGACCGGACTGCGCAAGTGGGTGGAACTCTTCCGCTCGATCTCGCCCGACCAGGAGTAACAAGATTACCAGGAGGGCCCGTACCCATCATGACCGACAAGCCGCCACCTGAGGATCCCTCATCCGGTCCGAAGGCCGACGACGGCATCATCGGCGAGATCGCGGCGAACGGCCCCGACGGGCCCGCTGCAGCCCCGCCGGCGAAGCCTGCGCGTGGCCGGCGCCGGCCATGGGTCGCGGGTTGCTTCCTGGCGTTGCTGGGAGCGCTGCTCGGGGCGGCAGTCGCGCTGGTGGTCGGCCGCAAGCCTGCTGATGAGCGCACGGCCATCAGCTCACCGCCCGAGACGGTGGCTGTGATCGAGGAATACCAGACGCGTCTGCTCTTCTCCCCCACTCCCGAGCGACCCGAGCGCACCGCGGACATCATCCCCACCCAGTCCACGCCGGTGTACTGCTTCTACGAACTCAGCCGCGTCGCGCCGGACGCGCCGCTGTCCGCGCGCTGGTGGCATGATGGGGAAGAGCTTGGCCCGCTCGAACTGCGTGATCTCGAGCGCGCGCCCGATGCCGGTCACGCCTGCGGGCGCTTCAGCATCTACCCGCCCGCCGGCGTGCCCGAGGCGGTGGACTCCGCGGAGGCGCCTTCCGATGAGCAGCCGGATGCCGAGCAGGGGGGCGGCTTCCCTCCCGGTGTCTATGAGGTGGAGCTGACCTCGAGCGCACCCCCCGACGTGAGCGCGCGCGGAAGCTTCATGGCGCTGCCCAACGCCGCGAAGATCCTCGCGGGCGGCGGCGAACCGGCGGGCCCGCCGCTGGTGCGTTCTCTGCACATCGCCGCCGGCGTAACCGCCGACGGCAACCCCGTCGATCCGGCCACCACCTTCGCCGGCGATGGGCGAATCTACGTAGTCTTCGAGTACGCTGGCGTGCAGCCCGGGGCGGTGCTGACCGTGCGGTGGTGGGCCGGCGAGACCGAACTGACCGACGCCCGCGCGGAGGTGCCGGTCAGCGCGGAAGAAGGCTGGGGGCAGGCGTGGCTTGAGGTGGGCCAGGGACAGCGTCTGCCGCCCGGAGACTATCGCGTGAGCGTCCACCTTGGAGATGAGGAGGAACCGCTTGCGGCCGCCGGCTTCACGGTCGCCGAGGCGCCGCCGCCCTGAGCGGCCGACGTGAGGGCAAGGGCCACTTGACCTCAGGAGCGTCTCCGCCGCCTGCCTCCCGCCACCGATTGAACGAGGCCGCGGGCTTCACTGGCGCTTGACCACACCCCAGCCCGAGTCGATCACGGGGCTCTCCCCCGTTTCCCGCACCAGCTCGGCGTACAACTCCGGCCGGCGCGCGCGCAGGTAGCGGCGGCCCGATGACACCTCGATCTTCTCGCGCGTGCACAACCCTACGACGACATCGTCGCCGAGCGTGTTGCACTCCGCAATGATCTCCCCGTGCGGGTCGAGGACCATCGCGTTGCCATTGCGCACCTGGTCGTCGTCCATCCCCACCGGGTTGGTGAACACCGCGTAGATGCCGTTCTCCCAGGCGCGCGCGGGCAGCCAGCGCATCAGCCAGGCGCGCCCCTTCGGCCCCATGAACTCCTGGATCAGGGGAACCGGATCACGCTCGCGGTTGTGCCACAGCTCGGGGTCGACCAGCCCGCGGCCCGGCATCGCTGAGGGCAGGCAGCAGGTGACGTGCGGCATGAAGATGACCTCGGCGCCCAGCAGGGTGGTGATGCGCACGTTCTCGCCCAGGTTGTTGTCGAAGCACGTGAGGATGCCGCACGTCACCCCGTTGAGGTCGAACACGGTGTAGCTGTCACCGCCGGTCAGGTGTGGGTTGATGAACGCGTGCAGCTTGCGATGCTTCGCCAACAGCCCGTCGGCGGTCACGCACACGTAGCAGTTGAACAGGTGATCATCCGCGTCGCGCTCGATGAGCCCGGCGAGCACCGCCACCCCGAACTCCCCCGCCATCTCAATGAGCGCCTGCGTGCTCGGCCCGTCCGGGACCGGCTCAGCCAGCGCCATCAGCTCATCGCGCGAGAGCCTGCGCAGGAAGGTGTAGGCCGGGATGCACCCCTCGTGGAAACTGACCGCCTCCGCGCCCAGCCCGACCGCCTTCCCCACCAGCCGGCGCATGGCCGCCAGGTTATGCCCCTTGTCACCGTTGCGGTTCTCGAACTGCGCCGCCGCGATGCGGATGTCACGCACGACGGTGCCTCCTCACCGACGCTGATAGCTGGATGCAATGTTCGGCGCTGGGCCGCAGACCTGTCCAGATATGCCTCAGCAGGTCAACAGGTTACTTGCATGGACAGGTAAGAAGCACACACATGCGTGTGTAAGAAGCATACGCGGCCGCGCTGCCCGACCTGGGATGCCATCGGCCTATCTCAGGGTCGTGTAGCTCCGCGGTCCGCCGGGCACAATCAGGGACAGGATGCGGTCGAGGTCCTCAGCGTCGTGGTACGCGATGTGGATGCTGCCCCCGCCCTTTGACTTGGGCAACACGGTGACCTTGGTGCCCAGATGGTCGCGCAGGCGGCGCTTGACCTCCTCAATGTGCGGATCGGTCGGCTGCGGCGCGGGCGGGATACGCTCCCCCACCTCGGCCTCGTGCTCGGCCTCGGGCTCCTCCGGCTTCTTCGCCAGTGCCTCCGTGTCCCGGACCGTGAGCCCCTCCTCCTCGATGCGCGCGAACACCGCCATCATGCGCTCCGGTTCCCCCGCCAGCGCCAGCAACGCCCGCGCATGGCCCTGGGTAATGCGCTGCTCGGCGAGCGCCTGCTTGATCGGCTGCGGTAGATCGAGCAGACGCAGCGTGTTGGCGATCGTCGATCGGCTGCGGCCGAGCTGCTCGGAGAGCTGATCCTGCGTGAGGCCGAACTCCTGGATCAGGTGCTGCAGGGCGTTTGCGGTCTCCAGCGGCCCCAGATCCTCGCGCTGCAGGTTCTCGACCAGGGCGATCTCCAGCGCCTTCTCGTCGGTCGCCTCCTGCACGACGCACGGAACCGTCTGCAGCCCGGCGCGGCGCGCCGCCCGCCAACGGCGCTCCCCGGCGATGATCTGGTACACATCCTCCTCATCAGAACGCCGCACCACCACCGGCTGCACCACGCCGTGCGCCTCAATAGACAGCGTCAGCTCCTCCAGCGACTCGTCGTTCAGGTTCTGGCGGGGCTGATACGGGTTGGGCTCGAGCTTGTCTACGTGGACCTCCAGCACCGCCCGCGTCCGGGCCAGCGCCTCACCGGAGATCAACTCGCTGAGACCACGTCCCAGAGCTTTCCTGCGCATCCTCGAATACCTCCCAGTAGAGCCTGCGATAGGCCGCCGAGCCGGGACAGTGCTTGTCGTAGACCACGCCCGGCAGACCCTGACTCGGCGCCTCAGCGAGACGGACGTTCCGCGGCACTTTAGCCTTAAAGGTGCGACCGGGGAAGTTCGCTCTGACTTCTTCTGCTACTTCTTCGGATAGATTCGTCCGACTGTCGTACATCGTCAGAATCGCCCCGCCCATGGTGAGCGCCGGGTTGAGTTCGGCCTGGACCATGGCTATGATCTGAAGCAGTTGGCTGAGGCCCTCCAGGGCGTAGTACTCGCACTGGATCGGAATCAGCACCTGATCTGCGGCCGCCAGCGCATTGATGGTGAGCAGGCCCAGGGAGGGCGCGGTGTCGATAATGATGATATCGTAGGCATCGCGTACCGGCGCGAGCACGCGCGCCAGCCGCCGCTCGCGCGCGATTGAGTTCGCGAGGGCGAGCTGCGCGCCTGCGAGATCGATCGTGGCGGGAAGAACGTCGAGATTCGGCGTTGCCGTGGGACGGATGACCTGGTCAATCGCAGGCCCCCCCTCGCCATCCACCCTGACCAACAGGTCATAGAGGCAGAACTCGATGTCATCGCGGCGGACGCCGAGGCCGCTGGTCGCGTTCCCCTGGGCGTCGGCATCCACCACCAGCACTGACTTCCCCTCAAGAGCCGCCACCGCGGCAAGATTGATGACCGTGGTGGTCTTTGCAACCCCGCCCTTCTGGTTCACGACGGCGTAGATCCGGGCCACCGGAATCCCTCCGCGCTGAACTGCCGTGGAGATGCGCCAACATCTTCCACAGGGTTTTCCACACGCGGTGGAAAACCCTGTTCAAAGGCGATAACCGCTGAGAACCAGCCCATCTACGAGCGTCGGCCATGACCCGAGGCGCTGGATCGCCCGGGGAGGATGCTCGAATGCAGGGTCGTCCGGGCGGTGAAACGCGCCCATGAAGCCTCCCGGCCGCACGATGCGCGCCACCAGGACCAGGGCTCGCTCACCGGTCGTGAACGCGCGAAACACCGCCGAATCGTATGACGCCGCCGGCAGTGCGCGAATATCGGCTCTGATGGCCTGAATATTGGCGACAGCCAGGCGCGCGGACAGAATCTCGCAGGCAGTATACGCCCTCTGCGCGCGATCGACAAGGTCAACGACAAGATTCTGCTCGAGAATCGCCAGCGCCGCACCGATCGCGCCGTTGCCGGCGCCGATGTCGGCCAGGCGGCCACGTCTGGGCGCGCCGTCGGCGGCGAAGTAGGCCAGTGCGGGCCCCATTCCGCGCATGAGCGCCGAATCAGCGTCATCGTAGCCCGAAATACCGGAACTGTGGCCCAGTGCGGCGAGCCAGGTGGCCGCTTGGGCAAGGAGACCGCGTTGTTCCGCGCTCACGGCCACTCCGCAGGCTTCGGCCGCAAGCAAAAAGCGCTCAAGCGCCGACTCGAGAGGATCCATGTCCGAGTTTTCGCCGTCCTCCGCCGCGACTCCTTCAGGGGGCATGAGTGTTTCACGTGAAACATCGGGATCGGGGTGTGCCAGGTGGCTCATAGGCGGGCAGATCGCGCAAAAAGAGGCCCGGAGACGGGCCCAAACGTCTTTCGTGCGGGCTGTCATGCTCGAGAGTGAGTCAGGCCGTGGGGATACTGACCCGGGAGTGCAGTTGCGTCAGGAGGTTCATTGCGGCCTTCCGGGGCGAGGGCTCGGGGAATGTTTCACGTGGAACAATTGCGTGCCGGGTGAGTGGTGCCGGTCTCACCAGCAGTGGCACGGCCAGGGCGCATTGATCTGACAGCGCGGGCGCAGCGTTGGGCTGACTTGTGCGGTGTGGCTGAGCCGCCCGGCATTGTTTCACGTGAAACACATGTCCCAAGGCGAGCTGCGCGG
>CAZTZN010000181.1:0-9186 GCA_964617715.1 uncultured Armatimonadia bacterium | reverse complement strand
GGACGGTCGCAGGCGGGTCGTCGCCGTTCCCCCTGCCCCCTGCACCCTGCCCCATGTCCCCTGCCCCGTCGTTCTACGGCCAGAAGGCGTACGTGTTCACGCGCGTGATCGCCGAGTAGATCGCCCAGATCGAGCCGGTGATGACGTCGCCGATGATCAGGCCGAAGGCCACCGCCTGCAGGTGGCGGATCCCCCCACGACCGGCGTAGCGTGCCATCAGGCTCTTGGCGGCCCACGCCACCAGCATGGGCATCCACAGGTGCTGCATGTAGTAGGTGGTCGAGATGGCGAAGCCCGCCGGGTGCAGCGGCCACCACACCCACACGGAACGCACGAGCTGCAGGCCGAAGTAGGCGCCGAAGCCCAGCGCGGTGGCGATGGTCCGGCCCCAGCCGAAGCCCTCGTCGCGGTTGAGCCAGCCCTCAAGCTGGCGCCAGGCCTCCTGCGAGGACCAGGGCATCCAGCGGTTCCAGTCGGCGCCCAGGCCGTGCTCGTAGCCCAGGCGCAGGTTCCAGAAGTAGGCGAAGGCGGTGGCGATGGGGATGACGCCGATGGCCGCGATGAGCAGGCGGCGACCATCAAGGCCGGTGCGCCCGGACAGGTAGAGGCCTTCGAGCATCAGCGGATAGGGGATGTTGCGCAGCCCGCGCGTGAAGCCGAAGAACACCGAGAGCGAGGTCAGGTTCTGTTTGCCGAGGATGCGCGGGCCGAGGATGTTGCCCTGCATGACCGTGGGCCCGAGGCGCTCGATCTCGTGGGTGGGCAGGCCCATCTCGGCACGGATGCGCCCGACGATCATGGTCATGACGTAGTACTGCAGGAAGAACGCCACGGCGACCGCAACCGACAGCTTGATCGACACGCCGAGCATGGTCACGGCGATGAAGCCGGCGAGAAAGACCAGGAAGGCGGTCTGATAGCGCAGCGGCTCATCGGCGTCCATGGCCGGGTCGCCCCGGCCGATGATGCGCCGGCAGACGTCGCCGAAGTAGCGACGTCCGGCCCACAGGGAGAAGCCGAGGATCGCCAGGTAGCCGCCGAACGATTGCTCCTTCATGAACGGAAAGCCGCGCACCTGGGTCCAGCCCAGCCAGGCCACGAAGACCGCCTGGGCGCGCCAGAACAGGAAGAACGCCCACATCGACAGCGACAGGTCCTGGGGGATGAGCAGACCCAGGCCGATGCCGAAGGGGTAGAAGCACGCGTGCACCCGGCCCATGGCGTTCCACGGGTGGCCGGTGAGGTAGCGGCGCAGGTCCAGCGTCGACTCCTGGCCGATCTTCACCGGGATCTGCGGCACGCCCGGGTAGAACGCGTGCAGGCCGTTGAGCAGGTTCACCAGCGTGGCCAGCGAGAGTGCCACCCAGAACGCGGCCATGCCCAGCGACGGCATGTGCGGACGCGAGATCTCGAAGGGCACCTGCACGATGGGGAAACTCATGCGCTCGCGCTCCACCCAGCGCTTGCGGAACAGCACCGCCAGGCCGGCCGACCCGCCCCACATGAAGCTGAACAGCAGCACCCAACGCCCGATCGGCCCCAGCCATGGCCGCCAGTTGCGCTCCTCGTAGATCGAGTGGTCGCCCACCCACAACCGCTCCAGCGCGCCCATGTCGCTGACCGTCATGCTCTCGGGCACATAGTCGCCGAACAGTCGCTCCCAATTGTTCTGCGGACTCTGGAAGTAGGCGTAGCCCTGCATGGTCCCCCAACTTGTCTTGAGAGTGTCCAGGCCGGCGGGGCAGGTCGCCACCGAAACCAGGATCCACAACGCCAGCATCTCCTGCTGCGCCAGCGCCCGACGCGGGCTCAGCCGCATGGCGATGCCGTTGAGGATGCGCAGGGCCACGAACAGGAAGAGCACGTTCCAGAACAGGGCGATGATCGTGGGGTCCTCGATGCCGCGACGATGCAGGTCGGCGATGAAGTAGGTGTCGAACGGGATCAGCACCGCCACCAGCACGAGCACGCGCGCGGTCACGCCGCGTCGACGCGGGTCGGCGGGATCGAGATGCTCGACATGATCCTCAGCAGGGCGCGTCCAAGCCATGATGGTTGTCCCCCGACGGGCGAGGAAGTTCCGGATAAGGCGCGTGAGGACCTGCGCGGAGGGCCGGGGGGCACGCGCGGCGAAGCTGGACTCGTCCACCAGGAACGGATCCGGAGGGGCCCATGACCCATCGCGAACGCCTGCTCGCGCCTTTCCGCGGAGAGAAGCCCGATCGCCCGGCCTGGGTGGCTGACCTGGGCTACTGGTACCCGGCGGCCCGCGACCGCGGGCTGCTCGACGAACGCTATCAGGGCCCGGACGGCTACGATCAGCTCCACCGTGACCTGGGCGTGTGTATGTACTACGGGCGTGGCGGGAACACCTACACGGGGCGCTACGACGGGAATGTGGAGGCGGGCACGAAGCAGGAGGGCGGAGTGCGCGAGCGCTGGTGGCGCACGCCCGCGGGCGAGATCTCCGACCGCTGGGAGTTCATCTCCGAAGCTCACTGCTGGGCACACGTGGAGTACGCGGTGAAGCGCGTCGCAGACCTGCGCGTTGTGCAGGATCTGTTCGCACGCATGAGCTACGAACCGGCGCCGGAGAACTACCTGCGCGCCTGCGAGGCCATCGGCGACGATGGGCTGCCCATCTCCCCGGTGCCACGCGGTCCGCTGGCGGCGCTGATGACCGACTGGGCCGGGGTGATGACCACCTGCTACCTGATCGCCGACGAGCCCGCGGCGGTCGAGGACACGCTCGCGACCATCGAGCAGGCCACCGAGCCGGCCTTCGAGGCCATCGCGGAGGGCCCGGCCGAGCTGCTGCACTGGTGCGACAACCTCGACAGCAACACTTACACGTCCTACTTTGACCGCCATATGCGCGAGTGCTACGTGCGGCGCCTGGAGCTGTTGCACGCCGCAGGCAAGTGGGTGGTCACGCACCTCGATGGCTTCGTGCGCGGGCTGTTGCCCCGGCTGGTGGAGGTGGGCTTTGACGGCATCGAGTCGATCACTCCCGGCCCGGTGGGAGACGTGGAGATCGAGGAGCTGCGTGCGCTGTGCGGCAACGAGGAGACGATCCTCTGGGGCGGCATCCCGGGCGCGATGTTCGCGCCGCCCTGGGATACCGAGAGCATGCGGGCGCACACCATCCGTCTGCTCGACGAGCTGGCCCCGAGCGGGAGGCTGGTGGTGGGCAGCGCCGACCAGGTCCCGCCCGACGGTGACATCGCCTTGTGCCGCGTGATTGCGGACACAATTGCGGAGTGGAGCGCCGGCTGACCCGACCCGCGCAGGTCCCCGTGACATGGGGCCCACGCCGTCGCATGGACTATCCCCGCGTGCTCGCAGGGCAGCTTCGTGGCACCGAGACGGCCTCGGCCGCCGTGTCACGGGCGCGGGAATATGCGCAAGCCGGCACTACAATGACCGCGGCTTGAAACGCACCTGCAGCTCGCGGTAGGTCGGGTGGTCGCGCAGGGCCTGCCAATCGGGGTCGGTCTCGACCTGGGCCCAACTTCGCGGGTCGAGGCGCAACGCCTGACGCAGCGCGTCGAACGCCTCCCGTGGCCGGCCCGTGTAGATGTGATACATCGACAGGTTCCACCACGTCTCCCACGACTCCGGGTCCAGTTCGACCGCACGCGTGCCCAGCTCCAGCCCGCGCCGCAGGTAGCGCGCGCCCTCCTCCGGCCGACCACTGACCACGAGCAGACGACCGTAATCGGTGCACGCCGCCTGCAGGCCGATCAGGTAATCCGGCTCGTCAGGCGCGGCGGCCAGAGCGCGCTCGCCCAGTGCGATCGAGCGTGCCAGGTACTCCAACGCCGCCTCCGGATTGTCGTGATCGCGGTGGGCGACCAACGACAGATCGAAGAGCGTCATGGCGACATCGTAGATGGCGGTCGCGAAGGTAGGCCGCAGCGCCAGCGCATGCTCAAAGGCGGCGAGGGCGGCGGTCAGGTGGGCCTCACTGCGGCGGCCGCGCCGCCGGCCAAGGGCGCTCAGGTGGGCATGGCAGTGACCCAGCATCCACCATGAGGCCCAGTCGGCCGGGGTCACGGTCACGCAGCGTTCGAACGCCGCGAGGGCCTGCGCCAGGTATCCGTGGGCCCGGTCGGGGTCCTCGTCCTCCAGGAGCTGGCCCAGGCGCAGCAGAGCGAAACCCACGTCGGCCATGCGTCGGGGGTCGTCGGGCGTCGCCGTCCACAGGGCGCGAAAGTGCTCGATTGCCTGCCGGTAGAACTCGGCGGCACGCACGCCCCCCCACTGTGCCGCGGTCCGCCCCAGCGCCATCAGAGCCTGTGCGGCCCAGTAGCGCACCTCAGGGGCGTCGGTTCCGGCATCGAGTATCCGGCGGCAGCTCGCCAGCGCACTCTCATAGTGGTCGGCCGCCTGCCGCGGATCGCCATTCTCAAGCGCGCCCCCCATGGCGAGGCGGGCTCGCGCCTCGGCGATCACCGCCCTGGGGTCGCCGGGGGCGATGCCGTGCAGCCGGTCGGCCACCTCGATGGCCTCGCGGTAGCAACTCGCCGCCTCGTCAGGCTCGCCGTGGGCCGTGTGCAGATCGCCCAGACGGATGACGGCGCCCACCAGTACCGCCAGTGGTTCGGCGTCATCAGGGGTCAGGCGACAGGTGGTCTCCGCGGCCTCGCGCGCCTGTGTCGCCAGCTCCAGGGCGAGGTCGAGATCGTCCCGGTCCTCAGCCAGCCGCGCTGCGAGCGCCAGAGTCACGCCCAGGTTGTGCGTGGCGTCGCTGTCATCGGGAGCGATCTCAAGCGCCGCGCGGATGTGGCCCACGGCTTCCTCGACCAGCTCGATGGCGCGTTCCGGGGCCTCGCCCTCCCACGTACGGGCCAGATCGCACAGGGCTGAGTTGAGGTTGATCATCGGGCCGATCGCCCCCGGGCTGGTCCTGAGCAGCGACCGCTGGATGTCGATTGCGGACGACAACCACTCGCGGGCATGCTGAGGATCGGTGTACACCAGCGAGTGTCCCAGCACCGAGAGCGCGTGCGACTTGCCGAAGAGCGCCTCCTCGTCACCGGGAGCGAGCAACAGCGCCTCGTCGAACAGCGCGATCGCGCCCGTGAAGTCCCCGGCAGCGGCGGCGGTATGCGCGCGGGCGACCAGTCCCGCCGCCTTGATGGCGGCCTGCAGACGCGCGGTCGGGACCGTGGCGGCGTAGAGATCGGCCTGCACCCCGGGCCGCACATTCTTCTGGAAGCGCTGCTTGTCTACGTAGGCACGAACGGGAGCCGAGTAGCCGTCTATCAGCCTGCGCGGCTTCCACTCATCGCGATCCGACACGCCCGTCACCTCCGCCGCAGCCACGATGGGGCCGCCATGTCCGCAAGAGTCTTTTCCATGCAGACGGGAAAGTGCCCTGCCCTGTGGTGTGCCGGCAGACCTTGACTCCACGCCGTGCGCGTGGTAGGCTGGGCTCGGTCAGTTTGACAACTTATGCGAGCGGGCACACCCGAGAGACGCTGTGCGTCTCTTCCGGAAGACCGGTGCGAATCCGGCGCTGCCCCGCAACTGTGACCGGCGACGAAGGCCGCACATGCCACGGATGGTTCCCGGCGAACCGTCCGGAAGGCGCGGCCGGAGGATGACCCGGAAGCCAGGAGACGAGCCTGCTCGCCTGATGCGTCCCTCCCCGAGGGCGGGAGGCGCGTCGTCGCCGTCAACCAGGACCGCCCTCGGGCGGTCCGTTTGCGTTTAAGGCTCCTCAGGTGCGCGCCATGTGCCAACGGAGTCGAGGCGGATGCGCCTTGTCCGCGGGGTCAATCCAGACACAGGAGGCACCGCAGATGTCCAGATCATTCCGTGGCTTCACGCTGATCGAACTGCTGGTGGTGATCGCGATCATCGCGATTCTGGCGGCCATTCTGTTCCCGGTCTTCGCCCGCGCCCGCGAGAAGGCACGCCAGACCCAGTGTGTATCGAACCTCAAGCAGATCGGGCTGGGGTGGATGATGTACGCCGGCGACTACGACGAGACCGTGATGCCGGTGCAGGCGGGCTTCTTCCCCGCCAGCACCACGGTCTACTACTGGTGGGCCGGCTACGATTACGGCACGGGGACCCTCTATGAGGACCAGGGCCTGATCTACCCCTACATGAAGAACAACCAGATCCGCACCTGCCCCAGCTTCCTGAACGAGTTGCGCGGATCACTCGGCCTCACCGGCTACGGCTACAACTACGCCTACCTCTCGCCCATCGACTGGTGGACCTCGCAGATCAACCCGGTCTCGCTGTCCGCCATCGGCAGCCCGGCGGAGACCGTGGCCTTCGCCGACAGCGCGCGCATCAACACCTGGGCCTACGCCACGCCCACGGTCGAGGGCAATCCCTACCTCGACCCGCCCTCCTACGACACCCCCGGCTTTCACGGCCGCCACAACGGCGTCGGCAACGTGCTCTGGACCGATGGGCACGTGAAGGCCATGACACCAACCTACCGCACCGGCACCTTCGGCTGGGGCGGCTCCTACGACTCACAGGACTTCCGCGACAACCACATCGGCGACATCGACCAGGACGGCAGTTTGCTGACCGACGAACTCTACGATCTGCAGTAGCGCCGAACGACCGCCAATGGGCAATCGGCAATCGGGTAACCGCAAACGGCGCTTGCCCGGGGGCGAGCTTCCGGCGTGGCGGGCAGTCCGCAGACGCCTTGCGGAATCGCAACGGGCCACCGGTCTCCCGGTGGCCCGTGCCGTTGCTGGTCACTGGCAGCTACCTGTCGATGGGCTTCACAGTCCTCGGCGTCGCGCCCGCGCTCTCCATGTCGCGCACTGCCGACGGCGCGCTGGTGCGCTGGCCCGACAGCGGCGCGGTCCCTACGGCCTCCAGGTCATGAGTGCTGTCGTAGACCCAGTTCGTCGCGGTGCCATCGACGCGGTTGCGATCGAACTCCACGCGCAGGTCTATCACATCGCGGTCGCCCTGGTCCATCTCCGGCATGTCCTCCGCCACCACCCGATTGCCAGTGCGGTCATACTCCCCGCGCCATGCCCACAGTGCGTTGTCGCTGTCGTAGCCGGAGAGGTAGATCAGCCCCTCACCCGTGTCAACCTCGATGAGCCCGTCGCGCAGCGTCCACGTGCGTCCGTCGCCGTACCGGAACTGCACATTGCCCACGTCCCAATAGCCGTCGATGCTCGTGAGCCAGAAGCTGCCATCACAGCCGGCGAACAGCATCAGGATGACCACTGCCACCGCCAGCCACCATCGTGATACCTGCATCATACCTGCCTCCCTGATCCGCCCCCGCGTCCCGACCCACTCCGGGACTGTATTGATGTCTTGTGTTGTGCTTTTCTGCGCGGCCCGTCCGCACTCCTCTTTGCTCGAAGGACCATCGGTGTTACGCACGCGCAGGAGCATCGCCGGCGCCGGCGAACTTGCCTGCGCACACCAGCCGCCATCCGGAGGTGACAGGTCGGCCTGCGCGGCCCGACCACCGTCCATGCAGTGGATTGACTTCCCTGATGATCGCTTCGTCGTCAACGGCCTGGCGTGGTGGGAGGAGACCCGGCCCCGGCTCATCCGCCTGCCCGAGCGCTATCGCGAGCGCGTGCCGCAATCCGTCTGGGGGCTGGCGCAGAGTCCCAGCGGCGCGCGTATTCGCTTCGCCACCGACGCTACCTCGCTGGGCATTCGCGCCCGCTTCCCGCACCTCGCGCACATGAACAACATGCCGCGCACCGGGCAACTGGGCATCGACCTGTGGGTGGACGGCGAGTACTGGCGGCCGGTCTTCCCCACCGCCGACGAGCACGACCTCGAGGCCATCTGCTTCGAGGGCCACGAGCGCCGGCGGCGCGAGATCTGCATGTACCTGGGGCTCTACGGGCCGGTGGAGCTGCAGGCGATCGGGCTGAGCGAGGGCGCGAGCCTCGAGCCGCCCACGCCCTTCGCGGTCGAGAAGCCCGTGGTCTACTACGGCTCATCGATCACCCAGGGTGGCTGCGCCGGTCGCGCGGGGATGAGCTACCAGGCGATCGTGAGTCGGCGGCTGAACCTCGACTTCGTGAACCTGGGGTTCTCGGGCGCCGGGCGGGGCGAGCCGGAGCTGGCCCAGGCGGTGGCGGAGATCGACGCGAGCTGCTTCGTGATGGACTGGTGCCAGAACTGCCCGACGCTGGAGGAGTTGGAGGAGCGCTACGCGCCCTTCCTGACGACCATCCGCGAGGCGCACCCGGACACGCCCATCATCTGCATCACCGCGATCTTCTCGACCGGCGAGGTCCTGAGCGCGGAGGCGCGGCAGCCGGGCATGCGCGAGATCATCCGTGCGGCGGTCGCGGCGCGCCGGGCGATGGGCGACACGAACGTCTACCTGGTCGAGGGCTGCGACCTGCTCGGCCCCGCCGACCGCGACGGGCTCGTGGACCAGACCCACCCGAACGACATCGGCTTCGCAAGCATGGCGGACGGCCTGGAGCCGATCCTGCGCGAGGCCCTGGGCCTGCTCCCCTCGCCGCACTGACGGCCACCGCACGACGGACGGGCGGGCGCAGGAGGACCCGCGCCCGCCCGCGGCAGGGGTTGCATGGCCAGTTAAGCCGGCTCTTCAGGATCTGGCGAGTTCAGGTATATGGCGTCCTCAGTCTGGGAGTACTCCCCGGTCCAGCCGGTGATCAGCTCCACGGCCTCCAGCGGCAGGTACAGAACCTCCACCCCAAGGATCGGGGCGGAGGCCAGAGTCGCCTCTGCACCGTCCACCGTATAGCGACGTTCGCCCGCAGTGAACTCCCAGGTGGAGCCGTTGTACCTAATCGTCACCTGAGCGGGCGCGGTCCTCTGCACACTCGCCCGCCAGATGCGGCTGTCCAGGTAGTTCGCGGCGAGGTGAGCCACACCGTCCCGCACGCGCGGTGGAAAGAGCGGCCACGCAAACTCTCTGCCATTGAGGTAGATGCGCGTGCGCCCCGGGTCCCGCTTCAGCCCCTCCGCGCGGAACACCTCTCCCGTCCTCGCGTCGACGTACAAGCCCACCCATCCCGCACGATCCGATGGCGCACCACCATCGTGGCTCCTGATCTCGCCCTTCCTGGACACCCGCATGAAGAAGACCCGCTGCAGGCGCTGAACCCCGGCATGGTCCTCGCGCAGGAAGTAGTAACGGGTTTGCCAGTCGAACGACGGCGGGAGTCGCGGAGCTCGATCTACTATCTC
>CAZTZN010000180.1:0-9320 GCA_964617715.1 uncultured Armatimonadia bacterium | reverse complement strand
GCGCGCCGCGAACTCCTCCGCCGACAGCCCGCGCGGCAGCAGCCCGATGAAGGTAATCTCCGCGCCTCCGAAAAGCGCGACGATCTTCACCAGATCGCGGATCACCGCCGACTCGAGCGCCTCCGTGACCGGGACCAGCAGGCGGGCGGGCTCCTCGCCCTCGGGCAACGCCACGATCGCCAGCGATGGGCCGGTCATGCTCGCTACCGCTTCGGTAATGCGTGCGGGCACATCTGCGGCGTCAACTTCCACCGCGACCGCCTCCGCGGGAGGGCTGTAGCCGAGCAGGACCAGGTCGGCATCGAAGCGCGCGCATGCCGCCGCGATGCCGCTGGGAATGTCGTGAGCGAACTCGAGCACCGGGTCCACCGCGATGCCCAGCTCGGCGCCGAAGTCCTGTGCACGCGCAACCAGCTCTTCGGAGGCGGCGAGCCGCCTGGGGTCGGCGTAGTCGGCGCCCTGCGCGAGGTCGGCGCCCGGCGGCACCACCACCACCGAGACCGCCACGATACGCCCCTTCTGACGGCGCGCGAACACCGACGCGATGCGCATCAGCCCCTCGAGGCGCTCGGGGTGGCCGATGCCCACCAGCACTTTGTACTGCTGCTCGCGGAACCTCTCAACTGCGTCACTCATGGTGTGGCCTCCGAGCGCGTGTACCGTTCTCGTGGCGGCGGCGCCCCCGCCGCCGGCCGCTGGCGGCGCACCAGTTCCGCCGTGCCGCCGACACTCCTGTCGGCGGCGCCCCTCGCTCACTCGACTGACGATGCCTCCGCGTCATCGGCGCACCCGGCCCCATGGCCATTCATCCGGATGATCCACCAAGCCGGCATTCAGGGGATTGCACCAGATGTAGTGCAGCGTCTCACGGAATTCGTGCCAGTTGCGCATGATTCGGTCATAGTACTCATCGCGTCAGAAGCTGCCGCTGCGTCCGAGCGCCTGGTTGATCCTTCGGGAGCTGACGCCTTTGAGGGTCTTCATGATCTCGGCGACCGGCACGAATCCCTCGCCACGCCTCGCCGGCGCCAGCAGCATGTGCAGGTGATCGGGCATAATCACGTACGCGTAGAGCGTGTAGCGCCGGCCCACGTCATGCTCGAGGCAAGCGGTGACGATGGGGGCGACCCTCTCGGTTGCCAGCAGTCCTGCGGCCTCGGGCAGCGTCGATGTCCGCAAGTGATACGTCGCGCCGGGCTGCTCCCAGTGAGGCAGCCAGTCCTCTCGGTGCGCGAAGCGTGTCGTCTCTCGTTTCATCTCGATCCGGTCTGCACGGCTCTCCGCCGACAGGAGTGTCGGCGGCACAGATGGGTCGCTCACGGCACGGATTGCCCGCCTTCGTGCGGCGCTTACCCCGTCGGCGTGTATGTGCGGGTCAGTTCGGCGAGATTGCGTTGGCGGGTGATCACCAGCACCTCGTCGCCGGCCTGGAGCACGACCTCCTCACGCGCAGGCAGGAACGAGCCCTTGCGCAACACCACGATGACCGAGGTGTCCTCGGGCAACGCGCGGTTGAGCTGATACACGGGCGTGCCGTCGAGCGCCTCGTCTGCGAGGAAGCGGAACAGGCGGGCGTCGCCACGGAGCAATTCGCCGATCTCGGCCAGGTTCAGTCCGCGCGCCATCTCCGAGACGTACATCGCGAACGACAGCTCGGGCAGCGCCAGCTTGTCGAGCCCCAGGTCCTCGCAGATGGGGATGTAGTCGGGGTTCTCGAGCTTGACGATCACCTCGTCGATGCCGAAGCGGCGGGCGACCAGGGCGGCGACGATGTTGGTCTGGTCATCGCGGGTGGCGGCGATGAAGGCGTCGGCGTCGTCGGCCTCGGCCTCGGCCTGTACGCGCGGGTCGGCGCCGTCGCCCTCGACCACGGCCGCGTCCATGGTTTCGGCAAGGTGCTCGGCTTTCTCGCGGTTGATCTCGATGATCACCACCTCGTCGCCCCGACCGATGAAGATTTCGGCCGCCTGCAGCGCGAGGCGGCTGGACCCGACTATCAGAACCCTCATCCTACCTCCTCCTGCGCCCCACCCACACGGGCGGGTACAGTATCAGCGCCGCCGGAATGATCTCGATGCGCCCCACCCACATGTTGAAGGTCAACAGCAGCTTGGCCCACGACGGTAGCGCGGTTGAGGCCAGGCCGACGGTAAAGCCCGAGGCGCCCAGCGCCGACGAGCATTCGAACAGCGAGTTGAGCGGGTCGTAGCCGGCGGCCGTGAAGCAGGCCGTGGACAGCGCCAGCAGCACGATATAGCCGATCACGAACGCGGCCGCGGTCTCGACTTCATCGCGCGAGAGCGACCTTCCTCCCACCATGAACGGCTTCACGACGATCGGGCGCAGTACCGTCCGGAACAGGGTCATGCGCACCAGCGCGATGAGCACCAGCAGGCGGTAGATCTTGATGGCTCCCGCGGTGGAGCCCAGCGCGCCGCCGATGTTCATGGGCGCGAGCATCACCAGCTTGCCCAGCGGGCCCAGCGTGGCCGGATCGACCGTAGTGAAGCCGGTCCCGGTCTGCAGCGACACGCCCAGAAAGACGGCGTCCAGGGCACCGTATGCCCGGGCCGCGTCGGTCGTCTGGAAGAGCACCAGCAGCACCGCAATCCACACCAGCGCCAGGACGGTGAGCAGGCGCACCTGCCAGTCGCCGACGACCGCGGATATCCCCTCCGCGCGCCAGCGCCGGTAGAGCGTGAGCGGCCAGGCGCCGATGAGCATGAACGGGATGAGGACGAGCAGACTGGGCCACCAGAAGCTCGCCACCGAGAGCGGCTGCGTAGGGAAGCCGCCGGTCGAGACCGTGGTCAGGCCGTAGCAGAAGCTGTCGAAGATGCCCACGCCCGTCGCGAGCAGGAGGATGATAGTGATGAGCGTGTACGCGAAGTACAGGTGTGACAGCGACCTGGCGGCCGCGACGGCGCTGGGGACGACCTCGGTCTTCTCAAGCTGAGTGGTCAGCAGGCGCGACGCGCTCGATCCCGGCGGCACCAGCACGGCAAGCGTGAGGATCACGAAGCCGAGGCCACCGTACCACTGCATGAGCGCGCGCGTGAACAACAGCGTGCGCGGCACCGTTGAGGTGTCGGCGATCATCGACAGGCCGGTGGTGGTGCAACTCGACATGGCCTCGAAGAACGCATCTATCCACGGGAGCCCGCCGACCCGGAAGATCGGCGCCAGCACGAGGCTGGCCACGATGTAGATCAGGCCGCCGACCACCAGCGCCTCCACCGGGCGGATGGCCGACTCGATGGTCCGGCTGCGCAGCAGCCAGCCCAGTCCGGCGACCGCGAGTCCGAGCCCCAGGTGTACGAGGAGCATGGGCCGCTCAGCGATGAGCAGGCCGACGATCGCTGGCACCGCCAGGCCTGCAGCCAGCAGCATCATAAGCTGGCCGAGGTAGTTGAGCACGACACCGTGGCGGACCGGGCGTAGCAGGATGCGCATGAGCGGGCGCGGCCTCCCGGACGGCGCATAACCCTGGGGCCTCGCATACGGTTTCGACCGAGAGCGCCGCGCGACCTGCCCGGTGGCAACGACGGAGGTGTCCGGCGTCGGCATGGGGCAGTCTACAGTGTGGCAATACACGGGAACGTGCTACGGGTGATGGCGATGCTGCGACTGCCGACCATCATGGCGCTCCTGACGGTGGCCGCAATGGCCGGGGCGCAGGACGAGCCGATTTTCCACGCGACCTTCGACGGCAGCCTCACGGCCACCGGATCGGGCGGCGAAGTGGAGCCCGCTGAGGTCGTGGGCGGTGAGGCGAGCTTCGAGCCCGGACGGCTGGGCCAGGCGCTGGTGGCGGGCGCCGGGCAGCCGCTCATCTACTACCTCAGCGCCGGCCACCTGCTGCCCGTGACCGGCACGGTCAGTCTGTGGGTGCAGCCGGTCAACTGGACCCCGGACGACGACGCCTTCCACAGCTTCTTCGAGTCCGGTGGCGCCGGTGGCGACCGTGACTGGCTGATCTTCTACAAGTATTATCAGCGCGGCCGACTATTGCTCCGCTGCTCCGACGCTGAGGGGCGGGTGGGCATGGCGTCGGCCGAAGGCCTGGGCTGGCAGGCCGGTGAGTGGCACCATCTGGCCGCAACCTGGTCGCCGAAGGCGCTGCGCATCTACGTCGATGGTGAGTTCGCCGCACAGCAGGAGGCCGGGGTCGTGGTGCCCGACCGCCTGGGCGAGACCTTCAAGGTCGGCGATGACGGCTGGCACATCCCGAACCTCGAGGCGCGCACACTCATCGACGACCTGCGAGTGTACGCCTCTCCGCTGACTGAGAGCGAGATCCGCAGGCTGGCCGGGCGGCTCGCGCTCACCGTGAATCGCGACGCCATGAACCGTCGGTGGAACGTGGAGGTACGGCTGCCGGTGGGTACCGAGACGGGGTCGGTGGCGCTCGACGTGCGCCAGGCAGAGGCGACCGAGCCCGCGCTGGCGACCGAGGTCGAAGCCGCCGACGGCCGCGCGCAGGCGTCGCTTGATGTCTCCGGACTCCCCGCGGGCGAGTACACCGTCACCGCGCAACTGACCACCGAACAGCCACCGACGCTGCCCGCGAGCGCAACCATGCGCCAGCCTGAGCAGGCCACATACGTGCTTGAGAACGAGCACATGCGCATCGTCTTCGACGGCGCCACCGGGGGAGTGCTGGCCCTCGAGGCGCGCGATCGTGGCATGGTTGGCCGGGCGCAGGTCGCTCCGGAGCCGCTGCTGAGCGCCGAGACGCTGAGTTTCACCCGAAACCCGTGGTTCTACCTCGACGGCGATGTCACTGAGGCCCCCGCCGACGACAGCGCGGTGCGCGACATGCGTCTTGAAGCGACCGAAGGCGGTCGGCGTCTGACGATCGAGTACGAGCTGCCGGGTGGCGCGCGGGCGACCGTGACCGCCGATCTGCCCGATGGCGAGACTGCGGTGCACCTGCGCGCGAGGGTCGAGAACTCCCGGCCGCTGTGGCCCTCGACGGCCATCCGCATCCCCCGCGTGACCTTCCCGATGGTGAACGGCCTGCGCGTCGGCGAGTCCGCGGAGGATGACCGCCTGGTCACCGGCCGCGTGCAGGGCGAGGAGCTGGCGAACCCCGCAAGCCGGCTGCAGAGTCTACGCGTGACCCAGTATCCCGGCGCCTCGTGTCTGCCCTGGCAGGACCTGTTCGATGGCGCGGGCGGCGGTGTGTTCCTCAATCCGCTGACCGACGGCCGTCGCCAGCTCGAGATACTCGCGCGTGGTCGCGATGGGCTGATGACCCTGGGCAATCGCTGGTGGACGCTGCTGGAGCCCGGCGAGACCTGGGAGTCGCCCGTCATCGAGCTGGGCGTGCACGAGGGGCAGTGGCACCCGGTGGCCGAGCGCTTCCGCGAGTGGGCACTGGCCAACACGCCCCCGCGCGAGCAGCCACAGTGGCTGGCCGAGTGTGATGGCTGGTACGGGTTGGGTCAGGAGCAGTATCGCTGGGAGGACCTGCCGCACATCCTCGCCGACGCGAAGAAACTGGGCCTGTTCTACCTGCAGATGTGGTCGGAGATGATCCTGGGGAACACCTATTACTGCTACTTCTACCCGAACCCGCGCATGGGCACCGAGGAGGAGCTGCGTGCCGGTATCGCCGCGGTTCATGAGGGGGGCGGGCGAGTGGGCTTCTACAGTAACGTCATCACCTTCGACGGCGGCATTGATCAGAATCCAGCGCTGCTGGCGGAGATTGAGAAGTACGGGCTGGGGGACCGCATTACGCTGCCGGCGTTCTACGAAGAGGTCGCGCCGCATGTCTTCATCGGCCCGAGCGGGTCATACCGCAAGGCACACCCGTCCAGCCACTCCGAGGGCGGGTACGTGGACGGCTACTGGCCGATGGATCCGTGCTCACCGTGGTGGCGCGAGTATCTCGCCAACTGGATCATGCGCTGGCAGGATGATTACGGAGTGGACACGTGGTATCTCGACAGCTTCCCGGTGCACGGCTACGGCATCGGCCCCGCCTCCTTCAGCCTCCATCTCGACCACCCGATGAGCACCGGAGCGGGGCAAACGGGACTGCTGGCGCACATCCGCGACCGGGGCTTCCGCGGCGGACTGCTCTACGAAGGAGTGGCGTGCGCGGCCCTGATGCCGTGGACCAACTGGTGCCTGGGGACCGAATACTCATTCGGCTCGGGCGAGTGGTCGCGGCCCGAGGTATTCTGCTACAGCTTCGGCGATGTCTACCCGGTCTTCGCGGGCACCGCGAATACCTGGCGAGGCATCGGCAACATCTGGACCGATCTGGCCGAGCCGCGCCAGGAGGACGCCATGAATCTGGTGTTCCTCAACGGCGAGCGCTTCGACATCCTCGGTCAGTGGCCTCTGGAGGACACTCCCTACGTCCGTCATCTGCAGGGCCTGTTGGGCATGCGCCGACAGCTCCGCGACGTGGTCTACGCCGGGCGCATGATGGACGCGCTTGGCCTCTCCGGTGTTCCGGAGCACGTCTCGGCCCGCATCTTCGTGCGGCAGGAGCCCGCGGCGGCGGTGGTTACCGTGGTCGATCGCCGCGACGAGCACGCGCCCTGGGAGTTGATAATCGACACGAGTGACCTTCCCTGGCCCGACGGCATCACCGCAGCCACGCTGCTCACGCTCGACGGCGAGGAGCGGCCGGTTGAGCTGCGCCCCGACGGGGCGACCATCCGGGTCGCTCTGGATGGCCAGGGCGAGGTGTGCGCGCTGCGGCTGGAATAGGAGCGGGGCGGCCCCTGCACGGCCGACGGGCGACGGCGTTGGCGGGCTGGAAGCCGCGGCAGGACGAGGTCGGGTGCGCGGTGCCGTGCCTCGTGTCGGCAGGCGGCGCGCAGCCGCGCGGCGAACCCCTCCGCGTAGTCGCGACGCCCTCGAACCAGGAGTGACCGCATGAACCGCCGGACCGCCATCGTAATCGTGTGTGCAGCTATCGCCTGCGGGGTGAGCGCCATGGCCGACGACTTCGAGCTGCTCAGGCCGGAGCACCCACGCCTTGAGTTGACCTCCGAGCAGATCGCGAAGCTGCGCGCCGACCCCGACGCCGTCGCGGCTGCGCGCGCCCTCGGCGACGACATCATCGCCCGCACGCGCACCACGATCTACCAGGACTACTTCGTCTCGTTGCCGAAGCCTGATTTCCCGCCTGAGCACGATGACGGCTGGCCGTACTGGACCGGGCTGTGCGGTGAGCTGCGCCGGTGCATGGAGGGCACTGCGCGTGCGTGGGTGCTCACCGGCGAGCGCAAGTACCTTGCGTGGTGTCGGGACCTGATGCTCGCGGTCGCGGGCTGGCGGCAGTGGACCGACCCGTGGTACGGGAGGCAGCCGTGCCTCGACACCCACCACCTCACGCGTGGGATGTGCGTGGCGGTCGATCTGCTGTGGCATGATCTGCCGGACCGGGACCGCGCGACCATCGTCGCGGCCATCGCCGAGAAGGGCGCGCAGTTTATATTCGAGCATGGGAACGACGAGACCTCATACGTCTCGGCGCCGGGCGCGTGGCCGAATGGCTACGCGATGATCAACACCGAGCTGGGCGTGGCCGGGCTGACGCTGCTGGGGGAGGACGAGCGCGCGCAGGCATGGCTCAGGCAGGCGCTGGACAAGACGCGCCGGTTCTTCGACGAGCAGGGCGGCATCGACGGCGGCCTGGTCGAGGGCTTCGGCTACGGTTCGGCGGCGGTGGACAACCTCATGTACCTGGTGCGCAAGGCCGACGCGATCGCGGGCCTGAACCTGTTCGACAACCGCTATCTCTCGCAGGCGATCTACTTCCCGGCGTATTTCGTGGTGCCCGGCGGGGGTAGCGTGGCGAACTTCGGCGACAACGGCGGCCCCGAAGGCTGCTCGCCGACACTGCTCGACATGGCGCGGGCGCTGGTCGAGGTCGAGGCCAGCCCCGTGGCCGCATGGTACCTGCGCAGGGCCGGGCAGGGCGGGCCGGAGATCGATGCGCTCGCTCGGCCGCCGACCGATCTGCCCCTGGCGCGGCACTTCCGCGACATCGATTGGGTCGCCATGCGCTCGGGCTGGGGTGACAGCGGCAGCCTGCTGGCCTTCAAGTCGGGCCATGTCGCGCACCACAACCACCTCGACCAGAACAGTTTCATCCTCGCGTGGGATGACCGGTGGCTGCTCACCGACCCGGGCTATCAGGTCTACGACATGGCCTACCCGCCCGAGAAGAAGCTGACGCGCGAGATGGTGGTGGCGCAGCACGAATACACCTACGGGACTCTCGGCCACAACGCGATTCTCGTCGATGGTCGCGGGCAGGAGCCGGTTCGCGGACATGTGACCGGCTTCGCCACTACCGCCGCGATGGACTACGCGGTCGGAGACGCATCTCAGTGCTACCCGGGACTGAGCCGCTGGCTGCGGCACGTGGTTTCGGTGGCGCCGGAGTACTACGTGGTCTTCGACGAGATAGCCACCGACGGGCAGCGTCGGCAGATCGAGCTGCTGCTGCACACCTCGTCTGACGGGGAGTTCTCGGTCGGCGGACGGCCGCTGCCGGTGGGCGAGCGGCGTGAGGCTGCGGAGGCGACCGTGACCCGGGGCGGCGAGGCCGTGGTGTGCTTCGTCGAGCCGAAGGCCATGCTTTTCGAGCACCGGCGGCAGCCGCACTGCGAGGCATACGGGCACTACCTGTCGGCGTCGCCCGGGGCGATGGGTGATGGGACAATCGCGTGGGTGCTCGCCGCCGGGCCGCGTGGCCGCGTGCGCCCTGAGACGCGCCCGGCCGAGTGTGCCGGCGGGACGGCCGTGCAGGTGCGCACCGAGGGTGGCATCGACACGGTGGCGATCTCGCCCAAGCATAACGCGACCGTCGGTGAGATAAGCTTCGCGGGCGCGGCGGCGATGGTGCGTGAGAGCCGCGCGGGCGCGCCGCATTACGGGCTGGTCGATGGCACCAGCCTGACGCTGGGCGAGGCGACGCTGATTGCGGGCAGCGCGCCGGTGAGTGCGGGCGCAGTGATCGAGCCGGGGCTGTTCCGCGCGACCATCACCTGCGCGGAGGCCGCCGAGGTCACGCTGCACTGCCCGGTCGAACCGGGCATGATGCGTGTGGGCGGGGTCGAAGGCCCGGTGGACGTGCGCTTCGATCCGGACGCGGCCACGATGACGCTCGACCTGCCCGCGGGCAGCTACCGCATCGAGGTGCGGGCGCTGTAGCCGCTTGCCTTTCGGAGGGGCGGGGTGCCGCCCGCGTTGCGGCGAGCCGCCGTTTGCCTTGCGGACGGGCGCCGTTTGCCTTGGGGCAAGGGGCCGTTTGCCTTCAGGAGGGGCGGCGCTCCTGCGCCGCCCGG
>CAZTZN010000179.1:0-9333 GCA_964617715.1 uncultured Armatimonadia bacterium | reverse complement strand
CGGCTCCAAGGGATGGATGTCACCCGACTGGCGCGGTGAAGCGCTGAAGTGCCCGCGGGCGCACGCAGTGCGCGGTGGCGAGGGCACCGTGCCGACCACAGGGAGGCGCATGTCCCTCGCCGCCACCGGCGCCGCGCGCGCAGGTCCGTCCGAAGGACGGGGCGGAGCGCGCAAGCCGGCCGCGGGCGCCGGCCGGCCGCTTCCCGCCGCCCCCCCCACGCGCCGTCGTCATCCGCGCCGCGGCATCGCCCCCTGACGCCGCTACGCCCGCTCCAGCACGAGCAGCCAGTCGCGGCGCACTTCGATCTGCGGGACGGTCCACGAGCCCTCGGCGTCGCCCCCGGCCACGCCCATGTCGTGCTCGGCGCCGGTCGAGGGGTCCCACAGGAAGGCCCGGTAGCGGGCCCCCGGCTCCAGCTCGCGGATGACCGGCGCGGGCATCGCGCTGAACAGGTAGACCAGGCGCAGCTCGCCGGGGATGCCCGCGGCGTAGGGCAGCATGAAGTTGTCCTCGCTCCAGCGCGGCTCCACCCACTCGGGGTGGGGCTCGATGCGCCACCACTGCCAGCGCTCCAGCAGTCGCCTGGCCATGCCGAGCTGCGCCGAGCCCGGCAGCGCCATCGCCTCCTCCCAGGGCCGGTCGCCCCATGAGTAGCCGTGCGGCGAGGGGCCGTAGCGCGCCTCGGGGCGGTTGAACTGCCAGATGCCGTTGGCACCGTAGGTGTGCCCGCAGGTGCCGTTGAGGATCGAGGCCCAGAACATCATGCGCACGACCTCCTCGCGGCAGCTCTCGATGATGCCCTCGTAGCACACCTCGGAGTTGATGACCGGCATGGCCGGCTGCTGCGCGCGCGCCTCGACCACCGAGCGCACCGTGTTGGGGAGGCTGGCGCGGTCGCCGTGGCCGGTCTGCAGCATCTCGAAGTCGAGCACCGAGTCGTCCTCGACCTGCTCGCGCCCGCGCCGGGTCGGGTGGATGCTCACCGGCCGATCCCATGGATCGGTCTCCTGCACGTAGCGGCCGACTTCGGTCCAGCCGGCGCGCTGGATGGCCATGTCCTTCTCGGCCTGCTCGGTCTGCTTGTGCAGGTACCAGGGCATGACGCCCTCGCCCGCGAGGCACCAGACTACGGGGTAGGCGCCCCAGCGCGCGATGATCTGCCGCCAGTGGATCTTCATGCGCTCAACGCCCAGCCACGGCAGGTAGTAGCCCCAACAGCCCAGGATGCAGGGTACCAGCCCACGCGCGGCCAGGAACTCGACGCGCAGGTCGGCCAGGTCCCACCAGGCGGGGTTGAGCCGCGTCCAGTCGCGCTCCCACGGCCAGCCGGCCTCGTTGTCGCCGCGCTCGTCGAAGGCTCCCATGTCGGGGAACAGGCCCGCGACGAGCTGGATGACGCTGAAGCCCTTGGCGACGCGGTCGGCGGTCAGGCGGGCGAACTCGCCCGGCCAGTGCAGGCGCTTGCACAGCGCCATCCACCAGGTGTCGCCCAGCCACAGGAAGGGCGTGCCGTCGGCGTGCTGGAGATGGCGGCGGTCATCCGACACCGTCAGCGGCCCATGGGCGTAGAGGGGGTTGTCGCCCTCGTAGTCGGTTACTTCGATCTCGCCCGCACACTCGTCGAGGGCGACCTCGGGCGCGTCCACGCGCCAGCGGTGACGGCCCGGCTCACCCGACGAGAACCGCACCCGCCACGCCCCGGTACCATCGGCGAAGGCAGGAATGCGCAGCTCGCGGCCGGACGGTGTGGTGACGAGCACATCCACGTTGCGCTCGCCTTCACCGGATCGGCACGAACCGAGGGTCCACTGAGTAACACAATGGCGCCGCACATGCAACAACATCAGCGTCGGCCTCCCGCAGCGAACATCTCTGTGAGCGCAACTCAATTCGCCGGAGCGCCCGCCGCTCCTGCTTGAGGGAGAAACTCGGGCGCGGAGGACTGCCCGACGGCCCGGCGAATAGCGTGGCGGCGCCCATGCGCTTCATCATGATCCCACATGACTGTCTCCACAGTTGGAGGAGCGATACACCATGACAAGCATCTTCGACGCGCCCGGCAACTGGCTCAAGGGCAACCTGCACCTGCACACCACCGTCTCCGACGGGGAGAAGACCCCGCAGCAGGCGGTGGACGGCTACCGCGAGCACGGCTACGACTTCCTCGCGATCACCGACCACGACCGTGTGGTAGATGTGGAGGAACTCGATGGCGGCGGCATGACGCTGGTGCACGGCATAGAAATTGCTCCACCGGGGGCGGAGCTGGGTCAGACCATCCACATGGTCGGCATCGGCATGAGCGGCGAGCCGGAGAAGGTCGAGGGGGAGATGGCCCAGCAGGCCCTCGACCGCCTGAACACGCTCGCGCAGGTGTGCTTCGTGGCGCACCCGTCGTGGTCGAGCCTGACCTTCGCCGACATTCTGCCGCTTGAGGGCATCATCGGCGTGGAGGTGTTCAATACCACCTGCCGGCGCGGCGTCGGCCGGGGAACGTCGGAGGTGCAGTGGGACGCCTGCCTGGCCCGCGGGCGCAAGTTCTTCGGCCTGGCCGTCGATGATGCACACTGTCACTACGACGATCTCTACGGCGGCTGGGTAATGCTGCGGGCCGAGGAGAACACGCCCGCGGCGATCTGTGCCGCGCTGAGCGCCGGGCAGTTCTACGCCAGCACCGGCCCGACCATCGAGCACGTCTCCATCGACGACGAGACGGTGCACCTCGAGTGCTCGCCGTGCGTGGAGGCCTTCGCGGTCTGCCCGATGCCGGGGCGGGGAACCACCAACTGGCGCATCGACGGCGGCCGTGAGGCGGAGACGGTCTTCGACCTGCCGCTGCGGGCCAATACCGACCCGATCCGCATCGTGGTTATTGACGAGGCCGGGCGCCGGGCGTGGACCAACCCGTTCTGGCTGAGCTGAGGCGCGCCGGTGGAGATCGCTGTGTGAAGCAGGACGCGGAGGGCGAGGCATCGATGAAGATCGGCATCATCGCGGACACGCACGGGAATCTCGCGGGCTGGCAGCGCGCGGTCGAGTGGTTCGGCGACGTTGACCTGATCGTGCACTGCGGCGACGTGCTCTACCACGGGCCCAAGTTCGAGCCGGTCGAGGGCTACGCGCCGCGCGATCTGGCGGCGGCGATCAACGCCATGCCCGTGCCGGTGCTGATCGCACGCGG
Source organism: uncultured Armatimonadia bacterium (assembly GCA_964617715.1). Lineage (GTDB taxonomy): Bacteria > Armatimonadota > Zipacnadia > Zipacnadales > UBA5352 > JALGVA01. Next base: position 6,151 of record CAZTZN010000179.1, on the reverse strand, counting down.
CAACGGCGACTCGGACGTTGACCAGCTTGTGCTGGAGGTGCCGCTGCAGAGCCCCTGTGTATTCGCGCAGGTCGAGGGCCTGCGTATCCTCGCCGGCCACGGCCACATCCAGACGTCGGAGGAACTGGTGGCGCTGGCGCGGAAGTGGGATATTCATCTGCTGCTGACCGGGCACAGCCACGTGCCATCGGTCTCACACCACGGGGGGGTAGTCCATGTCAATCCCGGCACCGTAACCTACCCGCTGGCCACGGACGAGGCGCTGCGGCGGCGCACGTGTGCGATGTTCGCAGATGGCCAGGTGAGTCACTACGACATCGACGACGGGACGGCGTTCGAGTTGTAGCCATCGGCCAAGTATGGGGAACGAGCGGGGCATATGCGAGACGCGGGGGGCGTACCTGAGGGCAGCGAGCGGCGCTCATCCCGGCCCGATGAGGTCTGGGAGGTGTGGCTGCGTGCCTGGTTGTGCTCGGCGTTGAGCGCGGTGGTCGGGAGCACGCTGGTCTTCGTGGGCACCTGGTTGCTGTGGCAGGCCCGCGGGTGGGACCCGGACCAGGGCGGCGACGTCGCGGAGATCGGCCTGTTCCTGCGCATGGTCGCGGGCGGGCTGCTGGGGGCCTTCCTGGGCGGGATGCTGGCCGCGCGCGGGCCGGAGGAAGTCTGCCTGACCGCCGGGGCGGGCGGCTGTCTGACCTACGTCCTCGGCCTGCAGCTCGTGGTAATGGTGTTCTACGCCGTCCGCCCCACGCTCTGCACGGGCGTGGAGATGCTCGGCCTGAGCCGGCTTGAGTTCCTGCTGATCGCCGGCTCCGTGGGTGTGCTCGTGCCGCCGCTGATCACCGGCCTGGTGGTGAGCCTGCGCTCGGATCGTGCCCGCTGACGTCCCCGGAGGCCCGGATGAACGCGACGGTGATCGCCGGAATCGCGGCAGCCACCGCCGTCCTCGCCGTGGTGATCGTGGCCGTGGTGCGCAGCATCGGCGTGCGCGTGCTGCGGGAGGCCGACGGCATCTTGCTGGGCGAGCGCATCGTGCTGCGCGACGGGAGCGCCAATCTGTTCGGCGTGCGCTCGCGCGGCATGGGCCAGGTGCGCGGGAACGGCGTGCTGTCGCTGACCGACAGACGTCTGCATTTTCTCATGTGGCTGCCCCGCCGCGAGTTGTCCATCCCCATCCGGGCCATCAGCGCCGTTGATACCCCGCAAAGCTTCCTCGGCAAGACCATGTTCCGGCCGCTGCTGCAGATTGACTTCGAGAACGAGGCGGGTGAACTCGACGCCGCGGCATGGTTGGTGCGCGATCTGCACGCCTGGCGCAACGCCATCGAGCAGGCCGCCGAGCTGGGGGAGTGATGCCGCGCCCGGCGCCGTGAGAGGTGGGCCGGAGAGCATGGATGCGACGAGGGGCCCGCTCCGGCGCCCCGGTCAGGTCTGAGCCGTTGCCGGTGACGCCCATCCCCGAAGCGGGCAGGTATATGCGCGGTGGGTCGCGAATGAAACAGGGTCATGTCCTTCGCCACCGTGGTCGGACACAACCAGCCCATCGACATTCTGCGCCGCGCCGTCGCCGAGGGCCGCATCGCCACCGCCTACCTGTTCGTCGGGCCGCCGAACGTGGGCAAGACGCTGGTCGCGACCGAGTTCGCACGCGCGCTCAACTGCGAGCGCCTGCCCGCCGACCCCACGCCCGAGCAGGTCGAGGCCTGCGATGAATGCCACAACTGCGTGCGGATCGGCCAGGAGAACCATCCGGACCTGCACGTGCTGCGGCCCGCGGTCGCCATCAACGTGAAGCAGCCCCCGCCCGAGCAGGTTGCGCAGGGGGCGGAGGCGTTGCGCGACCAGGAGACCGCCGAGGAGGACGAGCAGGACGCCGCGCGCGTGCGCACGGAAAGACAGACGGTCTACATCGAGCTGCCGGACGCGCTGATCCAGACCGACCGCGTGCTCGAGACGATCATGCGCGCGAACACCAAGCCTGCGATCGGCCGCCGCAAGGTCATCATCATCGTTTCCGCCGAGACCATGAACTCGGAGGCGGCCAACCGGCTGCTCAAGACCCTGGAGGAGCCGCCGCCCGACACCACCCTGGTGCTGACCACCGCGCGGATGGATCGGCTGTTGCCCACCATAATCTCGCGCTGTCAGATGGTGCGCTTCCACGCCCTGACGCATGGGGCGCTGCGCGCGGCGCTGGGCGAGCGCTTCCCCGATGTTGAGCCGACCATGCTCGACGCGGCGACGGCGATGGCGGGTGGCCGCTACGGGCGCGCGCGCCGACTCATCGAGGCGCCCGAGCTGCTGGCGCTGCGCGCGCAGTTGCTCGACCTGGCGGCGCGGACCGGTGATGCCCAGCTCGTCGAATGCCTCGCGCTGGGCGAGCGGCTCATGGCCATGCCTGAGTTGTGGTGGGCGGCCACCGAGGAGGCGGAGGCGGGACAGAGCGGCTCCGACTCGGAGCGACGCATGAGGCGGGAGGCGCTCGAGGCCCTGGCGAAGAACAGTCCCGACCGGATCAGCCGCATTCAGATGCACGAGATTCTGGACGTGCTGCAGACCTGGTATCGCGACCTGACCCTGCTGCGCAGCGGGCCGGCTTCGGAGCTGGTGATCAACGCCGACCGGGCGGAGCAGCTCGCGGCGCTGGCTCGGGGCTACAGTCCGGCCGGGTTGGTGTGGGCGTCGCAGGTGATCGAACAGTCACGGCGGGAGCTGACGCTGCACAATGCCAACCTGCGCCTGGCCTGCCAGGTACTCATGGTCAAGCTCATCGCGGCGGCGCGGCGGCGCTGAGGCTGCGGGGCGGGCGCGGCTCATCAACAGGATGGTGGCCGAAGATCAAATCGGTTGAGACGGCCCAACTGGTGCGCGGGACCCTCAAGTCGGCGCTGGCGTTGCTGGCCGCGGCGAGCTTCGGCGGCTGGGTGGTCACGCTGGGCATGTTGATGGGCTCACAAGTCAACGCCACCATGATCACCGTCGCCTTCTGGTCGATCACGGTGCTCTACGGCCTGCTGGCGCTGGCTATCGGCAACCTGCAGGGCAGGCATCTGGGTTCACCCGGCATCGCGGTCGCCGCCATGGGCTCGCTGCTGGCGTGGCTGATCCTGGAGCTGTTCTTCCGCCTGTTCGAGATCGGCAGCCCCCAGATGCGCGCGCCGCTGATGGCCGGCATCGCACTGACCATCGTCGGCGCGGTCATTGGCGCTCAACGCGCCGCCGACCTGAGTGCCACCGAGGTCGATCTCGAGGAAGAGGATCTTCCCGGGGCCGCCACCGGCATCGCCACCGAGCCCGCCGCCGATGTCGTGACCTCCGACTCCGAAGGCATCGAGACGCAGTGAGTCGCCCCCCGCGAGGTGATCCCCCACCATGGAGCAGTGCCGCGAGTTCACCGTGGATGGTCAGCGCATCGCCGCGTCGCTGCACGTGCCCGACGCCACCCCGGCGCCGGGCGTGGTCATGTGCCACGGCTTTACCGGGCACCGCATCGAGGCGCACTTCCTGTTCGTCAAGGCCGCGCGCGCGTTCTGCGCGGCAGGCCTGAACGTGCTGCGCTTTGACTTCCGGGGCTCGGGTGAGAGTGAGGGGCACTTTCGCGACATGACCATCGAAGGCGAAATCGCCGACGCACTGGCGGCGCTCGAGGCACTGCGCGCCGAACCCACGGTGGATTCGGAGCGCGTTGCGCTGCTGGGCCTCAGCCTGGGCGGGTTGGTCGCCGCCTGTACGGCGGCGCGCGACGGCGGCGTGCAGGCGCTGGTACTGTGGTCCGCGGTTGCCGACTTCGCCGAGCTGATGCGCGAGCGCTTTGACATGCCCACCGACCCCGGGCGCGTCGGCCTGCGCGGCTACTACGAGCATGGCGCCTATGAGGTCGGCTCGGGCTTCGTCGCCGACGCGCTGACCATCAACCCGGTGCGCGAGGTGCGCGACTACCCCGGCCCGGCGCTGGTGGTGCACGGCACCGACGACCAGGCGGTGCCGCTCGAGCACGCCGACATGTACCTGCGCGCCCTTGCCCACGCCGATGCGGACAAGTACCTGGTGCAGGGGGCCGATCACACCTTCAGCACGCCCGGCTTCGAGCGCGAGGTCATCGAGGTCACGCGCGACTGGCTGGTTGAACGGCTCGAGGGAGATGACCCGTCATGACCGGGGGAGAGATGGCGGCGCGCGCCGAGGCGCTGATCGGGCGCGTGGGGTTCAATACCGCCAGCCTGCCCGACCGGCCGCTGGCGGAGGCGGCGCGTATCGGCCGCGAGCTGGGCTTCGCGGGCATTGAACTCCTCGCCTTCGCCGACTACCGGCACTCGCAGGGCGATCTGGCCGGGGCGTACTTCGACCGCCTGAGCGCCGCCGAGCGTGCGCTGCTCGAGGAGGTCGTCTCCGGCTTTGAACACGTGAGCGTCCATGCCCCGTTCTGGGAGATCGCACCGTTCTCGCCCAACCCGGGCATCCGCGAGGAGTCGCGCCGCCAGCTCCGGGCGGCGGTGGAGGTCGGAGCATCGCTGGGCGCCTCGACCATCACCACGCACGTGACGCCGCGCCCGAGCTACGAATTCAGCGAGTACCGCGACGAGGTGATCGCGTTCTACCGCGAGTTGGGAGAGGCAGCGGCGGGCTGTGGGGTGACGGTCACCATCGAGACGGGCTTCCCGCGCGGGATCGAGGAGTTCGCGGCGCTCATCCACGACATCGACCGCCCGGCGGTGGGCGCCAACATTGACGTGGGGCACCTGCGCGGGCTGCTCACCCCCGAGCAGCAGCGCTCGGCGCAGGCTCCGGCGCTCTACGCCGACCTGCTGATGCGCCATGTGAGGTCGCTGGGCGCGAAGATCTTCCACCTGCATCTGCACGACATCCGCGCCGCCGACTTCCGCGACCATCGCGAGTTCGGCAGCGGTATCCTCAACCTGACGCCGATGTTCCGCGCCCTGCTGGAGATCGACTACCGGGGCCTGGCCAACTTCGAGCTGGAAGAGCCCGATGCGGTAGAGGCGCTGGCACGCAGCCGGGAGCGGCTGATGGTGGTCATCCGCGCGGCGGCGGGTTAGTCGTCGAAGTGCAGCGTGTGCAGGCCCAACTTCTCGCGCCACGGCTGGTGGAGGTTCGTGAAGTGCCGGGTGCGGACCAGGCCCGCGGCGCGGGCGTAGCACTCCCCGTAGTTCGAGATATTCTTCACCCTGACCGTCTGGCTATGGTGGTAGACGTAGCCCAGCGGCCCGGCCATCGGCGTCTCCCCGAACTCTGACTCGGCGGAGGACAGGATCATGTCGCGGGCGCGCTGCCGTCCGGGGACAGTGATGGGCGACTGCGTCCACTCGTAGGCGTAGTTGGTTGAGTAGTACTCCGCGACCTCGACGGCCCTGGCCTGCAGCGCAGGGCGCAGGGCGATGGCGTGAAGGATGAGCAGCCGGAGGAAGAAGCGCTCCTCTTCGGTGTGCTTGGGCAACAGCAGGTACCTGCGGCCCAGCACGACCTTCTCGAAGGCGTGGTCGGCCGCCATGCGTGTGCGGTGAGTGGCCTTCAACTTGGCGAGCTGGGCCATCGTCCACTGCTCCATCTCCTGGTTGAGCTGCTCGATGACCTGCCGGGTGCGGTCATTGCGGATCTCAAGTCGGGTCGTTCGGGCCATGACGCATATCCTTGTCTATCTGTGTGTTTGACAGTTCAGGGGGAGATGGCGGGACGCCCCGTCTGGCCTGCCGCCGATTGTCTGTCCCCGCCGCGCTTCGTGGCCGCATCGCCGGCGGGCGGGGTCCGCCTCGCAGTATCTTTCGCCGCGGTCGTATCACGTCCTGCCCGGCAGCGCGTGGCGCCGGGCGTGCGCCGCCGCCAGCAGGGCGAAGGCCACGGCATAGACCGCAGCTCCCCCGAGCAGTACGGTCTGGAACCCCCAGAGCTTCGCCGTCAGCATGGCCCCGACCGAGCCCAGCACCGAGGCGACGCCGTTCACGCCCCACGCCCAGGGGACGATGCCGCCACCCCAGGTCCCGACCTCGCGCAGGCCGGTCGGGAAAGGCATGCCCATCACGAAGCCCAGCGGCGCAAGCAGCAACATGGTCAGCGCCGTGCGCAGGCCGATGGGCCAGGCGAGCGTGGCGTCGAGGATCGCCGGTAGCACCCCCACCAGCACGATGACCGCCGC
>CAZTZN010000178.1:0-9380 GCA_964617715.1 uncultured Armatimonadia bacterium | reverse complement strand
CGGAAGGTCGCGCCGTAGCCGCGCAGGATGACGTTCTCCACGTCGCGCGCGGTCACGAGCGTGGCGTTGGTATCTTTGTACTCACCGCGCCTGGCCAGGATCACGCATCCCTCCTCGAACACGATCTCCTGGTTGCTGCGCAACTGGATGGGCATGACCACCCACGGTGTGCCCATGTCCTCGACGATGAGTTTCGGCACGCCCGAATCGATGGCCGCCTGCAGGCACTCAGTGGCGTCCTCGGCGTTGAAGCCCCACCATGAGGCCTTCGCCTCCTGCAGCTCCCCGGCCGCCACCCGGTCGATCATCTCCTGGTTGCGCTGGCACGAGGCCGTCGCCGCCACCAGCATGAGCAAGACAAGCACGAGCGCGTATCTGTGCATCGGTGTTTCCTCCTGTCGATCATCGGTCTCACGCGCGAGGCCGTGGTTATTGCGCCGGGACCAGCGGCGTCGTCCCCGCCGCCGACAGCAGCGGCGGCACGCCGCGCAGGTCTACCGAATGGTCGTCCCACGTCATCTGCGAGGGGCGCTCGAGCTGCAGCGCCCACACCTCGCCCGCGCTCGGCGGGTCGAGGCCCACCTCGAACTGATGCGTCGCGAACTGGTTGTCTACCTGCCCGAACACCTCGCCCCGCGGATCCAGCAGCGTCGCCCTGATGCCCTCGCCGGTGCCCTGGCCGGCGACGCGCACGCCGAACTGTGTCGTGCCCGGCGGCACGTAGAAGATGAGGCGGCCGCCGGAGCGGTTCAAGCTCACCGGCCGGTCATCGATGACCAGCGCCATCGGGTGCGAGGGGGCGAGGATCTGCGAACGGTTGTTGCCCGCGTTGAGGGTGAAGTGGTACAGGCCGGTCGCCGGCGCGGTGAAGCTCACCGTGGTGTCCGCCTTGAAGGCTGCGGTGGCCCGGTGCACCTCATCGCCCGTGGGCCCTGTGATGACCACCACCATCTCGCCGCCCGCGTAGGGCCCGACCTGCAGGTAGCGGACGGTGAAGGCGACCTCGTCGCCCGCCTGAGCATAGAGTATGTAGCTGCCGACGCCACGAACCAGCGGCCAGGGCGATGACTGTGCGGCAACCGCCGGCAGCTCCGCCGCCAGCGGCTCCAGGGCCATCCCCTCGAGGCTCAGCCGCGGGATGTCGCGCATCCTCGACGCCGGCATCCACCGCGCGATCAGCTCCTCAGTCAGCTCGACCGGGGTGCGCTGGCTGTCGCGCTCGACCATCAGCGTGCCGGTCACGTCGCGCACCGGAGTGCCGCCCGATCGGTCATTGTAGCCCAGCGGCGGACGCTCCAGCGCGTCGCGCACCAGCACATCGTCGAACTCGACGCCGCCCACGGCTGCGCCGGCGGCTCCGCCGCTGGCGAACATGATCGGCGCGATGCTCGCCTGCCCGGCCGCGCAGTCGAGCACCCGGCAGTTCGCGAAGCGCAGCCGGCCGAGATCGGCCGGCTTGGTGATGCCGATGCCCGAGCTGCCGCTGCGTTCGAAGATGCAGTCTGTGAAGTCGATCACGCCCATCACCGAGCTGAGCACGTTGACGCCCATGGCAGCATCGTCGGTTGAGCGGCAGTCCTCGACGCGCACCGCCACGGCATCAGGCCCGCCGTCGAGCCCTCGCAGGCTGACGACGTAGCCGGTCGAGGAGTTGCGCTCGGTCAGGCAGCCGCGCAGCGCGATGTCGATCCGTGTCTCGTCAGGCCCATCGGTCTCCGCACCGGCAGGCGCCAGAACGTCGGCGTTGCCCGCGATGGCGAACTGGAAGCCGGGGTTGGTGTTGCCGACCGCGCGGCAGTTCTCGAAGCGCAGCGACACCGGAGCGGTGGGGGCGTTGTGCGGGGCGATGTTCACCACGTACCCGTAGGTGTTGCTCTCGCTCACGCAGTTGCGCATGACGATGTTGACCAGGCGCTCGGCCGGGTCGTTGGGCTCGAAGTCAATGCCCGCCTGCGGCCAGGTGCCGTGGGTGTTGCGCAGCACGCTGTCTTCGATCAGCAGGTTCTCGGCGGTGATGACCGAGATGCCCTGCCGGTAGTTCCCGTCGCAGACCACATCCCCGATGGTCACGTCGATGTTGGTGGCGCCATCGGGGCCGGTGCCGAGGTAGATGCCGTCGCCGCCGCTCTCCGCGAGTGTGAGCCCGCGCACCTCAACGTTGCGCACGCCGCGCAGTTGCAGGCAGTGGCGCCACTCAGCCTTGGTGTAGAGTTCGGGGTTGGCGTAGTCCTCGCGCCACATGCGGAAGGTTGCGCCGTCGCCGCGCAGCGTCACGTTCTCGACGTCCCGGGCGGTCACCAGCGCGTCGCCCCCACCGTGGAACTCGCCGCGCTTCGCGAGCAGCTCGACCCCTTCTTCGAAGACGATTTCCTGGTTGCTGACCAGCGTCAGAGGCGTCACGATCCACGGGCTGCCCATGTCCTCAACGATGAGCCTGGGCACGCCCGAGTCGATGGCCGCCTGCAGACACGCCGTGGCGTCCTCCGCGTCGAAGCCCCACCACGACGCGCGCGCCTCCTGCACCTCGCCCGCCGCGACGCGGTCGATCATCTCCTGGTTGCGCTGGCATAAGGCCATCGCGGTCACGAGCATCAGCAGCACGAGCATGAGCGTGCATCGCTGCATCGCGAGACCTCCTGGTTCATCGCGCTATCGCGGCGGCCGGGCGGATGTCACGGTTCCCGCGCTGTCACGAGCAGCACGGCCGCCTCCCAGGGCTCGAGGGCAACCGCCAGGCGGCCGTCGGTGTAATCAACATCGCGGCGGGTCAGCACGTTCCGGGCCACCGGCGTGTCGGTCTGCAGCCCCAAAGCCGCAGGCGGCGCCAGCAGATCCGCCTGCACCGGCTCAGCGCCGGCGTTCATCGCCACGATCAGCGCACCGCCCGGGCCGACGTGCGTGGAGATCAGCACGTTCGCGGCCTCGGTCGTGACCGGGCCATCGGTCCAGTAGGGGTACCACGTCGCGGCGTTGATGTCGATGACGTCCCACGCGGCCCACACGCTCGACATCATGGGCAGCAGTCCGCCGCGCACGTAGGGTCGCACAGGCACGTCGTGCAGCAGCCCCAGGGCGATGGCCTCCTCATAGGTGAAGGGCTTGCGGTAGTAGCACAGCAGCTCCGCCGGCACGCCCCAGTTGTGGCCCATGAACTCGGCGCGGAAGGCGTCCAGCGGCAGGCGGAAGCCATGCTCCTGCACATCGAGCTGCTCGCCGTCCCAGTAGTCATCAACGAACGCCAGCGTGGGGATCGAGACCGTGGCCGACATGTGCGCCGAGATCAGTCCGTCGGGCTTGCGTGACTTGACGATCCGGCGCATGCGGCGCATCAGATCGCGCACCGCGAAGATCGGGTAGGTACGATGGCGTGTCCCATCCGCGGCCTGGTAGCCGCAGCCGTGCAGATCGTTGGCACAGGCGAAGGGCTCGGTGGTACCGTCGAGGTAGACGCCGTCGATGTCGTACTCGTCGATCATGCGCGCGATGCCGGTCAGCACGTACTCCTTCCAGGCGCTCTCATAGCAGCAGATGTAGGCGGTCTGCGGGATGTCCCTGCGCCGGTAGCCGCCCCGGCGCGGCCAGACGAGCACCTCGTCGGAATACGCGTCCCACTCGGGCGCGGCGTCGGACAGCTCGTAGCCGAAGTAGAGCAGGAGCTTGATGTCGCGCTCATGACATGCGGCCACCAGGTCGCGCAGCTCCTGCTCATGGATCTGCGTCGAGCCGTAGGCCTGGATCTCGGTCCAGCTCTCGTGGTAGACCAGCGTGTTGACGCCCTGCGCCTTGAGTGCGTCGAGCAGGTTCAAGTTCGGGTCCCCGATCGCCACCGCAGCTCCGGACACACCCTCGGTGCCGGTGATCTGGTCGCGATTGCTCACGCTGCGCCCGCCGGGGCCGGGGGCGTCTACGCCCTCGTCGAAGCCATCGTAGAGCAACGTGTGCTCGTCGGTCTGCCCGGGTACCGGGGCCCTGGTGAGATCGCGCGCGACTTCGCTGATGCGCAGCTCATCGACTGCGAAGTCACACGGGGTTGCGGCGGGCGGCGAACCGATGATGATCCGCGCGCCCTCGAGCGTCCCCTCGATGAGCCTGCCCCACGGCTTCGCGGCGCGCTTCTCCCCGTCGATCCAGATGGCCGCCTCCTCGCCCCAGGTGAAGCCTACGCGATGCCAGCTTCCCTGCTCCCACGGTTCCGTCCGGCCGACCACCGTGTAGAGCACGACCTCGCCGCCGATGCGGCTGTAGAGGCGCAGGTTCCGATCGTCGATGTTCCAGTAGAAGCCCACGTGGTCGCCGTTGTCGAGCACCAGGCGAAACAGCTCGCGGTTGTAGCTGCCGCGCGTCGCGGGCATGACCTCGACCGCGGGGTCGAACAGCGGCTTCACCCACATCTCGACCGTGCCCGCATCGAGGGAGATGTTGCCCTCGGCGGGGTAGGCGAGGTAGGCCGAGGACGATGCGGTCTGGTCCTGCATCCCGTAGAAGGCGCCGTGGGTGATGTGCCACTCGCGCATTGCCGGGTCCGGTGGCCGCACCGGCGTGGCCTGCAGGCCGAAAGTCGCGCGGAAGGCCTCGCCCGCCGCCAGCGCCTCCTCAATCAGATGCAGACGCAGCATCGCCACGCCCTCGCCGCGTTCGATGGTGATGGCGCGGGCGGGATCGGCCGGCCGCCAGGTCTCGTCCGACTCGGCGAACCACTGCAGCCCGCGCTGCTCATCGCCCAGCCACACGAAGGGCATGAAGCGGTGCTCCCAGCCCTCGTCCGGCAGCGCGCCGGAGACCGACCCGCCCCAGCTCGCGTCGGCGGCGTGCAGGTACTTCGCGTGCTCCGCGCGCAGCGGGACCTCCAGCACCAGCTCCTCGATCGCCTGCCCCTCCACGGGCGTCACCGCGAGGTCGAAGCGCATCATGCCGTCGAACTCGCAGCGCACTGCGCATTCCAGGGTCGCGCTCTCCGCCCGGGCGGTCACGATGCCCTGGGCGGCGGTCGGCGAGCGCTCGCCCCACGCGAGCCGGGCGTCGCGCCAGAGCTGATGCCTCCCGCCCGCGACCGCCACCAGCCGCATCGGCGCGGCGAGCACCTGCGCGTCGGCGGTGATGATGCGCGCGGGGAGGGCCTGTCCGTCGAAGGCGTACTCACGGCCCCAGCAGCGCACCGCGTCACCATCCGTCTGGACCGGCGTCCACGGCGCGGGCAGCTCATCGCTCACACCGATGTCACTGCCCACGTAGTCGGGCTGCGGCGGTAACTCGAAGCTCGCCTCTTCGCGGGCGATGACCTCGCCCGCCGCCAGCGCCTCGACGGCCAGCGTCACCTCACCGGGCTCGACGCCCACGAGGCTCACGGTCGCGCGCGCGCGGCGTGGCGCATCGGGGTCCGCGGGAACGGTCGCGACCGGCTCACCGTTGATCGAAATGCGGTAGCTTTCGGGCACGCCGTCGGCCTCCTCAGCGTCGATGCCGACGATGACCCGCATCGCGGCCAGCAGGCCCTTGCGCAGCGTCAGTTCGATGGGTGGCTTCACGTACACCGGCACCTCCTGTCGGAGGACCTCCACGCCGTCGGCGCCCACACCGGCCAGGCGCAACATGTAGCGGCCGGGCCGGGGGATGGACAGCTCGAGCAACTCATTCGTCTCGGTTGTCGCCGCGGCAACTGCCGTCGCCCCCGCCAGCAGCTCGGCGCTCAGTCGGGCGCGCCCGCACGCTCTGCCATCAACGAGCATACGTCGGTCGTCGGTCCGGCGCACCCCGACCACACTGCAACCAGCCGGCTGAGCGGCGAAGCGCAGTTCGCCGAAGCGCTGAGGCTCATGGAAGCTGCGCTGCACCGGCGCCCAGGTCGCATACTCCTCCGGGGTGGTCGCGTGCCGGGCGAAACTGACCCGCCACACGTCGCCCGCTTGCGGTGCCGCTCCCCAGACCGCGAACGGGATGCGCATCTCGGCATCCCAGCCATCGTCACGGACCCGGACCGCCGCCTGCCAGTCCGCGTCCCACGACGCGTCGCGCTCCATCTCATCCAGCATGTCGCCCGAGGCCCCGAGGGCGAAGTGACGGTAGCTGTCCGCGCCCGAAGGCTGGACGAACACCTCGACGTCATCGTCGCGCCAGACCTCACCGTCGCGCCCACGCGCCCGCACGCGCGGTTTGCCCTGGAGCCGCCAGGCGACCAGCAGGCCCTCGGCGTCGTAGCCGACAAGGCACTCGGCGGGGGACTGCGCCAGGTCACCGCCCAGCCGCGTGAACGCCCCCACGCCCGACGCGCCGGCCCACTCCTCCGGGCCGATCTCCCCGTCAATGGTGACCGGACCGACCATCGGCCCGACGGTCACCAGCGGCAGCGGCGGCTCCTGCGCCCCCACCGCGCTCACCCACATCAGTGCTCCCGCGCATACTGCGATCAGTCGTGTCATTGCTGTCCCTCCGCGGCCCCGGTGGGCGGTGCCGTCGGTAGCTCGTCATGTGTCTGGAGGCTTCGGCGCGGACGTCCTGACTCCCTGCCATCAATACACTACCCGCAAGTCCGCACGCGCACGGGCTCACAGCCGCGCGTCCCGGCTCGCACGCTGCCGGATTGCGCCCGCGGGCGCAGAAGCCACTCGCGTCCCCCGCCGTCGCCGTACCCATTCCTCCACTGCGGAGCCGCACGCAGGGGATCGCGCTCCTGCGGCGAAATGCCTTCTGCCGGTGGAAGGAGCGGTCAGCGATGCTGCGTCGCTGCGTCGTCGCAACCCTCGCGCTCATCACGCTTACGGCGGCATGTCCGTGCCCTGCTGCTGATGACCCGGCGGGCGTCGGTCTCAGTCTCGCGCCCCCGAGAGAGCGCCGCCTGAGCCCCGACGGCGATCACCCCAACCACCTCTTCCGCGAGCAGACCGCGACCTTCGGCCTCGCCGAGCACAACTACCGCATCGCCTGGAAGGCCTGCGTCGATCCCGCCCATGGGGGCCGTGTCGCGCCCATCGAGGGCTATGTCGGGATGCCCGGGCCCTCATCCGCCAACTGGTACCACAGTGGCTTTCTGTTCATCCGCCTCAACGGCCGCGACATCGGCACCACGCCGCTGTCGAGCATGATGGCGGTGGAGAGCGGCCCCGAGCGCGCGATCCTCGATCTGGTGTGGCATGACGAGGCGGCCAACATCCGCGCGCGTTTCGTCGGCCTGCCCGGCTACGACTGCCTGTTGTGCGAGATCGCCATCGAGCCGCTGACCCCGATCACCTCGGTCGGCCTTGAGCTGCGCTGCTATCCCAGCTACTTCACCGCCTGGAATCACCGTGACGGCGCGCGCCGCATCCAGACGCCGAGTCGGCTCGTCGAGCAGGGCGAGGACGTGACCGTTCCGCTGGCCGAGAACTGGTGGGCGGTCTACTACGATGAGGTGTTCGACGTCGCCAAGGGCGAGGGGGCCGGGCCCTGCTCGATGCTGATTGTGCCGCCCGAGGGTGGCGAGGTCCGGTTCGCGCCGGGCGGCTACTCGGTGACCACCGGCATCACGCTGCCCGCCGACACCACCCGCGTGCGCATGGCCTTCTGGGATCACAACGGCGTGACCAACGCCGATGCGCTGGCGCTGGTCGCCGGGCGCGCGGACGAGGTGCGGGCGTTGCTGGAGAGTGCCGACTTCACCCCGGCGGTGGTCGCGCAGTTCGACATCGCCGAGGCGCGCGCCGAGGTGCGGCGTGCGCTGGCCTCCGAAACCACGCGCGCGACGCTGGCCGACCGCATCGCGCAGATGCAGGCGTGGCTCGAGGCGGCCGAGCCCGAAGCCGGGGGAGGGCTGGGCGTGGCCGCCGAGGAGGAGCTGCTGCACTCCATCAACACCTACACCAGCTTCAAGTGGGACGTGAAGCTGGTCGAGTTGCTGCACGAGCTGTGATGAACCGATCGCTTGCCGGGAGGGCCCGAGTATGAGTCGCCTGATCGCCACGCTTACCATGATCGCGCTGGTCGCCACCGCACCGTGCCTGCGGGCGCAGGACCGGGCGGAACTTGAGGTCGATCACGCGATGACCCTCGACTTCCCCACGCCGCACACCGACTGGGCCCGGCCCTATGCGGGCGGGACCACGCGCGTGCTGGTCTTCACCGACGGCCGCGGCACCAACCCGCGCGTGTGCGTCGAGCTCATGCAGCGCTTCGACGTTCAGCTCGAGGCGGTGTTCTGGGCGCGCATCGTGGACAGTCCGAACACGCACTGGCACGGCGGCGAGGTCGGCGAGCAGCGCATGCTCGACCTGCTCGAACAGGACTGGGACTGCTTCGTCTTCTACGGCGTCGGCCTGGACAAGATGTCGTCGGAGCAGCAGTACAGGGTGCTCAAGCCGGTGACCGAAGGCGCGGGCCTCGTCTTCGTCGGCAGTACCGATGACCGCGTGCTCAAGGACCGGAACCGTATCGCGGACCTGCCGCCGATCCTCGCGCGCGGACCGGTCGGTGAGGCCTGGACGGTCGGTCAGGGCCGCGCGGTGCGCATGCCCTGGCGGCCCGAGATCGACTATCACGAGGGCTGGGAGGTCGAGTACGACTACTGGGCCGAGCAGCTTGGGCGCGCGGTGCTGTGGGCGGCGGGGCACGAGCCGCAGGCGACCGTGACTCTCGACGTCGGCCCGGGCGAATTCACCTGGGACGCGCCGAAGAACATCACCCTCGACTTCAGCGGGCCAATTACGCGGGACAACGCCAGGGCACGCCTGCGCGTGCGCCGGGCCGGCGGTCCGAGCATCGACCTGCCGGAGCGTCCGCTGCAGCCGCGCGCCTTCACCTGGCAGGTCGGCTCACTGCCCGCGGGCGACTACCACGCCGACGCCTGGATCGTCAGCGACGCCGGTGTCGAGACCTGGACCAGCGTGCCCTTCACGGTCACCAGCGACCTGCGCGTCGGCGGCGTGCTCCTGGACAGCGACTGGGGCGAGGTCGGCGACCGGGTCAGCGGGCGCGCCATCGTCGAGGGCGCGCCCGGCGCCGACGACAATCTGCGGGTCGGGCTGCTGGATCGCCGCGGACGACTGCTGTCGCAGTTGGTCGTGCCCGCGGCGGCGGGCGATACCCCCTTCACCTTTGACATCGAGCCATGGATGCCGATGCTGCTGCGCGTGGACGCGGCGCTGTTCCGCAACCCGCCCGGCGATGAGCCGGCCAGCGTCATCGACTCGAGTTACGAGTACTTCCGGGTCACCAAGCGCCACCAGGGCCGCTTCAACTTCCTCATCTGGGATGTCCCACGGGGCACCCTGGCCCCCTATGCCGAGCAGAGCCTGGCCGAGCACGCGGTCACGCTGCAGCTCAACGGCGGCAACCCGCCGCTCATCGCGTCGGCCTTCGACATCGCCTGGGTGCCCTACACCACGCGGATCATGACCCCCAAGGACGAGAAC
>CAZTZN010000177.1:3800-9465 GCA_964617715.1 uncultured Armatimonadia bacterium | reverse complement strand
TACATCACCAACGAACGTCTGCGACCGGTCAAGGCTCATCTCACTCAGCCGCACAACAAGCACGCCATCATTACCGTGGCGCTGGTGAGCATGTACCGGGCCACCGGCGAGAACACCTACATTGAGAAGGTCGTGCGTCTGGGAGCCCGGTTCAAGCGCTGCCTGATGCTCGGAGATGATCACTACCGTTGGAACTACTGGGATCCGGCAGGGCCGTGGGATGTAGACCCGGACAACCCGGCGAAGTGGAAGCACTGGATAGGGGCGGAACACCGGGGAGGCTATTACGCTCACTCCGTTGCGCACGCGGTGCTCCTGTACGAGTTGGGGCTGATCTTCGACCGCGAAGACATCGATCGCTTCGTGCGCACGCAGACCCAGGTGGTGTGGAACGGGAGCCTGGACACACCGCAGTACTTCCGAGTTGATGGCCGTCCCGCCGACGAGAACCAGGTGTATCTGTGCGCGTGGTTGGCGCCATTCGACGAGAACGTGCGTGAGTTGGCCTTCGGAGCACCCGGTCAGGCCCAGCGCATGGCGGCCCGTCAGCACTCCTGGCAGGGCTCGGTGGTGGCTATGGGCTGGCTGGAGGACAAGTACTTGCGGGTGCCGCACTGGTCCTCTGGTGAGCCCGCGGACACCGATGCAGTGGCAGAATGGAAAGCGGGAGAAGGAGCGGCGCTACTGGATGAACTCGCTCATCAGGTCATCGCCCCTGGCTATCGCCCTCCAATGACGCCGGCGGAAATGCCGGGATTGAACTAGACTGCGGGAAGCGGCCCTGCTTGCCGGATCGCCCCGGAGAAGGCGCTCACTTGGGGGCGAGCCGCCTGGAGCTTAGAACTCCCACGCCCCGAAGCTGCCCGGCTCCACGAAGCCCGTGACCACCTGCGACCACGAGGACAGCTCCTTCACCGGGCGGCGCTGACGGCAGATGTTGGCGCGCAGCGTGTCGCCGCGCTCGGGCGCCTCCCAGCCCATGGCCGCCCACGGCAGCGCGATCTCCACATTCCAGAAGTTATCGCCGACAAGCGTGGCGGTCTGATAGTCCGGGCTCCAGGAGGTGTCGGTGTCGCCGTTGGTGTGCCGCGCGTCCCAGACCACGTTCGCCGGGTTGACGATCACGTGGTAATAGGGCTCGCCGGCGGCGCGCTGCACGAATAGGTCGATGCTGTCGCCCAGCCACACATCATCGTCGCGGCGGCTGCCGATTACCTCCAGCATGTCCATGTGCGGCTCCTGGCAGCGGACCGCGACGTAGAGCGCATCATCGTCGTAGGCCACGTGCGCCAGCGTGGTGCCCTGCAGCTCCTCGGTCGCCGTGAACCGGGCGACGAACGGCTCCAACTCAGTCGCCTTCTGCCACGCCAGGTCATCCCGACGGCCGTCGATGACCGGCGGCACGCTCATGTTGCCGGTGAAGCTGCCCGCGAGGCTGGTGGGCAGACGCTTGATGCGCGCGCTGCGTCGGTCCAGCTCGGCCTCGATCTCCGCCTGCATGCGCTCGCGCGCGGCACGCCAGAGCGCGTCGGCGTCGATGGTCATGGGCTCGCGGGCGGCGAGCCTGGCGCGCGCGTTGATCACCGCCTGCTCGAGGCCCGGGGGGATGTCGGTATCGGTCCACCAGTTCATCTTCTCCGAGTACAGCCAGACGTAGCGGTCGGAGGTGGTCAGCGCCCAGTAGGTGTTGTGCTCGAACCACTGCGCGCGCTCCTCCGGGGTCATGTAGTTGGCTTCGAACTTGCCCGCGCGCAGGCCGAAGAGCTGATCGACGTAGAGCGCCTGCGCCACCTGCACCTGGCCGCGGTAAGTGCGCCAGTTCTCGGGCGCGACGGCCCCGAGCGCGGTCTGTTTGATGTAGTGGTAGATACTGAAGTACTGGTCGCGGTCGTGATAGTAGTAGGCGGGCTCGTTGCCGTCGGTGAGGACGGTGTCCGGGTCCATGGCGTCGAGCATGCCGTTGACGAAGGCGGCGTAGAGGCCGTAGGAGTAGTCGCGCAGGATCTCCTCGCGCTCGGCGGCGCTTTCGGCGCGCGCGGCGTTCCTGATGCCGCCGAGCGTGGTCAGGAAGAAGGTGTGGATGACCGGCGCCTCCATCTCCGCCTCGATGGCGTCCACGAACTGCGCGCCCCGCTCGCGCACCTTGGCCTCGTACTGCCCGAACGAGTACTCGTCTGCGTGCGCCTGCGACGGGTAGTGCCACGGGTTGTTGCCGTAGGGCTCGCAGTCGAAGCACACGCCCACGCAGCGGCCGATGCGCGCGGCACGCGCGACCTCCGTGATGTTGTGGAGCACCGCCTCCCAGTCACTGTCGGAGAACCAGTCCATCTGCGAAGCGGCATACATCATCAGGAAGTTGTCGGTGAAGCTGCCCCACTCGATGCGCTCGAGCGCGGCCTGCTCCGCAGGCGGGATCTCGTGCTTGACCGGCACGAAGATCTGGCCGATCTCGGGGATGCGCATGAGCAGGCCGTCGAAGGGGCGCTGCTCCATCTCGCCGATGTGGTCGGCGACGAAACTGGGCCGGGGGACATCCCAGCCGTACTCCAGCAACTTCTTCTGCGGCGGCCCCGCGAATTCGACCTGGGCCAGACAGGCGCCGGCCACGAGTGCGATGAGGGCGAGGACGAGCGTGACGCGCGTGCGGGTCATGTTGATCACCTGAGACGACAGAGTCGGCTCGTCGTTGAAGCAGTTCCGCGACCGCCGCCCCCGCACCTGCCGAGCGCGCAGATGCGAACGAGGTGCGAACGGGCGTAATGAAGAAGTCACGTTGAGTGAAGATATGACGGAGTAGATGACGCGGCGACGGACCTTGGTATGAGCGTGTGTGACCGGAGGGAGTGTCAGTCATGGACAGGGCGCTGACAGCGCTGGTGATGACGCTGGCGGTGATCATGCCGCCGACGCTGGTGATGGCCGGCACGATCAGGCATGTCCCGGCCGATTACGCCACCATCCAGGAGGCGATCGACATCTCGTCGCCGATCGAGGGTGACGAAGTAATCATTGCGCCGGGCGTGTACGAGGAGTGCATCGAGATCGACAAGGCGATCATGGTGCGGAGCGAAGCCCCCGATGATTCGGCGATCGTGGGTAAGACCATCCTCAAGCCCGCGCCCGGCTCCTCCGACCCGGTGGTCACGATCACGCATTTCAGCGGCAATCAGTTTGCGAATCTGCGGGGGGTGACCGTGACCGGCTGCCGGTCGAGTACGGGCGCCGTGGTCTGCGCCGAGCGCAGCCAGGCACAGATCACCCGCTGCGTCATCGCGGGCAACTCGGGCCCGGGGGTCAGGCGGCTGCCGGGGTCGAGCGGCACAGTCGGCCGCTGCATCATCCGCGGCAACGGCGGCAACGGTGTTGAGTTCTGGTACTGCGCCGGTTTCGTCTCCCACTGCACCATCTTCGGCAACGCGGGCGCGGGGGTGTGGTTCACCGGGCCCATGCCGGCGCCGTCGCTTCACGCCACGGTCGTCGAGAGCTTCCTGCGCGTGCAGCATTCCACGATATACGGAAACGACGCAGGCACGGGGCTGGGCGGGGGAGTGCTGTGCACCCAGGGCGCCAACCCCGAGATCCAGTTCTGCACTATCGTGCGCAACAAGGCCGGGCACGGCGCCGGGGTGGTGTCAGACGCCGCCGAGCCTTCCTTGCTCAACTGCATCATCGCCTTCAACGAGGGCAGTGGAGTCCAGGCCCTCCCGGACGGGGCCATGGGCGCGATACGCTACTGCAACGTGTTCGGCCATCCGAGTGAGATCAACTACGCGGGCATCGACGACCCGACCGGCGAAGACGGCAACATCTCGGTGGACCCGCTGTTCGCCGACGCAGCGCACAGCGACTACCACCTCAAGTCCCAGGGCGGCCGCTGGCAGCGCGGTTCGTGGGTGACCGACGATGTCACCAGCCCGTGCATCGACGCCGGCGACCCCACGCAGACGGCGGGCGATGAGCCCGCGCCCAATGGCGGCCGCGCGAACATGGGCGCGTACGGCCGCACCGAGTACGCCTCAAAGAGCCCGGCCACGCGCCGGCCGCGCGGCGGGCGATAGGCTGCGCACACAGCGCCGGGAACCAGGCCGGCCCCACTCGCGCTGAGCGGGGCCGGCTCGCGCTGGCATGGTGAGTGCGGAGCCTACAGCTCCACCGTCCGTCCGGTCTCGCTGGCCTCGTAGACGGCCTCGCCCAGGCGCAGCGCCTCGTAGCTGTCCCACAGGTCGGGGCCGCCCTCGACCTGGCCCAGGCAGCGCAGCGCGAAGTGACGCACCTCGCCCAGATAGCCGAAGTTCCCGTTGGTGTCCCGAATGCCGGTCCACGCCGGATCGTAGGTGTAGGTGTAGGGGCCGGTCTCCGGGACCAGCTCGCTCCAGTCGCTGCGCGGCTGCCACTTCAGGCGCTGCATGCCCTCGCAGATCAGGTGCGACTCGAAGCCCACCAGCTTTACCCACTCGCGGATGTCGCGGAAGCCGGTCCGGGTCTCCAGGCCGTTCAGGTCGAGTTGACCGACCGCGCCGGACTTGAAGCGCAGGTTGGCCAGGTAGGCGAACTGATTCTCGGTGACTTCGTGGTAGATGGCCGATACGCTGGCGACGTCGCCGCCGAAGAAGCGCGTCAGATCGAAGATGTGGCAGAGCTGGCCGATGAGCATGGCACGCCGGGCCGAGTCGATCCCCCAGATCTGCGGGTAGGGGCCCTGGCCGAAGTGGCATGTGACCATGTTGAGAGTGCCGAACTCCTCGCGGGCCATGATCTCCCTGGCCATGCGGTAGACCCAGCAGAAGCGCTTCATGAAGCCGCACTGGCCCCAGGTGCCGTGCTCCTCGGCTATCTCGGCAAGCTCCCTCGCCTGCTCGGAGGTGTTGGCCGAGGGCTTCTCGACGTAGACCGGGATGCCGCGGCGCAGCACGATAGGCGCGACCTCGTACTGCATGGGCGCGGGGCCGATGACGAAGACGCCGTCGGGCTCCTGCTCGTCGAGCATCTTCTCCGCGTCCACGTAGACCTCACGCGCGCCGAAGTTGCGCGCGGCGCGCTCGGCTCGGGCTCGATCGAGGTCGCACACCGCCACCAGGTCGATCTGCGGGACCTTGTGGATGTTGGGGTAGAGGGAGCCGGTCGCGAATCCACCGGCGCCGATGAATGCCAGTCGTGCCTGCTTGGGTTCGTCAGCCATCAGAGGGGCCTCCCGTTGCTCGCGTCAAGTCGATGTCGGCTGCTCGCGCACGATCGCCGCCGGCCACCCGCCGGGCAGCCGCAGTTCGGTGTACCTCGCGCCTTTGATAGTGCGCTCCGACGGGTCGAAATCCTCCCTCGGTGCGAGTGCACCTGCGCCGGCCCGCCCTCATGGGTGCCCGCATACGGTTGTCGTTCCGTGGCGCGGGCACTTGTGCCTGCGCGTCGTTGCTCCTCGCGGCAACAAGAAGACAACGGCACAGGCCGGAGTGGGGTCCCGGAGACCGCGCGGTGGTCTCTCGGGGAGTTCGCCGCGCGAACGTCCCGCCGCTCCAAACGGCGTCGCAACGGCGGCGGCTCTGAAGAGCCGCCCTCCGGACGACTAACAACGGCGCGGTCGCGTCGCTGCCGTTGGCGTAGCTCGCAGATGCCCGTTCCGTGGCGCGGGCACTTGTGCCTGCGCGTCGTTGCTCCTCGCGGCAACAAG
>CAZTZN010000177.1:0-3700 GCA_964617715.1 uncultured Armatimonadia bacterium | reverse complement strand
CGTTCCGTGGCGCGGGCACTTGTGCCTGCGCGTCGTTGCTCCTCGCGGCAACAAGAAGACAACGGCACAGGCCGGAGTGGGGTCCCGGAGACCGCGCGGTGGTCTCTCGGGGAGTTCGCCGCGCGAACGTCCCGCCGCTCCAAACGGCGTCGCAACGGCGGCGGCTCTGAAGAGCCGCCCTCCGGGCGATTTGCGAGCCCGGCGTCGGGTCGTGGGTGCTGCTGGTAGCCGGCGGCTGATAGCTGGCGGCCGCCCCTACGGCAGCACCAGATGCGCACCGTCCGGGGTATGCGCGAGCAGATACTCATGGAGGTCCGCGCGATCACGCCAGCGTCGCTCCCAGCCGATGCTCATGCTCGGGGCGAGCACGCACACCCCAGCGAAGGCCGCCGCGAACTCGGGGTACTCGACCACCGGGATCGCCGGGTTGACCCCGGTCAGCCCGGCGATGGCGGCCATGCTGGCGTAGGTGTGTTCGAAGCTCCCACAGCAGTGGATGAACAGGCCGCCGGTCTCGTCGGCGATGCGTTGGATATATGGCAGCGAGAACTCCTCGTACGTGTCCCGCGCGACCAGCGGCGCGTAGTCCTCACTCAAGGCGTTGCCCAGCTCCGGCGGGCACCACAATCCGTCCGGGCAGTGCGGCCCGACCAGCGTCGTCACCTGTGCCGCCATCGCTCGGTAGAAGTCAATGAGCAGTTGCGTGGCGATGCCGATGACATGATGCGCCGCATCAGGGTGCTCGACGAGCATGCGCAGCAGGCGCTGCGGGCCGACTACCTGCCCGGCCACGTCCAGCGGGCCCTGCATGTCCGGGATACGCGCGGCAATGCGCCCGCCGAAGAACGCCTCAACCTGCTGTGCCAACTCGATGCTGGCCCCCTGCAGGCCCGCATCTACCGCAGGCATCTCCAACGCCAGCGCGGCGTCCGGATCGTACTCGCGCAGCAGCGGTCGCGACCAGATGCTGCTGTCGGCGTCCACCACGAAGGTCTCGCAGCCGAACGCCGAGGCCTGCTGATGGGCGCCGATAATGGTCGGAAAGACAGGCACGTAGTCGGGCTGCGTGCGAATCGCCTCGGGAGCGCTGTGCAGAAAGCGCGCGACCCGCAGCTCGAAGTCGTGCTGGTCGCTCATGCGCACATCGGCGCAGCCCGCCGTCTGCATGGGGCGCTCAGGTGTTTCCGACATGTCCCAGAACGCCCGCCAGCGAGCGATGCGCTCGTGGATGGGCGGGTCGGCGAGGTCCATCGCCTCGAAAAGCGCGTCGCGGAGCTTCGTGAGATCGACGGCGTCCTGTTCGGTCATGGCATCCTCCGGTGGCAGGTGTGAGCGTAGCCGCTGTCGTTCGGAGGGCGCGTCTTCAGACGCGCTGCCGTTGAGCACAGGCGCGCGCGTTTCGCCAGGAGTTGAACCGTCGCGGCACGAACGCCCATGTGTGTCCGGCAATCAGCGGCAACCCGCGGCCGACGACCGGAGCCACGAGCAGCGCGACTATGAGCCGGTCCGGGCCGCTCTCCATCACGACGAGCCACCACGTCACGAGCGCGAGGTGCATCGCCACGAGTGTCCTGGCGTTCCTCCCGGCCCCGGCCAGAGCAGCGCCCAGGGCCGCGGTGATTCCGATGACCGCCCATGCCCCGAGGAGGAACGCGACTCCACCCCAGCCGGGCCTGGTATTGCTAACTGTCAGGTCTCGGAGGGCGTGCAGCCAGACACGGAAGATGTCGCGGTCGTCGTCGGCGGCCATCAGCCCAGGACCTGCCACCTGCTCCGGCACGCACGACGCACGGGCATGAGTGCCCGTGGCACGGGACGGCTCAAGGCAGGGGCGGCGGCTCACGCCGCCAGTGCGGCCCTTGAGCCTACGGCTCGAACACGATCTTGAGCGCCTCGCGACACGCAATCAGGCCGAAGGCGTGCTGGATCTGTTCAGGCTCGAGGCGGTGGGTGATGAAGCGCTCGGGGACGATGCGCCCGGCCAGCACCGCCGCCATCATCTCCTCGTGCACCAGGCTCTCGTCGGTGCTACCCGGCCCGTAGCGATCATCTTCGGGCAGGGGCTCGGCGTCCTGCTCGCGGGTGCGCGCGGCGTAGGGGCCGAGGGTGCCATCGGCCGCCAGGGCCTCGAGTCCCCCGGCGGTGACCCGGGCGTTGCCGGTCGTTTCGTAGACCGCGTCCGCGGGCCCGCCCATCAGCTCGACCGCCAGCGCCGGCCAACCCTCCTCGCGTATATCCACGTAAGCGTCTGCACCGAAATCGCGCACGTGTGCCTCCGCTTCCGGACGCCGCCCGGCCACCACGATGCGTTCGCTGCCGATGAGCCTGCGGCCCAGGTAGATCGCCGCCAGGCCCACCGGGCCGTGTCCGGTCACCAGCAGGCGTCCGCCTTCGCGTGCGTGGATCATGTGCAGGTACGAGAGGACCTCCTTGAGGGTGATGAGTACCACCGCATGGTCGGGCGGTATCTCGCGGGGGACGATCTGCTGGTGCTTGTTCCCGAGCGGGCCCGGCGGCGAGCCATCCTCCTCCCACGCCCGGCGATCGGTCACCAGGCCGTACTGCGCCATGCCACCCCACCACGAGCCGAAGCCGGGCAGCTTGAGCATCGGTCGGAAGATCCGGTCGCCCTCGCGCAGATGGCGGCATTCGGGGCCGAGCGCGATGACGTTGCCGACCGACTCGTGGCCCAGCAGGAAGGGGCATTCGTCGGCGGTAGCGCCCATGAGTTGGCAGTCGCGCAGGTGCAGGTCGGTGGCGTTGCAGATGGTGAACGCGGTGGTGCGCACCAGCGCCTCATAGGGACCGGGCTCGGGCGGATCGCCCACCTCACGCCACACCGCTTCGCCGCATCGATCGACCACAACCGCTTTCATGAGGACCACTCCAGAACTACGCCGAGGCACTCCATGGGCCGGAAGACCGCAAGGTCGTAGGCCTCCTGGCAGCGCTCGACGGGGAAGTGATGGCTGATCAGAGAACGGGCATCAAAGCTATCCTCGGCGATCATCTCCAGCAGGCGCGGCTGCCGGCCGCCGGTGGAGCACGGGAAGTGCATGGTGATCTGCTTGCCGTGTGCGGCGTTGAAGTCGAAGCTCACCTGCCCCGGGTACCAGCCCTGCCAGACCACCTTGCCGCGGGGCGCGGCCAGCTCGACTGCGAGGTCGGTGACCGCGCCCGACTGCGTGGACTGCGCGACCACGCTGAAGCCGGGCAGATTGCGCTCCCCCAGCCACGCACGCACCGCCTCCTGATCAGCGAAGGCCTCGGCGCCAAGGGAACGCAGCACCGCCACGCGGTCGTCGGCCAGGTCAAGGCCGACCACGGTCGCGCCCGTGGCGAGAGCACACTGCGCGTAGGACAACCCCACCAGGCCCAGGCCGATGACCAGTACCGTGTCCTCGGGCGTCACGCCGGTGACGTTGACGCCGTGCAGCCCCACCGCCCAGAGCGTGCACAGCGATGCCTCGTCGTCCGGGACCCTGTCGGGGATGGGGTGCAGGCCCGCGGCGTTGGCGATCACTTCGCCGGCATGGGTGCCCCAGACGAGCTGCAGGTCGGGGGGGATCAGCCGACTCGCCACCGAGGTAACCGCGACGCGCTGGCCGCGCCGGAACTGCGGCACGCGATCTCCGGCCCACTCGACCACGCCCGCGCCCTGGTAGCCGGTAATGAGCGGGAAGGTCCCGTTGTGCGTGCG
>CAZTZN010000176.1:0-9576 GCA_964617715.1 uncultured Armatimonadia bacterium | reverse complement strand
AACGGGCCGTCGAGGTGCTGATGGCCGGGCGCTCCGTCCTGCTCGTCGCGCCGACGAGCCGGGGCGCCGCGATGTGCTGGCAGGTAGCCACGGCCGCGCACGGCGGCCAGGTGCTGGTGATCGCCTCAACCGCGCGCCACCTCCCTCAGCGCGCCGAGCGGCTCGCGCAGGATGCCGGCCTCGTTGCCTGCTACCTCGAGGCCGACCGGCCGACCGCGGTAACAGAGGCCCTCGCCGCGCAGATCGCCGCCGGGCGGTACGATGTCGTGCTCGTATCCGCTCGCCAGCTCGGCGATCCGCGCGTGTACGCGGCGGCGCTCGCCTGCCGCCCGTGGTTGGTCGTGGTCGAGGACGCCGACCGCGTGAGCCCGCACGCGCACAGACACGACCCGTCGCTCATCTGCGCAGCCGAGCTGCTCGCAAAGCTGCGCCCCCGGGCGGTGCTGGCGCTGGCGGCGGCCGCGCCCGCGCCCGTCCGCGACGACATCATCGAACATCTCGACCTGCGCGCCCCCGAGACGATCGTCGCCGCCCTCGACCTCCCCGACCTGCGCCTCGAAGTGCACAACCTCCCGGGACGCCCGAGCTGCGACTCGCGCCTCATCTCACTTCTGTCCGCCGCGCCCGAGCGCGTGCTCGTATTTACCTCGCTGCGCGTCGAGGCCGAGCGCCTGGCCGCCCTCATTCATGAGACGTGGAGCCTGTCCACCGCAGTCTCCCACGGCGCGACCGGCCCCCGGCAGTTCGCCGACATGGTGCGCCGCTTCCGCGAGGGCTCACTCCGCGTGCTCGTCGCCACCGGCGGTCTCGACCGCGATGACCGCTGGCCCTCGGTCCCGCTGGTGGTGCAGTACTCACTCCCCTCGACGCTCGAGGAGTATCTCCGGCAGGTGCACTGCGCCGACGGCGGCGGGCAGTCCGCCCGCAGTGTGCTCATGTACGATCGCGAGGACGCGCCGCGGCTCGAGCGCACCGCCTGGCGATGCGCGCCCGAGCCCGCGCATCTGCTGGCCGTGCATCGCGCCGCGCAGGTGGCCGGTGGCCGGCGGGTGAGATATGACGCGCTCAGCCGCGCGACCGGCCTGCCCCCGGACCAGGTGCACCTGGCCGTTCAGGCGCTGGTGGAGCCCGGTGCTCTGCGGGTGCGCCGGCGTGGCGATGACTGGCTCGAGGCCGACGCGGCCCCGCTCGACCCCGGCGTCCTCCTCGAGTACGCGGTGCGCGCCGACACCATGCGTCGCATTCGTCTCGCCCAGGCCGAGCAGGTCATGGCCTTCGCCCTCACCCGGCGCTGCCGACGCGTCTTCCTCGCCGAGGCGCTGGGGCTCGAGAGCGCCGCGCCGGCGGGCGAGTGCTGTGACCGGTGCACGCCGCGGCCGCACGGGCGTGCGGTGCGGCCGCCCGCCCTCGCCTACCCGATCAGGACCGGGGAGTTCAGAGGCTGGGCCGTGTGTCTCTACCGACGCCCCGGCAGCGAGGCCCCCACCGAGACCGCCGCGCGGTTGCTGCACGCACTGAAATACGCCGGCGACGCGCAGGCGGCACCGCGGCTCGCGTACCTGATGGCGCGGCTCGTCCGCGACCGGGCCTACCTGCAGCCGTGCAAGATCATCGTGCCTGTCCCCCCCACCGACCCAACCGATGACACCTCGCCTGCCGTCCTGCTCGCGCTCGCCATCTCGCGCCTGGTCGGCCGGCCGATGGCGCGTGCACTGGTGTCGTCCTCGACGGACCGCGTGTCGCAGCAGGACTTGACCTCAGGCGAGGAGAAGAGCCGTAATGTCGCCGGAGCCTTCGAGGTCGTGGATGCGGACGCGATCCGCGCTCGCCGACTCCTGCTGGTGGACGACATCTTCGACTCCGGCGCCACCATGGCCGAGGCCGCGGAGACACTGTGCCGCGCCGGCGCCGCGGATGTGCGCCTGCTCGCCGCCGTGCGCACCAGCTTCGGCCGGCGCTCCGACGTCTGATGGCGGACCCGCCATGAAGATCAACGCACCCCAACCCGACGCTCAAGATCGCTGCGCCTGGGCGGCCCTTTTCTGGGCGGGCCGCCTCGGCCCGGCCGGCTTCATGCGTCTGCTGTCACACTTCGGTTCAGCGCGGGCCGTTTGCGAGGCCGACGCCGATGAGCTGACCGCACCCGCTCTACGCCTGACGGAGGCGCAGATCGCCGCCATCGCCGACGACGTCCCGCCGCGCCTTCAACGCATCGACGCCGAGCTGGCCTCCCTGGCCGATGACGGCATCACGGTGATCTGCGCCTTCGAGGACGACTATCCCCCCGCCCTGCGTGACGCGCACAACCCGCCGCCGGTCATCTGCATATCGGGCGCGCTCACCGACGATGACGCCTGCGCCCTGGCCATCGTCGGCACACGCGAACCCACCCCCCAGGGCCGCCTCACCGCCCGCGACTTCGCCCGCGCATGTGCCCGCCGGGGCATCACCGTCGTCTCCGGCCTGGCGCGTGGCATCGACACCGCCGCCCATCGCGGCGCCCTCGACGGCGCCGGCCGCACCATCGCCGTCCTCGGCTCGGGCATCCGCCACGTGCACCCCAAGCGCAACCGCCGCCTCGCCGCGCGTATTGCCGAGCACGGCGCCGTCATCTCGGAAGTCGCGCCCGACGACAATCCGACCGGCGCGCGACTGATGGCCCGCAACCGCCTCACCGCCGCCCTCGCCCGCGGCGTGCTGGCGGTCGAGACCACGCTGCGCGGCGGCACATTGCAGACCGTGCGCGACGCCCGTCGCCAGGGCCGCGTCGTCTTCGCCTGCGACTGGCACAGCGACCGCCCGCAGGCCGAGGGCACGCGCGCGCTCATCGCCGCAGGCGCCGAGCCCGTCCTCGGCCCCGATGCGCTCGACGTCATCGAGCACATGCTGCGCACCCACCGGCCACCTCCTCCGGACCAGCTCGCCCTGCTCTGAACGCCCGCGGGCGCAGAAGCCGAGCACCTCGCACACGTGCGCGGTGTGGCGCCGGTATCTGCCTTCGTCATCGTCGCGGAAGGACTCCCCCCGGCGCGGGGCGAAAGTCGCGCCCGTCCGCGTGACGGCGATGCCACGAGGGAGCCCGAGCGATGATCGACCTCCAGGCAGTGATCGACGAGTTCTGTGCGCTGGTGCGTATCGACAGCCCATCGCTCCGCGAAGCCCGGGTGGTGCAGGCGATCCGTGATCGCCTCGCCGAGATGGGCATACCGGCCGAGATCGACGACGCGGCCGATGCCGTCGGCGGAGAGGTCGGCAACCTGATCGCGCGCGTGCCCGGTGAGCCTGGGGCGCCGACGGTGCTCATCAACGCGCACGTGGACACGGTCGAGCCCGGCCGCGGCATCCGCCCGACGGTCGAGGGCACACACATCCGCAGCGCCGGCGACACCGTGCTCGGCGCCGATGACAAGGCCGGCGTGACCATCATCCTCGCGGCTCTGCGCCATCTCCTCGACGAGGATCTGCCCCACCCACCGCTGGAGATCGTGTTCACGGTCGCCGAGGAGATCGGCCTGTGTGGCGCCAAGGCCCTCGACTACGACGCGTTCGAGGCGAAGATGGGCATCGTCCTCGACGGCGGTCGCGTCATGGGAGTGATCACCAACGCCGCGCCCTCGGCCTACCGGCTGGTCTGGGAGGTTACCGGCACGGCCGCGCACGCCGGGGTCTGCCCCGAGCGCGGCATCAGTGCCATCCGCGTCGCCGCCGAGGCCATCGCCGAGATGCCCCTGGGGCGCCTCGACCACGAGACCACCGCCAACATCGGCGTCATCGCCGGCGGTGAGGCCACCAACATCGTCCCCGAGCGCGTCACCGTGCGCGGTGAGGTCCGCAGCCACGACGAACACAAGCTCAACGCACAGAGGGACCGCATGGTCGGTGCCTTCGAGGCCGCCGCCGAGCGTCACGGGGCGCAGGTCTCGGCGGAGGTCACGCGCAGCTATCACAGCTTCCACGTCGGCCGCGGCGAGCCCATCCTCGACTACGCCTGGCGGGCGGCCGAGGCGCTGGATGTGCGGCCGCAGACCGAACGCGGCGGCGGGGGCAGCGACGCCAACATCTTCAACGAGCACGGCATCCCCAGCGTGATCATCGCCACCGGCCCGGCCGACGTGCACACCGTCAACGAGTCGGTGGACGCCGCGGTCATGGTTGACAGCGCGCGCTGGCTGACGCAGATCCTCGGCCTCATCGCCACGGACGCGCACGCATAGACCCGTCACGGAGGCACAACATGGCCGGACAGCTTGTCGCGGGGACCGCCCGCATCGACGTTACTCCACCGCTGGGCACCGCCATGGGCGGCTACGCCTCGCGCGATCACGGCGCCGAGGGCGTGCACGACCCGCTGTTCGCGCGCGCCCTGGCGCTGAGCGACGGCGACACCACGCTCCTGCTGATCACCTGCGACATCATCAGCTTCGATTACAGCTTCATCGATCCGCTGCTCGAGCGCATCGCCGAGCGCACCGGCGTACCCCCCTCGCACGTGCTGGTGAGCAACACGCACACGCACTCGGGACCGCTCACCCCGGGGGTGCTCGGCGATGACATGGTCGATCCCGATTACATCGACGTGCTGGCGGGCAAGCTGCTCTCGATCGCCGAGCTGGCGACCGGCGCGATGCGCCCGGCCA
This sequence comes from uncultured Armatimonadia bacterium, assembly GCA_964617715.1. GTDB lineage: Bacteria > Armatimonadota > Zipacnadia > Zipacnadales > UBA5352 > JALGVA01. The sequence continues at coordinate 4,939 of CAZTZN010000176.1, read as the reverse complement.
CCGTGGGCTTCGCGCGCCGGGAAGTCCGCGTGGGGTACAACCGCCGCGCCATGACGCCCGATCAGATCGCCGCCGGTGAGCCCATGCGCGGGCCCCTGGCCCCGTTCGTGGACGTGATGGCGGTGCGCGACGACACCGGCGCCTTCATGGCCTCGTGGTTCTGCCACGCCGCGCACGCGGTGGTCCTCGGCGGCGACAACTATCTCATCTCGGCGGACTACCCCGGCCCGGCACAGGCGGCCGTGCAGACGATCCACCCGGGCTGCACCGCGATGTTCGCCCAGGGCTGCTGCGGCGACATCAACGCCGTGCGCTCCCGCCCGGGGACCTTCGAGGAGGTGCGCAGCCGCGGGCACATGCTCGCGGGCGCGGTGCTCGCAGCGATGGAGGAGGCCGAGCCGCTGGCCGATGTGACGCTGGCGAGCGCCACCAGGCGCCTCGAGCTGCCGCTGCAGGATCCACCTCCCGTCGCGGAGCTGGAGGCCCAGATCGCGGAGCTGAAGGTCGCGCACGACCAGGCCGAGGCCGCCGGCGACCGGGTGCAGGAGCAGATGCTGCGCTGGCGCATGTGGCGACGCGAGGAGCTGCTGGAGTCGGCCGAGCGTGGCGCGACCAACCTGACGCGGCGTTTCGATGTGACCGCGCTGCGCATCGGTCCCGCGGCGATTGTCGGACTGCCCGGCGAAGTGCTCGTGGAGTACGCCCTGTGGATCGACCGCGACTCGCCCTTCTCGCCCACCATCGTCCCGGCGTACACCAACGGGATGGTCGGTTACGTAGCGACCGCCGGCGCCATCGCCCGCGGCGGCTACGAAGTGGACACCTCGTTCGAGTACTACGGCGGCCTGCCCCTGCGCCCCCAGGTCGAGCCGCTGCTGCTCAGCGGCGTCGCCGAGGTGCTGGCGGCGCTGGCGGAGTAGGCGCCTGACACATCGAACGACGGCGTTGGACCGGCAGTGTGACCTGCGCGGCGGACGGCGTCGCCGAGACAGGCCGCCCGTCCTCACTACCCGCGGTCGAAGAAGATGTTCTTCCCCGCCACGCTCAGCGCAATGCCGTGCGCGATCCTGACCTCCGGCCCGAGCAGCCCCAGCTCCACCGCCGCGGTGCCGATGGAGTACATCACGCGGTTGTCCACGCGGTGGTCGGCGGCGCAGGCCACCGCCGAGCCGATGGCGATTCCCAGGTCGCCCGCGTTGTAGGAGCAGCGCGCGCCCGCCTTCTCGCATTCCGCGCAGCCATCGTATCCGCAGAAGCTGCAGCCGGGGATGCCCAAGCGCTCGAGGCTCGTGCCCAGGATCACCGCAATCGGCGCCTTCATCAGGCTGTCGGCGTCGCGCGCGAAGAACGCCGCCTGCGCCCGCTCGCCGATCTCCCGCATCTTCTCGGCGAGTCGGCGTCGCTCGGCCTCCTCCTCCACGAGGGCGGTGACCAGGTTGTCCCGCCCCCGCGCCTTGGGCGCGGTGCGGGCGGCCACGCACATCAGCTCCGCCACCCGCCTTAGCCCCTCAAGCTCGCACTGCTGGTTCAACCGGATCATCGCGTTCGTCCCCTCCGTCGGTTCACAGTCGTACTTCCGTCGCCCCCGCTCCACCCTCCGCCATGTCCGCGAGGTGGAAGTCGCTGACGTAGCGATGCTCTTGCAGGTACCTATGCACGCCCTCGCGGAGCACGCCGGTGCCCTTCCCGTGGATGATCCGGACCCGGCTCACCCCCGCGAGCATGGCGTCATCGAGGTACTTCGCCAGCGCATTGATCGCCTCGTCCACCGCCATCCCGCGGATGTCGATCTCGTCCTCAAAGCTCATTGACTTGCGCGCGCGCATCCGGTCGGCGATCGCCTGCGCCTCGGCCGAGGGCTGCTCCTTCGCAGGCTCCAGGTCCTCACGCGTGGTCTCGACGGTCATGGCGCCCACGCGCACCTCGACCTCGCCGTCATCAAGCACTCGGGTGACCTCACCATCGCGCCCCAGGGAAACCACGTGTACCCGCTCGCCCGCGTGCAGGGGTATCGGCGCCGGCTCCTGAGGCTCGGGCGCCTCCTCGGCCTCCCGCGCACGCTCGCGCTCGCGCTGAGCCTCGCGTTCGCGGCGCTCACGCCGGGCGTCGGCGAGGCGCTGCTCGGCCTGCCGCCGCATCTCCGCCAACCGCCGTCGCCCCTCCTCCGTGACCTTCGACTGCCGGGGCTGGCGCTGCAGCTCGGCGATGATCGCCCGCGCCTCGTCTTCGGCCTCACGCACGATCTCCAGCGCGTCCTCGAAGCCCTGCTCGATGGCGTCCTCGCGCTGGCGTTCGAGTTGCCCGAGGCGCTCCTCGTGCTCGCGCCGCAGCCGCTCGGCCTCCAGGCGCGCCTGTCGCGCCTCGGTCTGCTGGCGGTCCATCGCTCGCCGCGAGCCCTCGACCCGGCGGATCAGATCCTCGAAGGCCACCTGGTCGGGGTCGAGGAACTCCGCCGCACGCCGGGTGATGGCCCGTGGCAGTCCCAGGCGCCGGGCAATCTGCAGAGCATTGCTCGCCCCCGCCTGGCCGATGCGCAGTTCGAAGGTCGGTCGCAGCGTCTTCACATCGAACTCCACCGACGCGTTCTCGATCCCCTCCGTCGAGTACGCGAAGGCCTTCAGGTCGTTGTAGTGCGTGGTGGCGATGGTAATGCAGCCGGCGGCGTGAAGCTGCTCGATGATCGCCTGCGCCAGCGCCGCGCCCTCAGCCGGATCCGTGCCCGCCCCGATCTCGTCGAGCAGCACCAACGCGTTGACCGGCGCATCCACGCCCTTGCGTCGGTGCCGGCGCTCGTGGGCCGCGACCCGGTGCAGGATCTTCACGATCTGCGTCATATGCGAGCTGAAGGTGGACAGCGACTGCTCGATGCTCTGCTCGTCGCCGATGTCCGCGAAGATCTCCTCGAACACGAACAGCTCGCTCCCGGGGTCGGCCGGGATGTGCATCCCCGCCTGCGCCATGAGCGCCAGCAGCCCGACGGTCTTGATCGCCACGGTCTTCCCGCCCGTGTTCGGGCCGGTGATGATCAGCGTGTCGAACTCCTCGCCCGCCCGGATGCTCAACGGCACCACCTCGCCGGTCAGCAGCGGATGGCGGGCGCGACGCAGGTCAATGCGCCGCTCGTCGAGCACCACCGGGTTCGTCGCCCCCATCTTCTGCGCCAGCCGCGCCTTGGCGAGGATGAAGTCGAGCACCCCCAGCGTGCGCAGGTCGGCCTCCAGCGCCGACGCGTGCCTCCCCACCAGCCCCGACAGCTCCTGGAGGATGCGCCGGATCTCGTCCTCGATGGCCAGCTCGGTCTCACGCAGCCGGTTGCCGCGCTCGACCACCTCCTGCGGCTCGATGAACACGGTCGCGCCACTGTCCGAGCGGTCGTGGATGATGCCCGGCACGCGGTTCTGATGCTGCGCGGTCACCGGGATGCAGTACCGGCCCTGGCGCTGCACGATGATCCGCTCGCGCGCCGCGCCCGACTGCGCCGCGCGATCCAGCACCCGCTCCAGGCGCTCCTGCAGCTCCTCGCGCAGCGACTGCTCGCGCCGATGCAGCCGCACCAGCTCGTCCGAGGCGTCCTCCCGCACCTGCCCGTCATCGTCGATGGCGCGCTCGACGCTCTCCTCCAGCTCCTCATACAAGCCCAGCCGGTCCGCCAATTCCGCCAGGTCCGGCGCCTGATCGCGGGCGGCGTCGAAGTACTCGCCCAGCAGCCGCGCCCCCCGCGCGTTGGCGGCCACCTGCAGCAACTCCGAGCCGTCGAGCCCGCTGCCCGCAGCGGCCCGGCGCAGCAGCGCCGAGATGTCGGTGATCCCGCCGAAGGGCGCGCGCCCCTGGTCCTGGAGCACGATCCGCGCCTGGGCGGTCTCGGACAGGCGACGGCGCACCCACGCCGGATCGTTGCGCGGCGTCAGGCCGCTCGCGCGCGCCTTGCCCAGCGAGCACGCGCACAGCTCGACGAGCTGCGCGATGATCTTCGGGTATTCGAGGACCTTCAGTGTGTGCGCGTCCATCTCAGCTCAGGAGGGGACTGTGTCGATGTTGTGCGATGACCTCGTCGAGCGCTCTCTCGACCCGCGCCGTCATCTCCGGGTGCGGTTCCCTGTCCACCGGCGTCCACGCGCGCTCGGGCCGACGCAACAGCGCGCACGCGGTCGCCTCGATCGACTCGGGCAGGCCCACCTGGAGATCGTAGCCGCCCTCCAGGATCATCGTCAATCTCCCCTGGCACAGATCGCGCGCGGCCGTGAGCAGGCCCACGGTCATCAGGAAGAACCCGCGCGCGGTGAGCAGCAACTGCGCAATCGGGTCGCGAAAGTGCCCATCGTAGCCCGCCGAGACCACGATCGCCTCAGGCCGGTAGCCCGCGAGCGCGGGCAGCACGATCTCATCGAAAGCGCGCAGGTAGTGAATGTCCTGCGCCTCCGGGCCCAGGGGCAGGTTCATGGTGGCCGCGAAGCCCGCCTCTACGCCCACCTCCTCGGCGAAGCCGGTGCCCGGGAACAGCGGCGACTGGTGCAGCGAGATGTAGAGCACATCGTCGCGGTGGTAGAACGCCTCCTGGGTCCCGTTGCCATGGTGGGCATCGAAGTCAACGATGGCGACACGCGCCGCGCCGTCGCGGACCAGCGCCTCGGCCGCGAGCCCGGTGTTGTTGAAGAAGCAGAAGCCCATGCCCGTGCCCAGCCGGGCGTGATGGCCCGGCGGCCGCACCAGGCACAGGGCGTTGTCCACCTCGCGCGCGTGCACCGCCCGCGCCGCGTCGATGCATGATCCCGCCGCCGCGCAGGCCGCCTCCCACGTCCCCGCGGTGGCGATGGTGTCGAGGTCGATGTCGCCGCCCCCCGCCGCCGACAGCTCCTGCACGTAGAGCACGTAGTCGCGATCGTGCAGCCACCCCAGCTCCTCCACCGTCGCCGGCCGCACCGGCAGCGGCCGCATCTGC
>CAZTZN010000175.1:0-9579 GCA_964617715.1 uncultured Armatimonadia bacterium | reverse complement strand
TCGGCGGCGCCACGGGGTCCTTCTCGGGCGCAGCAGCAGGTCGCGGACGCCGGTCCGGTGAACAGACGACAGATCTCATCTCGGGTGAGGAGTGTCGAGCGATGACGCTGCAGATGCCGCCGCCGCTGACCGAGCAGATGGCCCACGGGCCGGTGCTGGGGCCGATCAATCTGATGCCGAGCGCGCTGGTCGTTGAGCACCTGTGCGCCGTGCCCTTCGACTTCGTGTGGGTGGACATGGAGCACGGGCCGCAGACCATCGAGGATCTGGCGAACGCGGTGCCCATCTGCCTGGGGCGCGGGGTGACACCCATTGTGCGCGTGCCCGGCGTACACGACTGGGCGGTCAAGTGGGTCCTCGACCAGGGGGTGCGCGGAGTGGTCTTCCCGTTCATCAACTCGGTCGAGGATGCGCGCCGGGCCATCAGCGCCTGCCACTACCCTCTGACCGGCCATCGCGGTTACTTCCCCAACGTCGCCGCGACCCGCTGGGGCACCGACCCCGGTGACTACGTCGCGCGCGCCGACGCCGAGATCGCGGTCATCCTGCAGATCGAAGCCGACGCGGGCGTGCAGGCGCTCGACCAGATCGCGGCGCTGGAGGGCTGGGATGTGCTCTTCGTGGGACCGTTCGACCTGTCCAGCAGCTACGGCAAGCTCGGGCAAACGACCGATCCGCAGGTGGCGGGAGCCATCGACCGCGTCCGCGAGGTCGCCCGCGAGGCCGGACGCTACGCGGGCATCCTCGCGGTAACGCCCGAGGAGATCCGCCGCCGCATCGACGAGGGCTTCGACTTCATCGCAGTCAACCCCGACGTGGGCATCGTCAGCGACGCCATCGGGCGCTACTGGCAGGGCATCGCGGCGGCGCTGGCGCAGGCCTGAAGCGCCGGGGCGCCCCTCCTGATGCGCTGCGGCTGTCTACGGGATTGCGGCCAGGAACGCCCTCACCTCGGCCATCGTCGGGATGCCCGCGCGACCGCCCAGCGCCCGGCACTTGAGCGCCGCCACCGCCGAAGCGAAGCGCAGGTTCTTGCGCAGCTCATAGCCCAACGCGATCCCGTAGGCGAAGGCGCCGTGAAAGACGTCGCCGGCGCCGGTGGTGTCCACGATCGGCTCGACCGGCAGCGCCGGCTGGTGGAGGACGCCCTCGTCGGTGACGGCCAGGCAGCCCTCGGCGCCGCTGGTGATCACTACCACCTGCGGCCCGCGCGCGAGCATCGCTTGCCCTGCCGTCTCCAGGTCACTCTCGCCGGTGAACTCGCGCGCGAAGCGCTCGGGGACGATCGGGTGGCTGGCGTTGGCCACCAACACCTCGTCCTCGTCCTGCGGGCGCTCGAGGTCGAGCACGCAGGGCAGGCCCTCCTCACGCGCCCAGCGCACCGCCTGCGCCGCCGCGACGTTGTGATGGCCATCGACCAGCAGGCAGCGGCAGTTGAGCAGCGCGGTGCGGTCGATCTCGTCCGGGGCGAACTTGCCCTTGGTGCCGTGGATGTAGAAGATGGTGCGCTCGCCGGTGAACTCGTCGATGGCGCAGAAGGCGAACTGCGAGGTCGCGCCCGGCACCTGCACCAGCCACGTGGTGTCAACGCCCTCATCCTCGAACGACGCGCGGATGTGGCGGCCGAATTCGTCCTCGCCGACGCGGCCGAAGATTGCGCCCTGTCCGCCCAGGCGCGCTACCGCCGCGATAGCCGTCCCCGCCTGCCCGCCGCCCTGCATGGATAGCTCGCTCATCGCAACCTTCTCATCCAGCGCCGGGTAGCGCGCCACAATGCCGAGATAGTCCCAGCAGCAGCAGCCGAGGGCGATGACGTCGAACGGCGGGTTGCGGGGGCGTGCTATCTCTCGGTTCATGGCGGCAGTCGGGAATGGGCAATGGGTAATGGGCAATCGGCAATCGGCAATCGGCAATCGTGACGGCTTGCAGCCGGGACGCCCGGCGTGAGGCCAGCCCCGGGCCGCCCTACACACCAAGCGACCGGATCAATGCGCTGAGCATCTTCCGCACACGAATGATGAGGTCCAACAGCTCCGCACAGTCCTCGTAGCGCAGCATGGCAAGGCTCTCTGCCAGCAGTATCTGAGTCTCGAGTTCAGCGGCCGAACCGCGTGCCAGCTTCACGAAACGGGCGTAGTCCACTCGGCTACCACGTCCGTAGCCTTCTGCAAGGTTCGAGGGGATCGACACAGCCGCACGCCTCATCTGTGACGTGAGCCCGAACTGTTCCGACGACGGCATTACGTTCGTGGCGTGGTAGACGGCTCGGGCCAGAGCCATGGCGACTTGCCATACCTCAAGGTCCCTGTAGTCGTTGATGGCCTGTTCACGCAAGCGGAAGCCCCTCTTCAACTACGTTGGCGAGCGGTCTGTCCGCGAACCGTTGGCAGCAGAAGGCCGTTCGCCATCCCCCATCCCCCATCCCCCATTCCCCATTCCCCATTCCCCATTGCGGGCCGTGCATCCTCCGGCGGAGGAGACAGGGGCCGCAGGCGCGAATTTGTTTGAAGACTGTTCTCGCAGGAGGAGATTGTGTGAAAGAAGCCATCATCGGCGCGCTGGCAGGTCTGCACCCGCTGGTAAGAGTGGCCATCATCTCAGCGCTGCCGATCTTCGAGGTCCGCGGCGGCATCCCCATGGGAATATACTGGCAGGTACCCTTCGTCGAGCTGCTGCCGGTGGCAATCGTATCCAACGTGCTCATCGTCGTGCCCCTCCTGCTGTGGTTCAACCCCGTCGCCGACTGGCTGATCGAGCGCGGTATCCTCACCGGCCTCCTGCGGCGGTTGATCGCGCGCGCGCGGGCCAGGAAGCCGATGGTGGACCGGCATGGCGTGTGGGCCATCACCCTCTTCGTAGCAATCCCGCTGCCGGTCACCGGCGCGTGGACCGGAGCGATGGTGGCATCGGTGTTCCACATGAACTTCTGGCGCGCGTTGCTATGTATGGTCCTGGGCGTGATGATCGCCAGCGCGGTGGTCACCGCCCTGTCGCTGGCGGGCTTCTACACGTACCAGGTGGCCACCGGGTAGGTACGTCGGGGAATCGCCCGAGCCGGGCAAGATACCCGCGTTACACCCCATGCGGCTGCCGCCGTGCAGTATCCCGGACAAGGTTGCGGCCTGCGGTCGTGGCGGGCGGGGGCGCCCGTCGTCCGGTATCGTATTGGACCACGAGCGCTCCGCTCTGCGTCTCAGCCCGATTGTTCACCGACAACCAGGATCCACACCCGCACGTCCCCGCCGGTTGCCTGCGTCTCGGCGCGTATGCTATACTGGGTTGCACGACAAAGCAGAGGGAGTGAGCGGGCTTGTCGGACGATCAGCGAGCAGCGGACGGTAGCGCCCGGGCCTTCGACCTGGCGGGAGGCATCGTGGGCATACTCGTATTCATTGCCGGCATCGCCATGATCGTCATGGTCTTCGGCTGGGTGCGGGGCGTCTTCGAAGGCGTCGATGACCAAGTCCAGCAGATCCGCACAGCGCGCGTGCAGGCCGCGGCACAGGCTGCGGCCGATGTCGCCGTCGCGGACGCGGCCAACCCGGGGGCGGAGCCGCCCGCGCAGGCGGTGGTCGCGACCCCCAACCAGGGCCCGACCATCGCCGATGTCGGCCTCACGGTTGGCCTGAAGATGCTCGGGCTGCTGGTGCTGGGCTGGCTGGGCGCGCTGGTGGCGTCGAAGGGGGCGCAGCTCGCGGGCGCGCATCGCGGCAAGCGGGAGTGAGCCGGTGGGCGAGGAGTACGCGCGTCTGGAGGCAACAGTCCACGGCCGGGTCCAGGGCGTGGGCTTTCGTTACTTCGTGCTGCACAGGGCTCGGGAGCTGGGGCTGAGCGGGTGGGTCCGCAACCTGCGTTCGGGCGCGGTGCAGCTCCTGGCTGAAGGGCCGCGCCGGGATCTGCAGGCGTTGCTCAAGGCGGTGCGCACGGGCCCGCCGATGGCCTGGGTCGAGCGCGTGGATGCCGACTGGCACGCGCCCCGGGGTGAGCGCGGCGGCTTCGAAGTGACTTACACGCTCTGACCGCACCGGGGCAGGCGAGCCCCGGGGGCACGATAAGGGGGACGCGGGATGTCGGCCGAGACGGGATCGAACGCCGGCACGGTGCTGCTGGTCGATGACGAGCCGCAAATCAGGATCGCCTGCCGGCAGGCGCTGGAGAACAGCGGGTACCACGTGGTCACGGCAGAGGATGGCGCCGGTGCCCTGCATGCCCTGAGCGGTAAGCGCTTCGATGCCGCGGTGCTCGACATCATGCTGCCGGACACCGATGGTCTCGAGCTGCTGCGGGCGATCCGCGAGCGAGATCGCGACATTATCGTGGTGCTGATCACCGGCTTCGCCTCACTCGATTCGGCCATGGAAGCGGTACGCCTGGGGGCGTACGACTACGTGCGCAAGCCCTTCCGCACCCGCGATCTGGTACGCATCCTCGACCGCGGCATCGAAAGCCGCTGCCTGCGCGGACAGAACGACGAGCTGCTGGCGGAACTGCGCATGGCCAACGAGGAGCTGGTGCGCCAGCAGGAGCAACTGCGCGAGCGCGTGCGGATGGCGACCGATGAGCTGGCGGCCTTCGTGGAGTTGGGCCAGCGGTTGAGCGAAGGCAGTGGGTTGCCCCAGACGCTCCGGTCGATCCTGGCGGCGGGCGTGCAGGTCACGCGGGCTCGGGCGGGTGCGGCCTACCGCCTGGAGCCGGAGGCCAACGTGCTGTGCGGGGTCATCGGGGTCGGGCTGCCCCCGGGCGACGTGAAGCGGGCGCGCCTGCATCTCGACCAGGGCGTGCTCGGGCGCGTGGTCGCACGAGGCGTGGCTCAGATCGAGAACGATGTGCTGGCCGGGCCGGTGGCCGACGACGACTACCTGGGCTTCCTGGGCGTGCAGTCGGTGCTGGCCACGCCGCTGGTGTGGGAGGAGGACGCCTTCGGTGTGCTCGCACTCTTCGACCAGGAGAGCGGCGGCTTCTCCGAGGACAGTCTGAACCTGGTGCGGCTGCTGGCGGATCAGGCGGCGCGCGTGTTGGCGGCGATGGGCGATGCGCCCTCCAGCGATCCCAGACCGCCGGCCTCGGAGTTCATAGACCTGTCGGATCTGCTGTAGCCGCCCGGAGGTGGCGATGACGGGAATCGGTCGCCGGGCCGGCGAGTGGTGGCGCGAGTTCTTCGAAAGTGCCGACTGCATCCCGCTCTCGTTCTTTCCCGATGAGGACGAGACCGCCAGGCAGGTTGCGGGCCTCAGCCGGCTCCTGGACCTGCGCGCGGGCGAGAGCGTTGCCGACATCTGCTGCGGCATGGGACGGCACGCGATCCCGCTGGCGCGCAGGGGTATGTTGGTAGTGGGCCTCGACACCTCGGCGCTGATGCTGCGCATCGCGCGGGAGCGCGGGGCGGGCGTCGCGAATCTGAGCCTGGTGCAGGGGGATGCGGCGCGCCTGCCGCTGCGCTCGGAGAGCTTCGACGCCGCACTCAATCTGTTCAACAGCTTCGGCTACTTCGCCGATGACGGGCAGAATCAGGCGGTGCTCAACGAGGCGACGCGCTGCCTGCGACCGGGCGGGCGCTTCCTGCTGGAGACGCGTAACCGGGCCTACCAGATAATCTATGCGCCCTATCTCGAACAGGTGCGACTGGCCGACGGCAGCACGGCGATCATCCGGTGCCGCTACGACCGGGCGACCCATCATCTGACCAGCACCTGGTGCGACCCGGAGGACCGTGAGCGCGTGCTCTACGAGGCCCGCTTCCGGCTCTACGGACTGGACGAGCTGCAGGAGATGTTCGACCGCGCCGGCCTGGAGATCGATCAGGTCTGCAGCCGGTACGACGGCAGCGGCTTCGAGGGCTGGGAGCGCATGCTGATCATGGTCGCGCACAAGCGCTGAAGGCAAGTGGGGCGGAAACAGCCACAACCATGGCGCAGGCTTCCGACCCCCGGATCGTGGCAGCCAGGATACCGGTTCTCCGGTGACGGCGGGCGCGCGCAGGGCCCCGGTTCCCTGGAGGGCGAGGCCCGGAGGCCAGATCCGAGCGGACGCACGGTCCCGGTCAGGCAGAGGAGCGAGTATGCCGGAACACTTTGCGGACAGGCTGATGGACGCGATCGTGGCGAAAAGCAGCCGCGTGTGCGTCGGCATCGACCCGGTGATCGAACGCCTTCCGGCGCACCTGCAGCCGAGCAGCTCGCACGCCCAGGCCGACCGCATTGCCGCAGTGCGCGGGTTCTGCACCGCGATCCTGTGCGCGGTGGCGGATCACTGCGCGGTTGCGAAGCCGAACTCAGCGTTCTTCGAGGCCCTGGGACCGAGCGGCATCGAGTTGCTGCAGGAGGTCGTTGCTGAGGCGAGGAGCGCGGGCCTGCTTGTGATCGTGGACGCCAAGCGCGCCGACATCGGCTCGACCGCGGAAGCCTACGCACGGGCAGTCTTCTCTGATGTGCCCGCCGAAGAAGGCGGCCTGCCGGACGCGGTGACCGTTAACCCGTACCTGGGCTCGGACGGCGTTCGCCCCTTCATCGAGATGGCGGAGCGAGCGGGCGGCGGGGTGTTCGTCCTGGTGAAGACCTCGAACCCTTCATCGGCTGAGATCCAGGACCTCGATGCCGGCGGTAAGCCGGTCTACCGCCACGTGGCCGAGCTGGTGGATGACTGGGGGGCAGAGCGGATCGGGGCGTCGGGCTATTCGTCGGTGGGCGCTGTAGTGGGGGCCACCTGGCCTGCGCAGCTTGTCGAGCTGCGCGCGATCATGCCGCATACGCCCCTGCTGGTGCCCGGATACGGCGCACAGGGCGGGGGCGCGGGCGACGTGGTCGGAGCCTTCGATGACAACGGGCTGGGGGCCATCGTCAACTCATCGCGCGGCATCATCTACGCCTGCGCCGACGATGACCGCTACCCCCCGGAGCAGTTCGACCGGGCGGCGGCCGACGCCGCCGAGAGGATGCGCCAGGAGATCAACCGAGCACTGGGCGCATGATGACGGGAGGGCACGAGGTGTCCCTTGCGGGCCGCGATCTGATCACCATGTCCGACTTGAGCGTGGACGAGATCCACGCGCTGCTGGAGACCGCCGGGCAGATGGCCGAGGCCATCGGCTTCGATGACCCGGCCACCCGCCAGACACCGGTGCGGCTCGACCGCATCATGGCCACCTGCTTCTTCGAGCCCAGTACGCGCACGCGCCTGTCGTTCGAGAGCGCCATGCTGCGGCTGGGCGGGAGCGTGCTGGGCTTCGCCGACCCCGCGGTCTCGTCGGCGGCCAAGGGCGAGACCATCGCCGACACCGCGCGCATGGTCGGCGGCTACGCCGACATCATCGTCATCCGGCATCCCGAGATGGGCGCGGCCAAGGTGGCCGCCGACGCCACACCGGTGCCGGTCATCAATGCCGGGGATGGCCCGCACGCGCACCCGACCCAAACGCTCACCGACCTGTTCTGCCTGCAGCGGCGTCTGGGCCGCCTCGACGGGCTGACCATCGGCCTGTTCGGCGACCTCAAGTACGGCCGCACGGTGCACTCGCTGGGGCCGGTCATGGCCCGGCTGGGCTCGCGCGTGGTGTGCATCGGTCCGCCGGAGCTGGCCATGCCCGCGCGCTACCTGGAGGAGATTGAGGAGCTGAGCGGGGAGGCGGTGCGGCAGGTCAGTGACCTCAATGAGGTGCTGGGTGAGCTGGACGCGCTCTACGTCACCCGCGTGCAGGTCGAGCGCTTTCCTGACCCCGAGGAGGCGCGCAGGATCGCGGGCAGCTATGTGGTCAATGCCGCGCTCATGGCGCGGGCGCCCGAGGGCATGATCGTCATGCACCCACTGCCGCGCGTGAACGAGATCCATCCGGAGATCGACGACGACCCGCGCGCGGCGTACTTCGAGCAGGCCGCGGGCGGCGTGCCCGTGCGCATGGCGCTGATCAGTCACCTGCTCGGCCTGCGGGAGGAGAAGCGGCACCACTTCCGCGGCTTGAGCGCCGCTCAAGCACAGTCGCGCCGCGAGCCCGGACGCGCCAGGCCTGAGGCCGAGCCGGAGACGCTCCCGGACTCGGGCGAAGGCCGATGCACCAACGAGAACTGCGTCACTTGGGATGAACGCTTCCTCGACCGCTTCTTCCAGCGGCGCCCGTCCGGCGGCCTGCGCTGCGGCTACTGCGAGGAGGACATCGAGCAGTAGCCTCCACTTCCCCGCTGCCGGCTGCCGGTCGTTGCCGTAAGACGTTGCCGTAGTTTGTGACTTGCGACTGAAGACCGATGACTTTGCCTTACACCGGAGGTTCTGCACATGCCCAACCAGCATCCCGACTATCAGCCGAAGGTCCCCATCCCGCAGTGCAAGAAGGTCGCGCTGGCGTTCTCGGGCGGCCTCGACTCCACCCTCGCCATCCGATTGCTGCAGGAGTACTACGGGGCCGAAGAGGTCCTGGCCGTCACCGTGAACGTGGGCCTGACCGACCATGAGATAGAGGACTGCCGCGCGAAGGCCGAGCTGCTGGGCGTGCCGTGGGAGATGATGGAGGCGACCGAGGAGTTCGCCGAGAAGTGGATTGCCCGGGCTATCCGCGCCAACTCCAGCTACGAGGGCTACCCGGTCGCGACCTCAATGACCCGCCAGCTCATCGCGCGCAAGGTCGCCGAGTACGCAGTCGCGCAGGGCTGCGACGGCATCTGCGAGGGCTCGACCGGCAAGGGCAACGACCAGTACCGGATGGCGAACGTGTTCGCCATCTTCGCCCCCGACCTCGAGGTCATCGTGCCCGTGCGCGAGTTCGACTTCACCCGCCAGCAGGAGAAGGAGCTGTCGGAGTACTACCAGATCCCGTACAAGGCCGGGATCGGCGACGACCTCACCATGTGGTGCCGCTCGATCGGCTCGGGCGAGGTGGACAATCTGGACATGCGCATCCCCGAGGAGGAGTACGTCTGGTACCAATTCCCCGAGAACGCCCCCGAGGAGCCACAGGAGATCGAGATCGTCTTCGAGGAAGGTCTGCCGGTGCGCTGCGACGACGTGACCGGGCTGGCGAACATCATCCAGTATCTGAATGACGTCGCCGGCCGGCACGCGATCGGCAAGATCGACATGTTCGAGGACGGGCTGATCGGGCTCAAGTCGCGCGAAGTATACGAGGCCCCCGCGGCGACGGTGATCCTCAAGCTGCACCGCGACCTCGAGCAGCTCTGCCTGACCAAGGAGCAGGTGCAGAACAAGCCCAACATCGAGCGCCTGTGGGCCTACCAGGTATACCACGGCGCGTGGTTCCACCCGTTCACCGAGGACTGTGCGGCCTTCATCGAGTCCTCGCAGTGGGCGGTCAACGGCACCTACCGCATCTCGCTCTACAAGGGCAACCTTGATATCATCAGCCGGGAGACCGACACCGGCCTGTTCGCCCCCGAGCTGCGTTCGCTGGCGACCTCGAGCTTCCAGCAGCCCGACTCGGGCCCCGCGACCAAGATCCACGCGCTGCAGTACAAGATCATCAGCAAGCGCGGGCTGGGCTTCCTGGAAGACTGAGCTGGGGGCCGGGAACCGGGAAACGCCAACCGGCAACCGGGAAACGACGATGACAAGCCACCGGCCGTCGCAGAGCACGCG
>CAZTZN010000174.1:0-9590 GCA_964617715.1 uncultured Armatimonadia bacterium | reverse complement strand
GACATTCACAGCAACGTTGACGCTCGAGGGCATGAGGGGTAGAATGAACTGTCCGGCCCCGGCCAGAAGAGGTGGGATTAACGCCGCATGCCGTTCGCCCATGAGACCATCCGCATCTTCGGAGCCCGCGAGCACAACCTCAAGGGCGTCGATCTCGAGCTGCCGCGCGGGCGCTTGATCGTGTTCACCGGCGTCAGCGGCTCGGGCAAGACCTCGCTGGCCCTCGACACCATCTACGCCGAGGGCCAGCGTCGCTACGTCGAGTCCCTGTCCACCTATGCCCGCCAGTTCTTCGCCAATATGCAGCGGCCTCAGGTGGATCACGTGGACGGCCTGTCCCCCGCCATCGCCATCGATCAGCGCTCGTCGTCGGGCAACCAGCGCTCGACGGTCGGCACCATCACCGACATAAACGACTACCTGCGCGTGCTCTACGCGCGCGTGGGCCAGGTCTACTGCTACTCGTGCGGCCGCCCGGTGAACGCGCATACCCCGCAGGAGATTGTGGACCGCATCATGGCGCTGGGGAAGGGCGCGCGCGTGCACATCCTCGCGCCCGTCGAGCGCGAGCCGGATCAGGCGCTCATCGATCTCGTGCGCGAGGCGCGTCGCCAGGGCTTCGTGCGCATGCGCATTGACGGCGAGATCCACGACATCTCCTCCGGCCTGCCCGATGCGCCTGCAAGCACCGAGCACGTCGAGGTCGTCGTGGACCGTCTTGTAATCAAGGAGGGCGTGCGCTCACGGCTCGCCGATTCAGTGGACACCGCGCTGGCGCAGGGTGATGGCCTGATCACCGTGGCCGTGGCCGACGGCGAGGACCTGCACCTGTCCACCCGCTTCTCCTGCCCCGAGTGCGGCATTGCCTACCCCGAACTCACGCCGGCCATGTTCTCGTTCAACAGCCCCGCCGGCATGTGCCCCGACTGCGACGGGCTCGGCACCCAGCCCGGGCTCGACCCCGACCGCCTGGTCGCCGATCCCAGCAAGTCCATTCTTGACGGGGCGCTGGAGATCTACGGCGACGTGCAGACCAGGCACGTGCGCCACATCCTCGAAGGCCTCGCCGAACACTACGGGTTCGACCTGACCACGCCGTGGGCGGAGCTGCCTGCGCGCGCGCGTGAAGTTATCCTCTACGGCACCGATGAGGAGATCACCTTCGACTACCGCACCCGCAGCGGCCGACGCTTCGCCTACTCCAAGCGCTTCGAGGGGCTGGTGCCCGCCAGTCAGCGTCGCTACCGCAACACCTCGTCCTCGGGCCAGAAGGCCTACTACGACCGTTTCTTCGCGCCGCTTCCCTGCCCGACGTGTGGAGGTGATCGGCTGCGACCCGAGAGTCGCGCGGTGCGGGTGGGCGGGTTGACGCTGCCCGAGGTCAGCCGGTTGACCGCCGAGCGCGCCGCCGAGTTCTTTGAGGGCCTCGAGCTACCCGACACCGATGCGCGGCTGGTCGCGGAGCTGCTCAAGGAGGTGCGCTCACGTCTGCACTTCATGATTGAGGTGGGCGTGGGCTACCTCACCCTCGACCGCACCGCGCCGTCGCTGGCGGGCGGTGAGGCCCAGCGCATCCGCCTCGCCACCCAGCTCGGCTCGGGGCTGGCGGGTATCCTCTACATCCTCGACGAGCCCAGCATCGGACTGCATGCAGTGGACCACAGCCGGCTGCTGGACGTGCTCGAGCGCCTGCGCGATCTCGGCAACACGGTCATCGTGGTCGAGCATGATGCCGCGACGATCCGGCGCGCCGATCACGTCGTGGACTTCGGGCCCGGGCCCGGTGTCGAGGGCGGGCGGGTCATCTACTCCGGCGACGTCGCGGGGCTGCTCGCATGCGAGCAGTCGCTGACCGGCCGCTATCTGTCGGGCCGGCGGCGAATTCCGGTCCCGGGCAGCCGACGCGCGGGCACCGGCGAGGCCCTGGCGGTGCGCGGAGCCACGCATTTCAACCTGCGTAACGTGGACGTCGCCATACCGCTGGGCACGCTCACCTGCGTGACCGGCGTGTCGGGCTCGGGCAAGAGCACACTGGTGCAGGAGATCCTCTACAGGGCGCTGCGCCGGCGACTGCACAACTCGCTCGATGCGCCCGGCGAGCATCGTGAGATCACCGGCTGGCAGCACCTCGAGCGCGTGGTCAGTATCAACCAGGAGCCCATCGGACGCACGCCGCGCTCCAACCCCGCCACCTACTCGCGTGTGATGGCGCCCATCCGCGAGCTGTTCGCGCAGGTGCCCGAGGCGCGCGTGCGCGGCTACGAGCCCGGGCGCTTCAGCTTCAATGTGGCCGGAGGCCGCTGCGAGGCCTGCCAGGGCACCGGCACGCGCATGGTCGAGATGCACATGCTGCCCGACGTCTACGTCAACTGCGACCAGTGCGGCGGCACCCGCTACAACCGTGAGACGCTGCAGATTCGCTACCACGGGCGCAACATCGCCGAGGTGCTCGACTTGACCATCACCGAGGCGATGGAGCTGTTCCAGAATGTCCCACGCATCCATCGCATCCTCGAGACCCTCTACAGCGTCGGCCTGGGCTACCTGAAGCTCGGCCAGCCGGCCACCACACTCTCGGGGGGTGAAGCCCAGCGGCTCAAGCTCGCCCGCGAGCTGGCGCGGCCCGAGGGCGGACACACGCTCTATATCCTTGACGAGCCCACCACCGGCCTGCACTTCGCGGACATCGAGCGGCTGTTGGAGGTGCTCGACGAGCTGGTGGATGCGGGCAACACGGTGCTGGTGATCGAGCACAACCTCGAGGTCATAAAGTGCGCCGACTTCATCATCGACATGGGGCCCGGAGGCGGTGAGCACGGCGGCCGAGTAGTCGCCACGGGCACGCCCGAGCAGATCGCCCGCTCCCCTGAGTCGGCCACCGGCCGGTTCCTGCAAGCAGCGCTCGTGGGCGTGACGTCACGGGCGTCCGAGTAGGGTTGCCGGCCATGCCGGGAGATATCATGGAGCCCTCCGCAGGCGGTCGCAATGCAGCCGAGCTTCGCGCCACCATCGTGGTGCCCAGCTACCGGCGTCCCGACAGCCTGCTGCGCTGCCTCGACGCCGTGCTGGCGGGGTCGCGCCTCCCCGAGCAGATCGTGGTGGTGCTGCGCGACACCGACGCCGAGGCGCGCGGGGCCCTCGAGGAGTGGCTCAACGGCAATCCGCACGCGGGGCTTTTCGACATCGCGACCGTGGCAGAACCCGGACAGGCGGCGGCCACCAACGCCGGCCTGGCCATCGCCCGTGGCGAGGTGATCTGCTTCATCGACGACGACACCGCACCCACGCGCGAGTGGCTCGGGCGCCTGCTGGCACACTACGCGGATCCGCGCGTGGTGGGCGTGGGCGGGCGCGACATCGTCCACCACGGCGATACCATCTCGGCCCAGCCCACCGACGCGGTCGGGCGCCTGACCTGGTACGGACGGCTGACCGGCAACCATCACCAGCCCGGATTCGACGAGCCGCGCGACGTCGCGCACCTCAAAGGCGCCAACATGAGCTTCCGCCGCGAAGTCGTGCCGGGCTTCGACCTGAACATCATCGGAGCGCATTTCACCGATACCGACGCCTCGCTCACGGCCGCCCGCCATGGCCGACTTGTCTACGACCCGCGCGCGGCGGTGCACCACTTCCCCGCGCCCCGCACCGGTGGCTTCAACCGGCGGCCTGCAACCGCCGATGAGCTGCGCGCCGACGCCCATGACGCCGCCTACGTTATGCTCAAGCACCTCGCCGGCACGCGGCGGGTGGCCTTCGTGGCCTTCGCGCTGCTGATCGGGCAGGACCGCCGCTACGGCCTGTTGCGCATGCTGGCGCGGCTACCGTTCGAGGGGTCACTCGCGCTGCGCCGCTGGCGCGCCGCGGTCGGCGGGTTGGCGCAGGCTCGGCAGACGGCCCGACGCGCCTGATTCCGGCCTGTGCCGCTGCATTCCCACCCGCGCTGACCGCGTACCGCAGAGGTCAGAAGCCGCCCGTGGCGAAGGGCCTGACGGCATTCAAGTCACACACCTCGCGCGGCGTCGGTCGGAGCGCGCGCTCTGACCGACCGTCGGGCATGGTATCGCCTTCACCAGCAAGGGGTGCGCTGGGCCATCGTCAGAACGAACCTGGGGACAGCCAAGCTGCTCAACGCCGTGCTCCTGCCGCTGGGCGTTATCAGTGCGGTCATCCTGGTCGTCGTGGGCCAGGTCGGGAGCTTCCACATGGCGGTCTTCGTCGGCCTGGCCACGGCGCTCACCGTTGCCGCACTGGTCTCGCTGGAGTTCGGCGTCCTGGCGCTGCTCGCCGCCGCCTGCCTCGACGGCTTCCTCAAGGGTCTGAGCCCGGGCTGGCATACCCAGTTGCTGAAAGACTACCTGCTGGCCATCTGCCTGCTGCGGTGGGGCTGGCTGAGCGTGCTCGGCTACCGCCGGCGCTCGGTGCGCCACCCGCTGAGCATCCCGATCGTGATGTTCACCGGTTGGTGCGCGGTTCAGCTTGTCAACGAGCGCAACCCCAACCTGATCATGGCCCTGACCAACCTGCGGGCCTGGATCATCTGGCTGCCGGTGTTCTTCCTCGCCTACGACTACATCCGCACGCGCAAGCACATCGAGCGCTTCATCATGTTCATCTTCGCGGTCATGGTTCCGCTTGCGATCTACGGCATCGTGCAATACCAGGTCGGGCTGGACCACCTCTTCCGACTGGGGCCGGGCTTCGACGTCTACCGGCAGTCGCAGTACGCGACCGAGACCTACGAGATCGAGCTGCGCCCTCCGTCCACCATGATCTCGCCGCACAGCTTCGCCGACGCCTGCGTGATGGCCCTGTGCCTCGGCATCGGAGCCATCGGCTACTTCAGCCGGCGGCCGGTGAGGCAATCGTACATCGCCGTCGCCATGCCGGTGCTCGTCGTGGGCCTGTTGATCACCGCAGTGCGCAACGCCTACGCTTCTGCGGCCGGTGCGGGGCTGGTGCTGCTCGGCCTTATCCGTCGGCCGGACCTGCTCGTGCTCGCCGCAATTGTGGGTGGACTGGCGGTGTTGCAGGTTGATGAGCTTACCGGTGGGCGGGCCATGGAACGCCTCAACACCATCGTCACCAACCCGGAGTACACGCGCAATCGCATCGTCGTGCCGTGGAGGACGGCCTTGAACTGGGCGGCCAGGCACCCCCTGGGCAGCGGCTTTACCAGCGGGGTGGGGCGGGGGCGCCTGCTGGCCAGCATCGACCCGGAGGAGCTGCTTCCCGAGCACCGCACACCGTGGGCGGAGAACGAGTACGCGCGCACCCTCATCGAGCTGGGTGTCCCCGGCTTCCTGTTGTTCATGTGGATGCTCTTCAGCATCGTGCGCTTCGTCTTTCGAGCCTACCGTCAGGCGACTCAGGGCCGCGATCGGTGGCTCATCGCCGGGGTCTTCGCATCCGTCATCAGCATGTTGCTGCGACTGCTCGTGGGCTCGGCTCTCTACGGCTGGCCGGAGGCGATCATGTTCTGGTGCTACGTAGCTCTGGCCCTGCGGCTGCCCGAGATCGAGATCGAGGAACTCAGCGGCGCCGCCGCCCCGATCGTGACAGTCAAGGAGCGCCCGGTCCCGGCGCAGCGGTAGCCACCGCCGCCGCACCCGCACATCATGGCTGATACCGCCACCGCAATCGGCTCGCCATCGCGTCGGCTGCGCATCGCGCTGGTGATCGAGGACGTCTCCCTCGGCGGGGGGCAGGAGCGGGTGGTCGCCGAGCTGGCCCCCCGTCTCGCCCGCAGCCACGAGGTGCATCTGTTCTGCCACACGGTCCGCGACCTGGACCTGCAGGGCATTACCGTCCATCGCCTGCCCGCCCTGCCCGCGCCCCAGGGCCCGCGCGCGTTGTGGTTCACGCTGCATTCCTCGTTGGCGCTGCGCCCTCGGCGCTTCGACGTGGTGCTCTCCCAGGGCGGCAACACCCTGGTGCAGAACTTCGTGCTCGCGCACACCGTCCATCGCGACCGCCACCGCATCCGCATGGAGATCGAGCGCCGCTTCCGCCTCAAGCCCGCATGGAGACGCGTCTGGGAGCGTCTGCGTGACGCCATCTTCGCCGCCCTCGAGCGCCGTGCAGTGCTGCGCTGTCGTGGCCGCGTCATCGCGGTCTCGCAGAGCATCCGCGACTACTTCGTGCGCGAGTACGGTCTGCGCCCCGACGAGGTGCACATCGCCCGCAGCGGCGTGGACCACCGGCTCTTCTCGCCGGATGTTCGCGCCGAGGCCCGCCTGCGCATCCGCCGCGAGTTGGGCCTGTCGGACACGGACTTCGTCGCATTGTTCATGGGTGGCCTGTGGTTCGAGAAGGGCCTCCCCGAGGTCATCGCGGCGCTGGGTCTAACCGCCGAGCCCGTGCGCCTGGTGGTCGTGGGCCGGGGCGAACGCGAGGTCTTCGCCGAGATGGCCGCCGACCGCGGCGTGGCGGATCGGGTCAACTTCGTGCCGCACGTGGATCGCCCGCAGGATTACTTCGCCATGGCCGACTGCCTCGTACATCCCTACCCCATCGAGCCCTTCGGGTTGGTGGTGCTGGAGGCCGCCGCCTGCGCCCTCCCCCTGCTGGCGGCCCGCACCGGCGTCGCCCTCGACCTGGTCGAGGACGGCGTAAGTGGCTTCTTCATCGAGCCGACGCCCTCCGTGATTGCCGCCCGCCTCGATCGACTCGCGCGTGCAGGCGATGCGCTCGAGGAGATGCGGCACGAGGTGCACGCGCGCTCACTCGACTTCACGTGGGACCGGCAGGCCGAGCAGATCGAGGAAATCTTCCTGCGGCTCGCGCCCGGCGGAGAGGGGGAGTGAGGCGATGAGGCTCGCGGTGGTCAGCCACGCCTGTGTTGTGGACGTCAACCAGCGTCTCTTCGACGAGTTGTGCCGTCACCGCGACGTCGAGATGCTGCTGGTCGCTCCCCGGCGCTGGCGGGCGTCCACCGGTATCATCGTGGACTTCGCCCCTCTGGCGGGGGCGCGCTTCATCTCCCATCCGCTCCCGGTCATCGGCTCGGGGCAGATCAGCCTGCACCTCTACCGCGGGCTGGCGCCGGTGTTGCGCGACTTCGCTCCGGAGATCGTCTACCTCGGCGAAGAGCCGTACAGTCTCCCGGCCTGGCAGGTGTGGCGCATCTGTCGGCACCACGGTCTGCGGTTGTGCTTCGCAAGCACGCAGAACCTGGTGAAGCGCTTCCCCTGGCCGTTCTCGGCGGTCGAGCGCGGCGTGCTGGACTACGCGGCGCTGGGGCTCGCCTCGACGCCTGAGGTCGCGGAGGTGCTGCGTGCCAAGCGATGTGCGGGAGAGGTCGCGGTCGTCCCCTACTTCGTGGACACGGAGCTTTTCCGTCCAACCGACCGCGGCGGCCTCAGGCGCGAGCTGGGGCTGCGCGGCACCGTGCTGGGATACATGGGCCGGCTGACCGAAGAAAAGGGCGTGGAGGATCTGGTGGCTGCCGCCGACCTGCTGTGGCGGCGCGGCGTGGATGTGAGCGTGCTACTCATCGGCGGCGGGCCCCTGTCCGAGAGGCTGCACGAGTGGGCGCATGAGCATCCCCCGGGGCGCGTGGTGCTCACCGGCCCGGTTCCGCACAGCGCCGCCGCGGACTACCTGAACGTGCTGGACGTGCTGGTGGTGCCCTCACGCACCATGCCCAACTGGGCCGAGCAGTTCGGCCGCGTGCTCATCGAAGCTCCCGCGTGCGGCGTGCCGGTGGCGGGCTCAAACTCCGGGCATATCCCCGCACTGATCGAGGAGCTGGGCTCGGGCGTGGTCTTCGCCGAGCGCGATCCGGGGGCGCTCGCCGATGCGGTGCAGGAGCTGATCGAGCATCCCGAGCGCGCGATGCAGTTCGCCCGCACCGGCCGCCGTCGCGTGCAGGAACGCTACGGCCTTCCCGTGGTCGCCGACCGCCTCTACGAGCTGCTGTTGACCGTGACCGGCTGACGGCGCAGACGTTGCAGCCCGCTCCGGGTCATCGCCACCAGCGTCGGGTGGACCAGGAAGAGCGCAAACGCCGTCGCCAGGGCCGTCACCTGCCACCACTCGCGTCGGACGTGCTCGACGATCACCTGCCGGCGTTCGGGCGCCCGTCCCCCCGCCATGCGGATGAGATCGATCGCCGCCAGGCGTTCGTCCAGGGTCCGCGCGTGCTGCAGCGCCGCCTGCGCGCCGGTCAGCGCTCCCGCACGGTCCCCCTGCCGCCGGCACGCCTCGGCCAGCAGCAGGTGGGGCGTGGGCCAGTCGGGACGCAACTCCACGGCGCGGGCGAGATACGCCTGCGCCGCCTCCGCGTCGCCCACCGTCAGGAAGTTCTCCCCCGCCAGCATATGCGCGCAGGCCGAGTCGGTTTCGTAGACCAACTCCAGCAGCGCCACGCGCCGCTCATCCGGTGTCAACGCGCGCGAACGTACATCCACCAGCAGACAGCGCAGGTCGCGGCGCTCGGGAGCGGCCTGCAGCGCCGCCCTGATCAGATCCTCGGCCAGCGCCGGGTTGCCGTCCGCGTACGCCAGCAGCCCCGCATCACGCAGCTCATTGGCCAGGTCGAAGCGCGTCCGCTGCAGCGTGGCCGCCGCGGCGCCCTCGTTGCGCAGCCGCCGGACGCGGGCGCGGGCCAGCTCTGTCGCCTCCAGGTGCGCGCCCATGGCGAGCGCATTGAGGCGCAGCCCCGACGCCGCCCGCCCCAGCCCGCTCATCATTGCCGTCGGCTCGAACTGCACGCTCCACCCGAAGGCTACCAGCCAGATCACGCCGCAAGCTGCCAACCCCAGCAGGGCGTACCATGGCCTGACCACGCCATCACCCGCCCTCGGCCTTCAGTCTATCGTCGATGCTCACACGCCCATCGGGAAACGGCACCGTCGCCCTCCCCGGGTTCCTCGCCCGCTGGTGCTCGCACTGGCGCTGGGGCTGTCATGACACCCGGCGGACCGCCGGAGGCACTCAGCGGCGGCCGGTCGCCGCGACAATGGCTCCCACCGCGTCCTCCCAGCCCTGAGCCATGATGTGCAGGCCCTGGCAGGAGGGAGCGACCGCCGCCGCTATCTGCCCCGCCAGGTCGAGAGCGACGGCGCGCAGGTCGCCCGGATCGGCCTCGTTCAACCGCTGGATGATCCACGGCGGCACGTTCACGCCCGGGATGCGCGCGTTCATGAAACGCGCCATGCGCGGCGATTTCACCGGGATGATGCCGGCCAGCACGGGAACCCCCAGCCCGCTCACGCGCTCCATGAAATGCTCGAAGCGCGCCGGCTCGAACACCGCCTGCGTCTGGATGAACTCGGCGCCGGCGTCGATTTTCTTGCGCAGCTTGAGGATCTGCAGCTCCACGTTATCGGCTTCGGGGGCGACTACCGCGCCCAGACACAGGTCGGTAGGCGCCGCCAACGGCGCGCCGGTCATGTCATGGCCCTGGTTGAGGCCGCGTGCCACGTGCAGGAGCTGCACCGAGTCGAGGTCGAAGACCGAGCGGGCATCGGGATGATCGCCCAGTATCATGTGGTCGCCGGTCACGATCAGCACGTTGCGCACGCCCAGGCCATGCGCGGCCAGCAGATCGGCCTGGAGTGCGATGCGGTTGCGGTCGCGACAGGTGA
>CAZTZN010000173.1:0-9750 GCA_964617715.1 uncultured Armatimonadia bacterium | reverse complement strand
TTGCCGTCCGCGTCATGGGTGAAGTGGCTGTGCGGGGATCGGGGGGAGATGGGATGCAAGCGCCTGCGCGTGCTGCTACGCCGGCGCCGGGGTGGCGTCAGGGCGTGAAGAGGTCGAGATGTGACGATGGCGGACACCGCTCCACCCCCTGTTGCGGTGCGCGGGAGCCGCCGGCCCACGGCACGCACGAGTGCGCACCGCTCCGCAGCTCACCAGCATGATACGCCCGGGAGCCGCGAAAGTCCAGCACCGGCGCCGTCCTCTTCTCACCCGCGACTGGCGTCGTCCTGCGCGCATCGAAGACACCACGGTGCTCGCTGCCTGTCACGTCGAACACGTTGTACACCTCCCTAATGAGACCTGCGTCCTGAGATCATCCGCCGGGCCTGTGCGTACCACCTCTCTCCGTGACGGCGCCACGGTCGGGCTGCGCGATCGACTGGGCTGCCCCGGCATGGCGTTCGCTTCGGACCGCCCCGGCCTACCTCCTCCCGTGCGGTGATGTGACTGCCGAACTGCGGCCACGGAAGTGACGTCTCAGTTGACCTTCCGCACGGGCTCCAGCACCTGTCCGATGGCCTGGGGCCATGGGTACAGGTCCGGGTCGAGGTCGAGCCAGTCGAGCACTTCGCCGATCACGCGCTCCGGCTGGTCGGAGAGCGTGCGCATGTCCACGCGAAGGGCCCCCGGGATCTGCTCCGCGCCATCACGCCAGCGCGACAGCAGCGCGCGCAGGTCCTCGTCGGACTTGCCTGCGAGCCACGGCCAGTCGCAGCTCCGGATGGAGGGCAGCACCTCCTCGACGGGCCGATCCATCACGATGAGCCGGCACCCGGGGAAGAGCGCGCGCAGCGTCGGCCAGTGGTGGGCGTAGGCGGGGGCCTTGTCGCCGAACCACTGCAGGGGCTCCCACAGTGAGCGCAGCCCCTCGCAGCAGACGCGCGCGCACTCGACCGCGCCGCCGTTGGTGGCCGCGCCCGGCTCGTTCCCGCCGCCGGCCCTCGCCGCGCGCTGGGCCGCAATCTCCGGCAGCAGGCGGCCCGGCTCCAGCCCGGAGCCGGGGCGGAAGACCCCGTGCAGCGCGAGCGGGAAGAGCGTCTCGCAGAAGACGTGCACCTGCGGGTGCAGGTTGAGCAGCCACGCCATCAGCGTGGTGCCGGTGCGCGGCGCCGTGCCCGCGATGAACAGCCAGCCGGATTGTCGCTCTCTCTCGCTTGCCATGCTGATCCCACTGTATGGCAGTGCGACGGCACGCTGGCCATGAACGGACTGCGCGTGCTATCGTGCGACCGTCGCCGCCGCGGCCCGGAGCGCTCGCGCGCGGGCGCTGCGCACCTGATCGGCGTCCGTGCGCGTGACCGTACGGGCGTGATAGCGGTAGACGTAGAGCACGTCCTGCAGGGCCAGCAGCGGATGCCGGGCGGCGATGCGCAGCCACATGTCGTAGTCCTCGGCGCCGAAGCAGGCCGGGTCGTAGGGGCCCGCCTCCTCGGCGACGCTGCGCCGGTACATGAAGCACGGGCCGACGACGTTGTCGCCGCCCAGCAGCCGCGCGCGATCGAAGGGCTGCTTGATCGACACGCCCTCGCGGTCGCCCACGAAGTAGTGGCTCGCATACACCAGCCCCACCTCGGGATGGTCGTCCAGCGCCCGCGCCAGCGTCGCCAGGCACTGGGGCAGCATCCAGTTGTCGGCCGAAGTCCAGGTCCAGTACTCCCCACGGGCGTGCGCGAAGCCCGCGTTGAGCGCGGCCGGGATCTTGCGGTTCTCGCCCAGCGCGACCACGGTCATGCGCGGGTCGTGGTAGCGCTCCAGCCGCTGCAGCGTGTCGTCGGTGGAGCCGTCGTCCACCACGATCAGCTCGAGGACGGTAAGCGTCTGCGCGAGCACGCTGTCGATCGACTGCTCGATGAAGTCGCCATGATTCCAGGTGGGCAGCACCACCGAGACTCTGGGCGCCATCTCAGGCCACCACCCGTTCGTAGGCGCGGAGCGTGCGTTGTGCCACGTCCGCCCAGCGATAGCGCTCGCGGGCGATCTCGGCCCCGCGCTCGGCGATCTGGGCGGCGCGCTCGGGCTGCTGCAGCAGGTGCAAGATGGCGCGCGCGAGCGTCACCGGGTCGTTGGGTGGGGCCGGCAGCGCGCAATCGCCGTGGGCCATGATCTCGGACAGGCCGCCGGTGTCGGCGGCGACGACCGGCGTGCCGCAGGCCATGGCCTCCAGCGCCACCATGCCGAAGGGCTCGTAGAGGCTGGGCACCACCACCATCTCCGCGGCGCGGTAGAGGGTGGCGAGCACCTTGCCGCGGAGGTGGCCGACGAAGCGGGCCTGACCGGCGATCCCGAGCTGCCCGGCGCGCTCCTGCAGGGGCTCGCGCAGCGTGCCCTCGCCCGCAAAGATGAAGCGAACGTCGGGGCGCAGCTTGAGCACGTGCGGCGCGGCCTCGAGCAGCACCTGCGGGCCCTTGGCCTGGGCCAGCCGCCCGACGAAGAAGATCAGCGGCGCGTCCTCGCAGCCCAGGGCGAGCTTGAAGTGCTGAGGCGGCGTGTCGCTGGCGAAGGCGTCCGGGCTCACGCCGCAGCCCACGACCGCCAGCTTGTCCTCGGGCACCTGGTAGGCCTCGGCCAGCTCACGGCGGATGAAGGCGCTGTTGGTCAGCACCAGGTCGGCCTGCTCGCAGGCCCAGCCCTCCATCTGCGCGATGTACTGCTCCTCGCCGCTGAGCTGGCCCTGGTTGCGGCCGCGCACGGTGTCGTGCATGGTCACCACCAGCGGCAGCCCGAGCAGGTCGCGCAGCGACTTCGCCGCGCTGGCGGCCAGCCAGTCGTGGATGTGCAGCACCTCGAAGCCGCCGTTGCGGCGCGCCATCTCAAGGGCGCGGGCCTCCAGCAGCACGTTGCTCTGCAGCACGTCCGCCACCCAGGTGTAACCCTTGATGGGCACCAGCAGCGGGGCGTTGCCCACCTCGACCCCGGCGCGCACCCGGCGCCCCTCGGGCCGGCCGCCATCCCAGTTGTTGCAGGCGACCGCGACCTCACAGCCGCCGGCGGCCAGCGCCGCGGTCAGCTCGGAGACGTAGCGCCCCAGGCCGTAGCCGTGGGCGGGCGGGAACTCGGTCGCCAGCGTCAGGACGCGCATGGGGCCTCCTCACAGGTCTGGAGCATGCTCGCGGCGGTGTCACGCCAGGTGAAGCGCGCGGCGCGCTCCACGCCCAGCTCCCCCAGGCGGCGCCGTTCGAGCGAGTGCGTCATCAGGTCGTGCAGGGCGTCGGCGATGGCCTCGACGTCCGTGGGATCGACCAGCACCCCGGCATCGCCGACCACCTCGGGCAGCGAGGCGGCGTTGGAGGCCAGCACCGCGGTGCCGCACGCCATGGCCTCCAGCGGCGGCAGCCCGAAGCCCTCGTAGAGCGACACGAAGGCGAAGACCTCGGCGGCGGCGTAGAGGAGCGGCAGGTGCTCGTCGGGCACGAAGCCCGTGCGCACCACGGCGTCGGTGAGCCCGAGCCGGGCGATTTCGGCGTCGATCTCCTGCGCCCCGCCGCCCGGCCGGCCGGTGAGCACCAGGCTCCAGTGGTCCTCGACGCGTTCGCGCGCGCTGGCGAAGGCCCGCAGCAGGCGCGGCAGGTTCTTGTTGCGCTCGAGGCTGCACACGCTCAGCACGAAGCGCCCGGAGATGCCGTAACGCTCGCGCACCTCGTGCACGGCGGCGCGGCTGCGCACCGGCGCGAAACGCTCGTCGGCCGCCCCCGGACAGATGGTGACCGCGGCCTCGTCGAGCCCGTAGAGTTCGATCAGCTCGCGGCGGCTGGACTGCGACACCGTGGCCACGCGATCGGCGACGCGGCAACTGCGCGGCACCCAGCGGCGCAGGTAGCCACGCAGCGGCTGGGCGTAGAACTGCGGGTGACGCTCGAAGCCGATGTCGTGCACGACGGTGACCTGCGGGCACGAGCGCAGCATGGGGAGCGTGCTGGTGGTGGACACGAACACGTCGGGCCCGAGCTGCCCCAGCAGCGGCGGCAGCGCGGTCTGCTCCCAGTGCTCGTCGCACAGGCGCGCGCCCTCGACCACCACGTCCTCGGCGGCCAGGCCGTTGCCCAGCACGGCCGTGGTCGGCGCCGGCCCGATGAGCAGCAGCTCGCCCGTGAAGCCCGCCTGCGACAGCGCGCGCAGCCAGCCGCGCGCGTGGAAGGCGCTCCCGCCGTGGGGCGCGTGCAGGATACGGGCGTCCACCGCCAGTCTCATGCTCTCACCAGAATCGGTGGCTCCAGCGCTCCCGGAAGATGCGATCGTTGCGATGTGCGGCCTGCTGGAAGCTGCTGTCCTCTTGGCGCACCGCCTGCGCGGTGACTGTCGAGTGGTGCCACACGGTCGAGTGGGGCGAGTACATCACACGGAAGCCGGCCTCGCGGGCCCGGAAACAGTAGTCGGTATCCTCGTAGTATGCCGGCGCGTAGCTCTCGTCGAGGTAGCCGATGGCGTCGATCACCGCGCGCTTGATGAGCATGCACGAGCCCTCGGCGTACTGGATCTCGAACGGGTGCTGCAGGCCGGGGGCGTCCGGCGGCAGGCCCTCGCCCACCGGCGGGCGCATGCCGCCCTTGCAGAACACCAGCCCGCCGATACCCTGCAGCAGCCCGGTCGCGGGCCGCACCAGCTTGGGCGCGACGATGCCGATGCGGTCGTCGCTCTGCGCCACCTGCAGCAGGCCCTCCAGCCAGCCCGCGGTCACCGTGGTGTCGTTGTTGAGCAGCACCACGAACTCGCCCGCGGCCGCGCGCAGGCCCTGGTTGGCGGCGAGGGTGAAGCCCACGTTGCGCTCGTTGCTGATGACCTCGATGCCGCCGTTGCGCCCGGTGCGGCACTGCAGGTGCTCGGCGGTGCCGTCGCTGCTGGCGTTGTCGATGACGATGATCTCGTGGGGGAGATCGGTGTGCGCGGCCAGGCTGTCCAGGCAGGCCTCGGTGAAGGCCCACTGGTTGTAGACCGGGATGACGATGCTGGTCAGCCCGGTGCAGCACTCGTGTCCCGCCGACCACAGGTCCACGGCTCTATCCCCCATTCACCGGCGCCGGAACGCGCTCCGCGACGCCGTAGGCCTCGACCGTCTGCGCGGCGATGCTGCCCCAATCGAAGCGGGCTCTCGCGTCTTCCAGGCCCTCCTGAGCGAGACGCTGCGCTAGCTCCGCGTCAGTCAGCACGCGCAGCAGCGCCTGCGCCAGGGCCTGCGCGTTCCCGTGCGGGAAGCTCAGACCGTTGCGCCCGTGCTCGATGATCTCGGCCAGGCCGCCCGCATCCGAGGCGATCACCGGCGTGCCGCAGATCATCCCCTCCAGGGCCACGATGCCGAAGGGCTCATAGCGGCTGGGCACCACCAGCACATCGCAGGAGCGGTAGAACCCCGCGAGCGCGCTGCCGCTCAAGTAGCCGGCGAAGCGCACCCGGTCGGCCACGCCCAGCTCCAGCGCCTGCTGATGTAGCGACTCCTGCAGCACGCCCTTGCCCGCCAGCGCCAGCTTCGCCGCGGGCTCGGGCACCAGCACGGCCGCGAACGCCTCCACCAGCGTCGGGATGCCCTTCTCCCGGTCCAGCCGGCCCACGTAGCCGATCAGCCGCTCGCC
Source organism: uncultured Armatimonadia bacterium (assembly GCA_964617715.1). Taxonomy (GTDB): domain Bacteria; phylum Armatimonadota; class Zipacnadia; order Zipacnadales; family UBA5352; genus JALGVA01. The sequence continues at coordinate 4,126 of CAZTZN010000173.1, read as the reverse complement.
GGGCTCCGCGAAGAGCGTGCGGTAGGACTCGAGGTCGCCCTCCACGTGGAACTGCCCCTCATCGACGCCGCAGGGGATCACGGCGATCTTCGCCGCCGGGGTCTGGTAGTGCTCGCCCACCATCTCCTCGGCCACGTGGCGGCTGCAGCAGATGAGGATGTCGGCCTCCTGGCCGATCCAGCGCTCCAGGAAGGATGAGTACTGCTGCGGCGGGCCGAGCTGGCCATCGTGCTTGCCCCAGGCCGTGTCATGGATGGTGCAGACCAGCCGCGCCTGCGGGTGCAGCCACTTGAGCATCCGGCCCGACAGCACTGTGAGCCAGTCGTGCACGTGGATCGCCTCCGGCTCACCGTGCCGCCCCACGCAGCGGGCAGCCGTCTCCAGCGCCGCGATGTTGAACTGGGTCACCGCCATGGTGTCGTCCGGCGGCTTGGGCGGGGGCGGAAAGCTGATGCGGTGCACGTGCACCCCCTCGACCACTGCATCGGGGTCCCGCCCGTGGATGCTGTTGGTGACCACGTGCACCTCGTGGCCCTGCGCCGCCTGGGCCACCGCAAGGTCGTGCACCGCCCGCCCCAGGCCGAAGACCTGAAGCGGCGGGTACTCCGATGCGATGTGCAGTATCCTCATGATGATCGCGCCGCCGCCTGTCGGTAGCTGTCGAGTGTGCGCAGCGCCGTCGCCTGCCACGAGAACTGCGCCGCCCGCGCCCGGCCCCGCTCGCCCAGCTCCCGCCGCAGGGCCTCGTCGCCCAGCAGACGCTCGATGGCCGCGGCCAGGGCCGCCTCGTCATCGGGGTCCACCAGCAGCCCGGCGTCGCCCACCACCTCCGGCAGCGAGGTGGCGTCGGCCACGATCACCGGAGTGCCGCACGCCATGGCTTCCAGCGGCGGCAGGCCGAAGCCCTCATAGAGCGACGGGTAGATGAAGCCGTCGGCGGCGCCGTAGACGAAGGGCAGATAGTGGTCGGGGAGGTAGCCGGGGATGACCGTCCACGGGGCGGCGCCGAAGTCCTGGGCGGCCTCGTGCGCGTCGTAGTCCATGCCGCCGCCCCCGCCCGCCAGCACCAGCAGGTGGGGCAGATCGGTGCGGCGCTTGACCGCCGCGAACGCCCCCAGCAGCCGGTCGAGGTTCTTCTTGGGCTCGAGCGACCCCACGTAGAGCAGATACGGCCCGGCGATGCCGAAGCGCGTGCGGAACTCGCTCTCCAGCGCGCCGCCGTAGCGCGGACGGAAGTCGGGCCCCGCCGCCTCCGGGGTCACGTCCACCGCCTACGCGGGAACGTCGTAGACCGCACAGATGCGCTCGCGCGAGTAGTCCGACACCGTGATCAGCCGGTCGGCCGACAGCGCCGCCGCCTGCGACGCGCGGTCGAGGTACTCGCGCAGGCCCGGGCGCACCAGCTCGGGCCGATCTCGGAACACCACGTCGTGCACCGTCGCCACCTGCCGGCAGGCGCGGACGACCGGGAGGGAGAAGGTCGGGTTGTGGTACAGGTCGGCGCCCAGGTCGGCCAGCAGCTCCGGGAGCTGGAGCTGCTCCCAGTCCCAGGCCAGCATGGCCGCGGGCACGTGCCGCTCGCGCACGTTCGGCCGCTCCACCAGCGGCCCGTTCGCGCGCGCCTCCGAGCGCAGCACCACGAACTCGTCGCGGTCATCGACCGCCGCCAGCGCCGGCACCAGGCTGCGGGCGTAGCGCCCGATGCCTCCGCAGCCGGCGTACACGCAGCGGCAGTCGATCACGATGCGCATAGCTTGCTCAGCGCCTCCACCACCGGCGCGGCCGGGCCCTGGTACTCCACCAGCGCCAGCCCGCCCTCGTCGATCAGGTGCTCGTAGTCGCCCTCGGGGTCCACGCGCCGGTAGCGCTGGTACTTGCGCCGCACCTCGTCCGGGAACGAGTAGCCGTAGTGCTTGATGCACACCGGCGACAGCGCCGCCCGCCCCTCCAGGCCCAGGATGTGCGCGCCGTGGATGCGCTGGGGCGGGAAGTGCAGCGACGGCTGGTTGCGGAACAGCCGCGGGTGGATGTGCCCGGTGGTCTCGCGGCCCCAGGTGCCATCCACCCGGAAGTGCGTCTTGCCCCGCCAGAAGTGCAGCATCCGAAAGCCCCAGGCCACGAACTCGTCCTGCGCCAGCATCGCCGGCAGCTCGTCCACGATGTGGTCCTCGAACACCTCGTCGATGTCGAGCATCAGCAGCCAGTCCGGCTCGGTGTCCTTGACCATCGCCAGCACCACGTTGCGGTCGATGCCCTCGTGAAAGAAGCTCTTCTCCCAGCGCAGCAGGTGGGTGACGCGCTCGAAGGAGCGGCAGATCTCCATGGTGCGGTCGGTCGAGCCGTCGTCCAGGATGCAGATCTCATCGGCGATGCGGCTCAGCGCCGTCAGGCACTCCTCCGCCCACAGCTCGCCGTCCTTGACACGAATGCCCGCCGTCAGCTTCATGACTTACCTCAACTCGCCAGCGCCCGTTGTGTCGCGACAAGCAGCGCCGCCGCTGCTGGTTCCATCAGGGACCGAGCGTCTCGACTCACAGGGATCTTGTTGGGCGATCCGGTCCAAAGAGAATGTGGCGCCAGTCCACCGGTACACCATGAAGAGGCGATCAGAGCCCGGCGATGGCTGAGGCGGGTCGTAGGGCCGAAGTGCCAGACTGGATGCCCTCACGGGTCGGACCAGCTCACTGAGGCCATCGCCATCAATGTCGCAGAAGGCGACTCGCCACGCTTTGGGCTGGTCCTGATCGGTGAAGACGACCTCATCCCCCACCGGCTTCGAGAAGTCGATCACTGCGGTCCATGCGTAGCTCACCCCGCCCATCCTGACCACCACTTCCGGATGCCGGTCTCCGTCCATATCAAGGGCGCCGAGCACAGGCGACGGCCACGCGCTAAAGCGGACAACCCGAAACCGCATGGAGTAGGGGCGCTCATCGCCGTCTGGCCACGCAACCATCGCTACGCGGGCAGCATCCTCGCCTCCCGGGCCTCTCAGCAAGAGCACAGCGCGGCTTGTGCGGCCTTGTGCCGGCAGACGAAGCGACGCGAGCACATCTGCCCAGTCGAAGAAGCCGCGAACGGCCTTCTGCAGTTCCAGGTCGGGTTGGCCGTCGTACGTGACCCCTACGCGATCGGCAATCGTGAGTTCCGGGGCCTCGTCACCCCCGCTCGTCCGTGGCCTGTCGGTGGCGTCAGACGGGCCCGGAGGCCCCCTGTCCGACGACGGCTCTGACGGCATGGGGCTTCGGCACGCGGACAGACCGGCAATGAGATAGAGGGCCACACAGGCCGCCAACAGAACTCGGTCGCGCAGCACAGTCACACTCAACGGAGGCCGCCTCTCTCTGGCATTGGCCATCCCGGGACCTGATCATAGCACCACATGCAGTAGCTGAAGCTATACCAATCTTGCCTTAGGACTGCATTATAGAGGTTCCCAACATCAGAGCTGAGGAAATTCCAGCCCACATTGTTCAATCGTTGGCATAGAAGAAGCGTCCCACATGCGATGTTAACCCATGGATTGGCCCAGTTATTGGTGAAGTCTACTCCCAGCCATTTGGAGCAGTCGCAGTCATGGACCTTCGTGATCTGCATCAGTCCCCGAGCTATGCCATACCGCTCCGTATGCGTCGGCGTCTCCCACGTCGGGTCGTCGTGCTCTTCCGTTTCCCCCCAGATGATGCACCGGATCACCGTGGCAAGCGCCAGCGGCCCCCCAATGGGCATGCCGAACTGGCAACTAGCGAATCCAGGGTATCTGGGCAACATGGCTGACGTGATGGGGCGGAGGATCTGTTCCCAGTACGGGAAATCGAATACGGCCTGGCAGTACCCCGTGGGGTCTTGGCCAGGAGGCGGTGGCTCGTACGCGCTTGGGGAGAGGCCCCGTGGGTCGACGGACGTTGTGGGGCGGCCGATGGCATACACGTACCGGTAGAAGAGACCATTGCCGAGATCCAGTCCGGCCCGAAGAGCTGGTCTCCCGGGCGCTGCGTTGCTGGCCGGGCCGGGGCTTCGCTTCGTGAGCGGGTCCACCGTCGTGAACCGGCCGATGGAGGGCATGTAGTAGCGCAGGCCCAGGAGCGCGAGGTCGGAGTTCCTGGTCATGATGTAGCGCTCGCGG
>CAZTZN010000172.1:0-9752 GCA_964617715.1 uncultured Armatimonadia bacterium | reverse complement strand
GCGCACGGAGGTGCCGAGGCCGACTACCCGGCGCAGGCGGCGACGAAGCGCGCGAAGATGCGCGCGATGCGCTCATCACGCGGGGCCATCAGCTCGGGATGGCACTGCAGGCCAAGGCAGAAGCCGCCCGCCGCGCGTTCGATAGCCTCGATGACGCCGTCGGCGGCATGCGCCACGGCGCGGAAGCCGGGGGCCGGATCGCGCACGGCCTGGTGGTGGAAGCTGTTAACCGCGATACGCTCGCCGCCGAGAATGTCGCGCAACAAGCTGCCCTCTGCTACTTCGATGTCGTGCGTGGCGTACCAGCCCGGCGCGCCCTGGTTGTGCTTGAGCGCTTCCTCAACCTCGCTGGCCACGTCCTGGAGCAGCGTTCCCCCGGCCACGACGTTGAGCGCCTGGATCCCCCGGCAGATGCCGAGGATCGGCATGTCGCCCGCGCGCTCCAGCGCATGCCCGATGGCCACGCGGTCGAGGTGATCGCGGCGCGGGTTGATCGCGCCGAGCCTGGGACGGGGCTGCTGGCCGTAGGCCCGCGGGTCGAGGTCGGCGCCGCCGGTCACGAGCAGGCCCGCACACATATCCAGCAGGTCAATGATGCGCTCGTCGGCCATGTCGATGACGGGCACCGGCGTGGCCCCGGCGGCTTCGAGGCAGTCGAGGTAGGCCTGGTTGACGAGCTGCCTGGCCGCGAAGGCCCCGCCGTCACCGTCGGTGTGATTGCACAGCACCGCGACACGTGGTGATTCCATGATCGCATATCCTTCCGGCCGGGGGTGTCAGTCGCGGCCGACCGGCGGTCCCCATGGCAGGGACGGGCGGCCGGGCAGGCCCATGAGAGCCGCGATCAGCAGCGCCGCGCACAGCGCGAGCAGTGGCGCGTCGCCGTAGCGATGGTAGACCGACAGTGCGCTGCGCGTCTCGATCTCACCCCACGCGCTGCCCGGCTGCGCAGGCGGAACACGCGCGATGATCTCACCCCATGGTGAGATGATCTGCGACTCGCCCCAGGTGCCGGCGCGGATCACCCAGCGCCGGCTCTCAACCGCGCGCAACGCCGCGGTGGCCGAGTGCTGCGCGATCTCCCCGGTGCCGGCCGCCCAGGCGTCGCTGGTGGCGAACACGATGAGGTCGGCGCCCAGCCGCGCGTTGGTGCGCACCGCGCCGGGGAACAATGCCTCGAAGCAGATGAGCGGCCCCACCCGGCGGTCTCCGAAGCGGAAGACGAGGTGGCCCTCGCCGGGCGAGAAATCCACTGAGCGCAGCGAGAAACGGCGCAGCCAGGGGAAGCGTTCGCGCATGGGTACGCTCTCGCCGAACGGCACCAGGATCACCTTGCGGTAGAGCCCGATCTGCTCGCCCTCAGGGGAGAACGCGTAGAGCGCGTTGAAGACGCGGCCATCGGGGGCGAACTCGTAGCCGCCGACCACGAGCCATGCCGACTTCGCGCGCGCCAGGTCGCCGAGGCGCTCGAGCATGTCGGGACGCTCGTTGAGAGGCGTGGGCACCGCGACCTCCGGCCAGACGATGATGTCCACCGCGTCCGGGATAGTCCGGGACAGCTCAGCGTAGGTGTCGAGCGCGACCTCGGCGTCGCGCCGGGTGGCGCCCTCGCTGTCGCGCAGTGCCGCCTGCACCACCGCCGCCTCGAGCGTCTCGCCCGAGGGCTCAGAGGCCTGGCGGATGACGAGCGCGCCCCAGAGGTAGAGCAGGATCGCGATGACATACGTGGCGAGGCCGGTCTTGGCGGCAAGCTGGGCGAACAGGCGCGGGTGCATCGCCGGCCGCACGAAGATGCCGGGCGCGACCGCCAGGAAGGCCTGAGTCAGCGTGGCGTTGACGGCGGCGATCAGGAAGCCGATGCCGTAGTGGCCGACCATGGAGGCGATCTGCAGCACCGGCAGGTTGTCGTGCTGGGTGTATCCCAGGTCACCTACGGTGAAGCCCAGGCCGCCGATGCCACCGCGAAACATCTCGGCCAGCGTCCAGGCGGCCGCGACGCCCAGGGCGCGCACCGCCGGATGGGGTGCGCGATTGCACGCCGCGGCCGCGAGGCCGAAGAGCGCGAAGAAGAGGGCCTGAAAGGCCATGATCGCGGCCCACTGGAAGGTGCCGTAGATGAGCATGAAGCTGGCGTAGAAACCCATGAAGGCGAAGCCGAACACGAAGCCGAGGACCAGGCCGCCGCGGGGATGGACCTGAGTGAGCGCGAAGAAGAAGGGCACCAGCACAACCCAGGTCAGGGGCCCGAAGTCGGCGGGAGGAAAGCACAGTGCGGCCAGCAGGCCCGAGGCGATGGCGAGGCCGAGCTTCCACCAGGTGAGGCGGAGGAGGGCGTCAAGGGGTGGGAGGCCAGCGGCGCTCATGTTCGGATGGCCCCCCGATCGGGAGGGGCGCTCACTGCTCGACCTCCACCGCACCGGACGCCACGCGCGTGAGGAAGGCCTCAATGCGGGCGAGGGCTTCGCGCAGGTCGGTGATGTTGGAGGCGTAGCTGCAACGCACATGGCCCTCGCCGCAGTCGCCGAAGGCGACGCCCGGGACCACGGCCACGCGCTGGTCGATCAGCAACGCTTTCGAGAACTGCGCGGAAGTCAGGCCGGTGCTCGCGATTGACGGAAAGGCGTAGAATGCGCCCATGGGCTGGAAGCAGTCGAGGCCGATGCGGTTGAGGCCGTTGACGAAGACGCGGCGGCGCTGATCGTACTCGGCGGTCATGCGGGCGCGGTCGTCCTCACCGTGGCGCAGCGCCTCGATGGCGCCGATCTGGGCCATGATGGGGACGCACATGGTGGTGTAGGCGTGCACCCTGGTCATGGCCTCGATGACCTCTGCGGGGCCACAGGCGTAGCCGATGCGCCAGCCGGTCATGGCGTCGGCCTTGGAGAAGCCGTTGAGCAGCAGCGTGCGCTCGCGCATCCCGGGCAGGGCCGCGATGCAGGTATGAGTGCCCTCGTAGGTCAGTTCCGAGTAGATCTCGTCGGAGACGACGATCAGGTCGGCGTCGATGGCGACACGCGCGATCCCCGCCAGGTGCTGCGCGCGCATGACCGCTCCCGTGGGATTGCTCGGGTTGCCGAACAGCAGCGCGCGGGTGCGCTCGGTGCAGGCGCGGGCGAGTGCCTCGGGGGTGAGCCGGAACTCATCGGCGAGCCGGGTGGGCACGCTCAGGGGTACGCCGCCGGCGAGATCCACGCAGGGAGCGTAGGAGACGTAGGAGGGGTCGGGCACGAGCACCTCATCGCCGGGGTCGAGCAGCACGCGCATGGCGAGGTCAACCGCCTCGCTGACGCCGACCGTGACCAGGATCTCCTCCTCGGGATCGTAGCTCACGTCGTACTTGCGCTCGAGGTAACGGGCGATCTCGACGCGCAGCTCGAGCAGGCCCCGGTTGCTGGTGTAGGAGGTGGCGCCGTGGCGCAGCGAATCGATGACGGCATCGCAGATGTTCCAGGGAGTAGGGAAGTCGGGCTCGCCCACCCCCAGGCTGATGACGTCGTCCATGCCCACGACGAGGTCGAAGAACTCGCGGATGCCTGAGGGCTTGAGTTCGATGGCGCGGCGCGAGAGCGGGCGGCCGGTGCGCTGCTGCGTGCTCATGGCGACACCGCCAGTCGGCGCGATTGCCGCTGCTCTCCCAGCAGCACGCCCTCGGCCTTGTAGGTCTTGAGCACGAACGAGGTGGAGGTGCCGGTGACGCCCTCGGTGGGCGCGAGCTTCTCGGCCACGAAGCGGGCGATGTCGCGGAAGTCGCGGCCCTCGACCACGACGGTCAGGTCGGCGCCGCCGGAGGTGAGGTGGAGCGAGTGTACCTCGCTGAAGCGGGCGATGTGCTCGGCCAGCCGGTCGAAGCCGACGCCGTGCTGGGGCGTGCCCTCGACCAGGATGTAGGCGAAGACGCGCTCGATGTCGGTGTTGGCCCAATCGACGAGCGCACGGTAGCCGAGGATGGTGCCGTCGCGCTCCATGTCCGCGATGGTCCGGGCGGCCTCCTCGGGGGTGATACCCAGGCGCTCGGCGATCTCGTCGTCGGGCACACGCCCCTCGGCGGTGAGTATGCTCAGGATTCTATCGCGCATCGCCTGCTCCGCTCCCCGATCTTCAGTCACGCCGGCCCGGGCGCGGATCAGAACCGCTTCTTGCGCCCTCGGCCGCGCGTGTCGCTCTGCTTCTTGCGCTCCTTGCGACGCCGGCGCCGCTCCTCCTGCTTCTCCCTCTGGGCCGCAAGTTCCGCTTCGCGCATGGTCTGACGGGCGCTGGGGCGCGCGGGCTGGGCCGGCTGCTCCTCAGCCGCGGCGACCGGCGCCTCGGGCTGCTCGGCGGACGCACCGACAGGCGCACCGACGGGCGTGCGCGCGCGTGCGGCGGCGGCGCCCCGGGCGGTCTTGCGGCCGCTGAGGTTGTACCAGAGCACGACGATCGGGCTGGCGGTGAAGATCGAGGAGTAACAGCCGCTGGTGATACCGATGATCAGCGCCAGCGCGAAGCCCTCGATGGTGGCCCCGCCCAGAGCGTAGAGCGCGATGAGCGTGAACAAAGTGGTGAGCACGGTGTTGATTGAGCGCGCCATGGTCTGCAGCAGGCTGGCGTTGACCACATCGCCGAGAGGGGCACGGCGATGCAGGCCCCGATTCTCGCGGATGCGGTCGAAGATGACCACGGTATCGTTCATGGAGTAGCCGAGCACGGTGAGCAGGGCCGCCACGAACCAGGTGTTGAGTTCGGTATGCAAAATGGCCATGGTGCCGACGAGCACGGCGGTGTCGTGCAGGAGGGCGATGACGGCGGCGACCGCGAAGCGGAACTCGTAGCGCACGGTGATGTAGATGAGGATCAGCAGGATGCCCAGGGTCAGCGCCTCGATGGCGGACTTGGTGAGCATTTTGCCGATGATGGGCCCGACGGTTTCGCGTCCGAGCGACTGGATGTCGCCGGCACGATCGCTGAACAGCTCCGCGAGGCCGGCTTCGATCTTGGCGTCGCGCGCGCGCGCCTCCTCGTCGTTGGCCACCTGCGGGGTACGGATGAAGATCTGGTTATCGTCGGCGACCTGGATCTGGCTCTTGCCGAGCCCCAGGCTCTCGAGCAGTTGGCGGGTCTGCCGGATGACCTCGACGTCCTGGGCGGGGTCGCTGGCCAGGGGCTGCTCGAACTGGTAGCGCAGGAGGCTGCCACCGGTGAAGTCGATGCCCCAGTTGAGGCCCCTGGTGGCCCAGAAGCTCATGCCGATGATGATGATCAGCCCGGAGATGGCGAACCATAGCCAGGTATATTTGACGATATTCCAGTTCTGCCTGCGGAAGAAATCCACCGGTTGTCCTCCTTGCGATCAGCGCGTGCGTGCGGGGGCGGGACGCGGCCGGGCTCAGGTCGGCTCGGCGCCCTCTTCCGACTCGACGCGCTCTTCCACTCCATAGAGGAAGCGCTTTTGCGCCCACGGCAGCTCGGCGACCATGGTGAGCAGCCAGCGCGTGACGGTCACGGCGGTGAACAGGCTGCAGGCCACGCCGATGAAGAGCATGATCGCGAAGCCCTTGATCAGGCTGGTGCCCAGCCAGTAGAGCACGGCGGCGGAGATCAGCGTGGTGACGTTGGCGTCGAGGATGGCCGTCCAGGCGCGGTCGAAGCCCGCGGCCACCGCCGCCCGCAGCGAGCGCCGCGCCCACAGCTCCTCTTTGAGGCGCTCGAAGATGATGACGTTGGCGTCCACGGCGGTGCCCAGCGAGAGGATGACGCCGGCGATGCCGGGCAGGGTCAGGGTGACCCGGGAGTAGGCGGTCACGGCGATCACCAGGGCCATGTACAGCAGCAGGGCGAGATCGGCGAGCACGCCGGGCAGGCGGTAGTAGGCGATCATGAAGATCATGACCGCGATGACGCCGTACATCGCGGCCTGCAGGCTGCGGTTGATGGAGTCCTGGCCGAGCGTGGCGCTCACGGTGCGGTTCTCGACGATCTCGAGGGGCACGGGCAGAGCGCCGGCGTTGAGCAGCAGCTTGAGGTCGCTGGCCTCTTCGGAGGTCATGTTGCCCTCGATGATGCCGTTGCCCGGGATGGCGGAGCGGATGGTCGGGGCCATCTGGCACTCGCGGTCGAGGACGATGGCCATGATGCGCCCGATGTTGCGGCGCGTGAACTCGTGGAAGGCGTCTTTCTGCCGGGGGCGCAGCTCGAAGGCGACCACCCAGTCGCCCGTCTGACCCGACTGCACGGTAGCGTTGGGCAGCAGGTCGCGGCCCGTGAACTTGACCTCGGACTCGGCCCGCACCTGCTCCCACGACACGGTCTGGTTGGTCTGCTTGTCGGTCCACTCGTCGTAACTGGCGGGGCTGGCAGGCTCGTAGCGGGCCGGAATCAGGCGGAACTCAAGCAATGCGGTGCTCTTGAGAATGTCGAGCACGCGCTGGGGGTCCTTCACGCCGGGCATCTCGACGATGATACGGTCGAAGCCCTGCTTCTGGATGGCGGGCTCGCGGACCTCGCCGAGCGCAAACAGGCGCTGCTCGATGATGTACTTCACCTTGTCGGCGGTCTCGGCGTCCACGAAGACCGCGCTGGGTTCGGTCTTCTCGATGTCCACGCCGGGGTAGTTCTCGGTGAGGAAATCGTAGATGGCGGCCTGCTGGCGGTCAACTTCGCGCTGATCCCGCGGCCTAGTCTCAACGACGAGGCGGTTGTTGCCGACGATCGACACCTTGACCTCTTCGGGGTTGGTGCCGAGCTTCTGCAGGAGGCTGGTGACGCGCAGGATGAGCTGCTCCCGGGTGAAGGGAGGAGTGTAATCGCCCTCAAGCGGCTCGCCGCCTTCAACCGCCACCAGCGGCTTGTCATCGGGGCTGATGAAGCTCATCTCAGCGCTGGACAGGCAGCGCAGCACAACGTGCGCACCGCCCTGCAGGTCGAGGCCCAGCTCGAGCTGGGGACGGGGCACGAAAATGGCGAAGGGGCCGAAAGTGGCGATGGGCTTCTCCGGCGCCGCTTCGCCCGCGAGCACCGTCTCCTCGGCGCTGCCGAACTCCTCGCGCAAGGCCTTGGCCACGATCTGACGGTCGGCCTCGGCCTGGTCCTCATCGTAGGCGAAGGTGTCCACGGTGAGTCGGTGCTCGTCGATGATCTTGACCTCCGCGTCGGTCAGCCCGGCCCCGGTGAGCAGGTCGGCGATCTCCTGCTCACGCTGATCGACGGCGGCGCCGTCTTCGTAGAGGGCCTTGCCGACCTCGAACGTGAAGGTGCTGTCCACGACGAAGCCCTTCTGGCGCTCGAGGCGGAGGGGGGCGAAGCCGACCAGGAAGGAGGCCACGAAGATGAGCACGATGGACGTTATCCAGAACCTGGGGCGTGACTGCATACCACTTGCTCTCCTTATTGCCAGACCAAGGGAAGAGTGCCGGGGCCGTAGCCAGGGAAAGTACGGAAGAGTATAGGATAACACCTCCCTGGTGTCAACGTGCTCCGGGGCCGCTTCCCGGCCGACGGGGCGGCGCGAAAGAGGGCCGGGGTGTGCCCCGGCCCTCCCTGGACGCGAGCGACGCGGTGGCTAGTCCTTGCGCGGCGTGAAATCGGCGGGCCGAGCGGCCTTGATGAACTTGACGTGCGCGTCGAAGTAGGTGGCGTTGACGCCGTCGTTGTGTCGGCGTATCTGCTCGACGATCGCCTGATTGACATAGAGGGTGTTCTGCCACTCGCCGTTGATCCAGCGGGACATCACGGTGGCGTCGGCGTTGGGCGAATGGAACATGCCCTGATTCCACTCGAGGGGCTGGTACGGGAACCACCAGCCGTCGAAAAGGATAATGGTGCCGGCCACGTCCTGAACGTCGGACTCGTTGGTGTTGTTCATGTAGTAGTGGGCGTAGTAGTAGGAGCTGTAGGGCCCCATGGTCGTGTAGGGCGGCGTCCAGATCGGGGTGCCGTCACACGGTTTGCTGGGGCACTGGAAGATCTGGTCGTTGTAGATGTAGGGGTAGATGAGGTGTATCCACCGGTAGGCGATGTTGTTATCGGCCAGGTACCAGTTGGGCGCCATGTTCCCGTCGTAGTCCGAACGGTACATCGCGAAGGCGGTGCCGAGCTGCTTGATGTTGTTCTGGCACGCAGTAGTGCGCGCCTTCTCGCGGGCGCGGGCGAAGACCGGGAACAGGATTGCGGCGAGGATCGCGATAATCGCGATCACCACCAGCAACTCAATCAGCGTGAAGCCTCGGATTCGACGCGTCACGGCAGATCACTCTCCTGAGTAGACAGCAACCATGCGGCCTTCTGAATCCCTGCGGCGCAGGGACGATGCTCGCTCGATACCGGCGAACACGGCGGCAATGGCAGGAAACTATCGGGCCGGAGACGAGTCACTGACGGAACGGTGTCCCCGCCCCAATCCGGGCCATCACGCGCCTGATTATAGTTGCGCCGCCGCCGCGGTGTCAAGCGGGCGGCGGAGGAGTGCAGGAGACATGGGTTGGAGTTACCGGTGTGGCACCAGCGCCAGGTAGTCGAAGTTCAGGTGCTTCTCCAGCACGCCGGTGATGCGCACGCGATGAGTGCCTGCGGTCAGCTCCAGCGGCCCGGGAAGGTCGTCCGCACCGGTCAGGCGCATCAGCCACCACTCGCCCTCGGCGTGCCCCCAGCCGCCGGTTCCGGGGAACGCCACCAGGTTCAACCCCTCGACCGCCATGTCGTCGAGCGTCACCTGCCGGAAGGCGCCGGTGTCGCCGCAAGAGATGCGGGCGTAGAGGTCCCAGCTTCCATCGGTGGGCACGTCGATGGCCCACTCGAGCCAGCTCCGGTCACCCACGAAGCTGAAAACGCAGGCGCCACCGTGGACGTCGTAGTGAGAGCCGGGATCGACCTGCACAGGCGTGCCACCGGACTCCACGAAGTCCTCGGCCTCGACCAGCACTGCGTCATCGGGGAGTTGGTCGTCAGGCACGCGCCGGGCGGTGGTGGGTGGCTGGATGTCCTCGAAGGCCACGCCGGTGATCGGGCTGGCGGTCAGGCCGTAGGAGCGGACCTTCAGGGTCAGCGATGGGTTCTCGGCCAACATGATGGTCTCGCGAGCCGCCAGGCCCCGGGCAGACGGCTGCCATGGGCCGGCGCTCGCCCCGCTGCAGGTCAGGGACACCGCGGTCGGATCGATCTCGCCGGCGGTCTGCAGTCGGACGACGGCGGTGCCGGGCCCCAGGCGGGCCTCGCCGGTCGCCTCCATGCCGTCGAGGCTGAACCGTGCGATCAGGCGACCGACCTCCCGGCCTGCGGCGGTGACGGGGATGACGGCACGGTCGGGGGGCAGGGAGGGTTCGCCCGCCCAGCCCAGGTGGAGACGATGGCTGCCGAAGGGCAGGGTGAGGGTGACCTGGCCCTCATCGGCGTCCCAGCGCAGAACCTCGGTCGTGAGCAGCTCGCCGTCGAGGTAGCCCCACCGCACCGGCTCCGGCAGCCAGACGCTCAGGCGGAAGCTGTCGGCGATGCTGCGCTCGCCGGGGTCCTCGACGGTGCAGGTGACGACGGCGCGGTCGGGGAGGTAACGGACGCCGAAGGCGCCGGGGATCGAAGAGGCAAGCAGTGTGGCGGCGCTCGCGCCGACGGACAGGGCTGCGACCGCGAGCACGGTCGCAGTCGCGAGCAGCCCGAGACGGAGATGTCGTGAGTTCATGACAGGGTGAGCCTCCATGCGTGTCGCTGGCCTTCGCTGTCCGGTTCATTCTCGCTCGACGGGGAGGGACCTGCCGTGTCGGCGGATTCGCAGGCGGGGGCGCTTG
>CAZTZN010000171.1:0-9863 GCA_964617715.1 uncultured Armatimonadia bacterium | reverse complement strand
GCAGCCAGGAGGCGATGTCCCCGAAGCCCCAGATGCCGATGACCAGGTCCTGGGGGACGCGCAGCTCCCAGTCCTTGAACCAGACCATGTTTTGCGAACGCGTGCCCAGCTTGACGTGTTCGTGCACGCGCCGGGTGCCCATGAGCATGAGCATCATGCAGTGTTCGGCGCACGAGCGTGCCATGAAGGTATTGGCGGTGGACACGCGCACGCCGCGGTCGAACACCTCGTCGGCGATGTAAGGCGCCACCGACCCGCCCACGTGCCCGATGATCTGCAGCGAGTCGTTGCCCGCCAGCAGCTCGGCATCGACCCGGGGCGAGCCCCAGGTGGTGAGCAGGGCTTCGGCGTCGGCGATGATCTCCGCCCACTCCGCGCGCTCGATGGGCTCCTCACGTTGGTTAACCCAGATATCCCAGCCCAGTTCCTCGGCGCGCTGCTTCGATCGTCCGCGGTAGAACCACTCGAGGGCCTGCGGGCCGGGGTTCATGAAGTAGATCCTGGGCGCGTCAGCCATGGTCATCGCTCCTTGGGGTCGGCATATGCGGCGTGGCAGGATTCACCGCCGCGTGCGGCGGCACCTGCGTGGCGGGCCGTCACCGCGTGCGTACTCAGGTTGTCGGCGGTGGGCGAGGGCGCCTGCCCTCCTGGAGGTAGTGGGCGACAGGCGGCCTCGCCCGCCACTCGGAACCCGCATTCATTGGCCGCGCGAGCGTGCGTTGACACGGTTTTTCGCTATGCCGTATAATCGCCACGGCTGTGGGGTATGATGCAGCCGGTCCCGCGGGAAGGTGTGGCGACAACAGACAGGCAGGTGGAGAGTGTGAGCGAGATCCGTCGCTTCGGAGTCATCGGCACCGGCGTGTGGGGCGAGACCCACCTGATGACTTACAGCACGCACCCGGGCGCCGAACTGGCGTGTATCTGTGACCTCAACGAGGATCTTCTGAAGGAGCGCGCCCAGCAGTACGACGTCTCCTGCTGGACCACCGACTACCAGGAGTTGCTCGCCCGTGACGATATCGACGCCGTCTCGGTCGTGACCCCGGACTTTCTACATCGCGAGGTCGCCATCGCCGCCGCCGAGGCCGGCAAGCACGTCCTCCTCGAAAAGCCCATGGCCACCACCGTCGAGGACTGCCAGGCGATGATCGATGCCGCCGCGGCCAGCGGCGTGAAGCTGATGGTTGACTTCCACAACCGCTGGAACCCGGCGATGTGGGGCATCAAGGAGAAGATGGCGGCGGGCGAGCTGGGCGAGCCGCAGATGCTCACCGTGCGGCTGAATGACACGATCTACGTCCCGACCGAGATGCTTAGTTGGGCCGGCCGGTCCACGGTCATCTGGTTCCTGGGCAGCCACTCGGTGGACCTGGTCCGCTGGCTGTTCGATGACGAGATCGTCCGCGTCTACTCGGTCTCGCGCTCGCGGGTGCTCAAGGGCATGGGCGTGGATACCCCCGACTTCTTCCTGACCATCGTCGAGCTTGAGGGCGGCGGGGTGGCGCACATCGAGAACTGCTGGATCATGTCCACGTCGATGCCCACGGTTTTCGACTTCAAGCTCGAGATGATCGGCTCCGAGGGCACCTGCTTCGCGGACTGCAGCTCCCACCGGATGCTGCAGACCTTCACGTCCGAGGGCCCGTCCTATCCGGATGTCGCGGTGCGCACGCAGGTGCAGGGCGTGCCCAATGGGTTCGGCGTTGAGAGCATCAGGCACTTTGCCGACTGCGTGATCCACGACCTCGAGCCCGCCGTCAGTGTGGCCGATGGTCTGGAGAACACGCGCGTGCTGGTCGCCATCCACGAGTCCGCGCAGAGTGGCCGGCCGGTCGAGGTGCGGCGCTAGGCCTGCCCGTTGATGGTGGCGAGGGCGCGGCCGATGGAGGCGGCCAAGGTCGAGGAGATCTCAGGCGAGCGGGGAGAAAGGTAGTCTGCAGGTGGCACGTGACAAACCACGACCGATGAAGACGGCGCTGTGCACCATCGCCTTCCGTGAGCGCCTGTTGGAATACAGCCTCGACATCGCGTGCGAGGCGGGGCTGGATGGCGTGGAGATCTGGGGGAGAGAGCCTCACATTTCTGAGGAGTACGATGCCAACCGGGTCACGGCCGCCCGCAAGATGGTGACCGATCGCGGGCTGGAGGTTGCGGTGTTCGGCTCCTACCTGCGCCTGGGCGCGGTGGGGAACGACAACAACATATCCCTGCGCAACGTGCTGCAGATCGCGGCCGGTCTGGAGGCTCCCGTGGTGCGCGTGTGGGCCAGCGACGTCGGCTCGGATCAGGCCGATGAGGCGCTGTGGAAGCGCACCATCGAGGAGTGCCGGGAGGCGGCGGCCGCGGCGTCCCGCATGGGCATGAAACTGGCCGCGGAGATGCACTCCGGTACCCTCGCCGACACCGGCCCGTGCGCCCGCCGGCTGGTGGACGAGGTCGGCCACGACCACTTCGGCCTCAACTATCAGGCCTCGTCGAAGTTGGGCGAGGAGGACGCCCTCGAGCGCCTCGAGTTCGCCCTGCCCCACGTCTTCCATTTACATGCGCAAAACTACGCGCCGCTCAACGGCGACCCCGAGCGCGTCGAACGCGTCGGCCTCGCCGACGGCGTCATCGACTACGCGCCCCTGGTCCAGCGGTTGCGCGAGGCCGGCTACGAGGGCTACCTGGCGGTCGAGTTCAGCCCGTCCAACTGCGAGGACAAGCGCGAGGCCATAATCCGCGACGCGCAGTATCTGCGAAGTCTCTAGGTTTGATTACGATGCGTTGGCTGTGGCTGGCCCTGACTGTGATCGGCGTCGCGTTGGTGGTCTACGGCGCATGGACCGATCAGATCGATGCGGTGATCAGGCACGCAAAGACCCTGTGCACCGCCTGCATCGGTCTGGGATGAGGCGCGGCCATGGCAGACGGGAAGCGTCCGGCGGTTCCCCGCTACTTGCGTTTCCGCCGCTGGGTCCAGGTTGCCCTGGTCTTCCTGCTCAACGCCCGCTTCACCCCCGGTTTCCTCTACGACCTGCGTGGTGTGTGCTTTCCGGCACTCAACTGCTGGGCCTGCCCCGGCGCGGCGGTGGCATGTCCCCTGGGCGCGCTGCAGAACGCCATCGGAGACATGCGCGCGGTGTTCGTCCTGCCGCTGTATATCCTCGGCAGCATCCTCGCGGTGAGCGCTGTAATCGGCCGCTCCATGTGCGGCTGGCTGTGCCCGTTCGGGCTGCTGCAGGATCTGCTGGCGCGTATCCGTCGCCGTCACGCGGAGCTGCCGCCGTGGACCGGGTACTTCAAGTACGTGATGCTTGTGGTCCTGGGGATCGCGCTGCCCTTCGCCACGCGCGTCGCGTGGTTCTGTAAGTTCTGCCCGCAAGGCGCGCTGCAGGGCGGCATCTTCCAGCCGCTGCTCTACCCCGACCTGCGCCCACTCATCCACGAATGGTGGTTTCTCAAGATCGGGATCCTTGTGGCTTTTGTCGTCGCCTCGGTCTTCATCCGGCGCCCGTTCTGTCGCTCGTTCTGCGCGCTGGGGGCGCTGTTCTCGCTGCTGAGCCGAGCCAGCCTGGTACGGATGCACTACGACCGTGACGCCTGCACCGACTGCATGTGGTGCGTGCGCATCTGCCCTGCCGGCATCGATCCGCGCCGCGAGCTGGGCAGCATCAATTGCGTGGGCTGCATGGAGTGCGCCAGGTGCCCGTTCGACGCAATCCACGTCGAAACCGCGCTGACCCGCCACGACGCCCCATCGGCCGACGAGGAGGCGGGGGGATGAGCGGCTCCGGCTGGGATGACCTCAGTGAGGAGGACATTGATCGACTGACCGCGGAGGTGTTGCGCTCCGGCTCCCGCGCGCGGCCCGAGCTGCGCCGCATCCGTCTTGAGGGCGTGGACGCGGTCGTCAAGGACTACGGGCGCCGCGGCACCATCTTCAAGCGCCTGCTCGGAGCGTGGCTGGCGCGGCGCGAGGCGGCGGCGCTCGGCCGGGCAGAGGGCCTGCCATGCGTGCCCCGGATCATCGCTCGACCTCGACCGTGGACCATCATCATCGACTACGTTGAGGCCACGCCGGTCACCAGCCTCGAGGCCCCGCACCTCGAGGCGGCCTTCTTCGAGCGCCTGATCAACCTGATCGTCGCCCTGCACGAGCGCGGTGTCGCTCACGGGGACCTCGAGCACCTCGACAACATCCTGGTCACGCCCGACATGCGGCCGGCGGTGGTTGACTTCGCCGCCGCGGTCATGACCGGCAGCAACCCTGTCGCCGCCTTCGTGTGGCCCTACGTGGCCGAGAACGACTTCCGTGCGATCTGCAAGCTCAAGGCGTGGTGTGCCCCTGAACTGCTCAGCGAGAGCGAGCGCCGCACGCTGCAGCGGCGCAGTGCAGCCGAGATGTGGTTCCGCCGCGCCCGGCGCTACGTGCGCGGGCCGGTGAAGACCCTCGCCACCGACCCGGATGAGGACGCACCATCATGATCATGCGCGCGCACACACCCGGGAACTGCGTGGGCACCGCCCGGTGTTATCATCATCGACGGCCCGCGCGCGCCGTCCACGGGGAGCCTCCCCGATGACGCTGAGGTTGATCGGCTCAGCTCGTGATGGCGCGACCCGCCGCCGGGAGTTCGAGGAACTCGCCCGCCGGCACGAGCGCGACATCTTCAATGCCGCACTGCGCATGGCCGGCAACTACGCCGATGCCGAGGACGTGGCGCAGGAGGCGCTGGTCAAGGCGTACAACGCCTTCGAGCAGTTCGAGCTGGGCACCAACTTCCGAGCGTGGATCCTGCGCATCGTGACCAACACTTACATCAACGAGTTCCGCAGGCAGCGGCGCGCACCGGACACGACCACCTGGGACGACCTGCCGCGCGAGGAGCTGGGGAGACTCTCCCGCGAGGGTGAGGACAGCCCTGAGCTGGCGGCACTGGCGAAGGCGATCGACGCCGAGGTCGAGCAGGCGCTGAGCGAGATACCGCAGGTGTTCCGCGAGGCCGTGGTGCTGTGCGACATGCACGGCATGGCCTACGGCGAGATCGCCGAGGCCTTGGGCGTGCCCATCGGCACGGTGCGTTCGCGCATCGCGCGGGGAAGGGGGCTCCTGCAGGGCAAGCTTGAGGCGTATGCACGGTCACGAGGGTTGATCTGACCATGGCAAGCGGTTGCGAGCAGACCAGGGAGTTGCTGTCCGCGCTGGTGGACGGCGAGTTGGATGACGAGCGTCGCAAGGTCCTCGCGGCGCATATCCTTACCTGCCCGGAGTGCAGCCGCATAGCCGGCGCGCTGATGGCGGCCAAGCGCGTCACTGAGCGCGCAGCGGCAGAGGTCGAGGCGCCCGTCGGCTTTCACGCGCGGCTGCGGGCGCGGCTCGACCAGGTCGATGGCGTGCGCACGCGTATCGGCGCCTCTCGCCCCGCCCGCCGACTCGTGGGCATCGCCGCGATGGGTGCGATCGCCGTCAGCATCGCCATCATTTTCAGCACCGTCTACATGATCAATGCCGACCGCGCGCTGACTCTCGCCCAACTGCACCAGCAGTTTTCCGGAATCATCGCCGGCCCGCCCGCCCCGGGCCCGTTGGCGACCGTCGCCTGCAACCCCGACACGCAGCCGTGGACCGAGGTGCGCCGCGCGCTGGTGCGTGTTGACGGCGCGGTCGTGCAGTACACGCTCTACCTGGTCGGCGGGTGCCCGGTCTCCGTCTTCGAGGGCCCGGCCGACTGGCGCCCCTACCGCACCGGCTGGCTGGTCACCGAGCACATCGGCGAGTTCGACGTGCGCCGTGTCGGCGATCAGGCCATGACCACCGTGCGCAGGGGCGGGTCGTGCGACACCATCGTCGCCGCCCTGCCGCCCGAGCACCTTGCCACCTTCGCTCGGGCCTGGCGCGCCCGGGCGGGAAGGTCTCCGGGGCTGTAAGGCGAATCTGCCCCGCGCGGGACCATGCTGACCGGGAGGTGGCGCTGGTGAGAGTCGTGGCCGTCGTGCTCGCACTGCTGGTCGTCGGGACGCTGGCGTGGCCGCAGGAGGAAGCCATTCGCCAGCCACTCGCGCCCGGCGCGGTTGCGCCTGACTTCACCGCCACAACCCTCGACGGAGCCACCATCAAGCTGGGCGAGTGGCGCGGCAAGGTGGTGGTCGTCAATTACTTCGTCACCTGGTACCGCGACGCCGCCCAGCATCTGAAGATGCTGGAGGACTTGAGTACCGCCTTCAGCGCGCAGGGCATGCGCCTGGTCTCCATCTCGCTGGACGAGGGGCAGGCCGGGCTCGATGCCGTGCGCGAACTCATCGCCGACCAGGGCATCGCCCACCCGGTGATCATGGATCCGCAGCAGCAGATCGCCGCCCCCTACGGCGTGCGCGTTCTGCCCGCGATCTTCATTATCGGCCGCGACGGCGTTATCGCCGCCTACCACGAGGGCTATGCCGAGGGCGATGACGAACGTCTCGGCGAACTGATCGCCGCCGCGCTGCAGGTCGGAGCCGAGCTTGAGGACCAGGCGGCGGCCGAGGCTGAGACGGAGCCGCCGGCCGAGGCCGAAGCGCCTGCGCAGCCCGAGGAGCCGGTGTGCAAGTGCTTCCGGCAGCGGACCGAGTGACGCAGCGCCACGGGCGGGCGTTCACGTAGATCATCCCGGCGGCGGCCCCGGCAGCACGGGACCGCCGCCGGTTCGACTCACTCAGAGAGGAGCATCAACGTGCGGCCACTGGCCTGTGTGATTCTGGCGGCGGGGCAGGGCACGCGCATGAAGTCCGAACTGCCCAAGCCGCTTCACGAACTGTGCGGGCGGTCGATGATCGACCACGTGCTCGCCACCGTCGAGCAGCTCGGCGCCGAGCGCACCGTGGTGGTCGTGGGCGCGGACGCCGAGCGCCTGGTCGCGGCGCTGGGGGACGGGGTCACCGTCTGCGAACAGCCTGAGCAACTCGGCACCGGCCACGCCGCCATGTGCGCACGCCCCGGGCTCGAGGGCTTCGCGGGCGATGTGCTGGTCACCTACGCCGACGTCCCGCTGGTGACCACCGCGACCCTGCGGCGGCTGGCCGCGCACCATCATGCCGAGAACGCGGCCGCGACCGTGCTCACCACTGAGCTGAGCGACCCGACGGCCTACGGCCGCATCGTGCGCGATGAGTCCGGCGCGGTCTCCGCGATCGTCGAGCACCGCGATGCCAGCGACCGGCAGCAGGCCATCCGCGAGATCAACACGGGCATCTACCTCTTCGACTCCGCGGCGCTGCTGTCCGCCCTCGACCGCATCACCCCCGACAACGATCAGGGCGAGTACTACCTCACGGACGCCATCGCCATCCTCGTAGGCGACGGCCGACCGGTGCGCGCGCTCATCACCGACGATCCCGACGAGGTCATGGGCATCAACACGCGCGTGCAGCTTGCGCAGGCCGAGCGTATCGCCCGCGATCGCATCCGCGAGCAGGTCATGCTCGCCGGAGTCACGCTGGTCGATCCGCCCTCGACCTTCATCGACGCGGGCGTGACCATCGGCCCCGACACCATCATCGGGCCGGGATGCCAGCTCCTGGGCGCCACCACCGTCGGCGCCGGCAGCGAGATCCGCTCTCACGTAGTGGTGCGCTCGGCTACCATCGGCGACGGCGTGCTGCTGCGTGATCACACTGTGATCGACGATGGCACGGTACTCGACGGCGCCCAGGTCGGCCCGTTCGCGCTGGTGCGAGGGGGGAGCGTGGTCGGCCGCAACTGCAAGCTGGGCAGCTCCGCCGAGGTCAACCGCACACGTGTGGGCGACGGCACCAAGATGCAACACTTCTCCTACCTGGGCGACACCACCACCGGCCGCGACTGCAACATCGGCGCGGGCGTCATCACCTGCAACTACGACGGCGTGAACAAGCATCCGACGGTGCTCGAAGACGGGGTCTTCGTCGGCAGCGACAGCATCATCGTCGCGCCGGTCACTATCGGCGCGGGCGCGTACACCGCAGCGGGCTCGGTGATCACCCGGGACGTACCCGCGGGAGCGTTGGCAGTGGCGCGGGCCAGGCAGAAGAACATCGAGGGCTGGGCGGAGCGGCGGCGCAGCCAGATGGAAGGGCGTGAGCAGCAGTGATCCGGCTGGGCATCGTCGCGCTTGAGTCCACACACGTAGACGCCTTCTGCCGCATCTTCAACTCCGACTCGTCCGAACCGACCCACCTCGAGGGCGCGACCGTCGTGGCGCTGTGCAGCCAGGACAACGCCCCCGAGCGCGTCGCGCAGCTTCAGGAGCAGTGGAAGATCGAGATCGTACTGAGCGAGCCGCGCGACCTGGTGGGCATGGTGGACGCGGCGCTGATCTGCTCGCGCGACGGCTCGCAGCACCTGCGCCAGGCCGAGCCCTTCCTCGAGGAGGGGCTGCCGGTGTTCGTGGACAAGCCCTTCGCGCTCGACCTCGACGACGCCAACGACATGATCGCGCTGGCGCTGGAGTCGGGCGCGCCGATCATGTCCGCCTCCGGCCTGCGCTACGCCGAGGAGCTGAGCGCCGCGCTCGAGCAGATCGGTGACGCCGAGGTGGTCCACGCCGACCTGGTGGGGCCGGGCGAGCTTTACTTCTACGGCATCCACCTCTCCGACATGCTCAACGCGATCATGGGGCCAGGCGTGCAGGCGGTGAGCAACCTGGCCGAGGTCGAGTTCGACCTGATCTCGGTGAGCTTCGGCGACGGGCGCTCGGCGTCGCTGCGGCTCCTGCGCGAGGCGTACGCCCGCCATCATGGGGAGCTGTTCACGGCCGAGAGTTCAGTGCGCTTCGAGATCGTCGAGCACAGCTTCTACATGCGCACGATGCAGCGGTTCCTGGCGATGATCGACAGCGGCGAGCCACCGGTCTTCTACGAGGATATGCTCGAGGCGCTGGCGGTGCTGGTGGCGGCGGATCGCTCGCAGCGCCAGGGCGGTCGTGCGGTGCGCCTTGCCGAGCTGCGCTCGGACCGCGAGTCTCTGCAGCCGACCATCCACTGATGCCTGTGTCGGCGGCCCGCCTGTCTACACGAGGACCTGAGTGCTTACCGGTCCGATAGTGTGCTGGGCGAAGGGACCTGCCTTTCACAGGTGCCGTAGCAAGCTATGTAACTGAACATCTCGCCACAAAGGTGGGCGGGGGAGACTCTCCCCTGCCCACCTTCGCATGGAAAGAGCAGTTCCTCTCGGGCCGGGGTTGAAGAAGGTCGGCGTGCGCCTTCCGATTCAGGGATGGCTGACGGGCTGGGAAGTCCAACCGGACCAGCCAGGATCAATGAGTTTGGAGAAGGATATCCACTTGGCGTGGCCATCGCAAAAGCCTACATTGTTGCCGCCGTTATGCCTGCCGGGGGCCGCGATACAATTGTACGCTTGGCCCCCAACCCCCAGCGAGTAAAGACGAAGCGAGTATACGTAGTAGCGATAGCTGCCGGTGTTGTTATCCTCCGTCTCAGTGAACATGAGAGCATCCGCGGGTTCCTGTATGCCAGCAAGCGACGCTCCTCGGCCCGGAGTCCCAAAGCCGTCGTCTTCGGCGATGTTGTAGAAGCTGAGCCCGTATCCGTACTGGGTGCTCTTGCTCGGGCAGGTAAGAATCTGCGTATTCTTCAGGTAGGGCTCGATGATTACGTACCAGCGGTATTGGTAATTGCAATTCGAAAGCGGTACCAGTACCTCATCGTAGTCCTGGGCATACATCAGCAGCGCCAGGTCCAACTGCTTGACATTGCTTAGACACGACGTCTGCCGGGCCTTCTCCCGTGCCTTGGCAAACACGGGGAACAAGATGGCGGCGAGAATCGCGATGATCGCGATCACGACCAGCAACTCGATGAGCGTGAAACCCTTTCGCATCCTGAACATCCCTTTCTGTCCGACG
>CAZTZN010000170.1:0-10127 GCA_964617715.1 uncultured Armatimonadia bacterium | reverse complement strand
CTGCGGCGCGCCGCACAGCGCCACCGTCTCGGCCTCCGCCTCTCCGGGCTCGCCCTCGGCGACCACGCGTAATGACACCAGCTCCACCTGCCCCGCGGGCCCGCGCACGGTGAACTCGGCGGCGCTCGATCCGTGGGCGGGCAGGTCCACGGTCTGCCGCGCGGGCGTCGGCGTCCACGGCTCGGGCGTGTGGATGCGCAGTTGGAGCCGGCGCGGGCGCGATGAGTTGTTGCGGCAGCGCGCGGTCACGACGCGCTCGATGATCGGGCTGCCGGGATCCGGCGTCTGCAACCCGATCTCGACCGCCTGGCGGAAGCGCATGGTGCGCATGACCGCGCCGGGCTGATCGCCCAGGCCGATGCCGATCAGGTCCACCAGCCCGTCGCCGTAGCCCTGAGCCGGCCACTGGAAGTCGGTGTCGATCGTGCGCAGACCTTCGGCGTCACTCATGAGGAAGACGCAGTCGGCGACAGACCTGCCCCCGAGGCGCAGCTTCACGCCACCGGTCTCGCCCTGCACCGCCTGTCCCGACACTTCGAGGGCCACCGGCGCGCGCCTGGCCGCCGCGATGCGCTCTACCAGCATGAGTGCCCGCAGCAATGCCTGGCCGGGCGTCTCGCCGGTCCAGGTGCGCGCGGTAACGCTTGCGTCATTGCACAGCGCAACCAGGTCGTTAACGGTCTGCCGCGTCAGCGGTGCGGGCGGCAGGTCGTTCATGCCGATGACGCGTCCACGCAGGTCACGCACGCGCGCGGCCAGCTCGTCCGGCGCCTCGGCCTCGAGGCGGCGCAGGTCGGTCACGATGCCGTCAAGCTCCGCCTGCGCGACCTGAGCAATCTGTGTCGGTGAACCTACCTGCACCACCGCGACCTCACCGGCCGGCAGCGGGAGATTGACCGTGGCCTGTCCATCGGCTGACTCCATGACGGGGATGATCCAGCCGGTCGTGGTGTCGCAGGCGACCAGGCCGGGCATCAGCCCGAAGGCGAGCGCGTCAATCACCAGCCTGCCGGCGTAGTCGTCATCCGCCTCGTTGTAGACGGTGAAGAACAGGCCGCTGGTCGAGTTACCGAAGCGCTCGATTTGCGGGCCGGCGGGCTCGCAGGTCGCATGCGTGATCGGCTCCCAGCCCGCGGCGGAGATCCGCTTGAGGGAGGGCATGAAGCGCCGATAGAGATCGCCATAGAGTTCGTAGGCCTCGTCGCAGCGCCGGCCGATGCTGGGGTAGAGGCCGTACAGCACAGCCATGCGCCAGTGGTAGTCGTGCCGGGCGCGCACGTCAAAGCCGTGCAGGTTCAGGAAGTTGAGCAGCACCGCCGGCTTCTGGTAGCTGGCCGAGCGGATGTAGGCGAAGCGCTCATGATTGGTGATGGAGCTTTCAATGCCGGGCACGTCGGAGACGGCGTAGAGCAGGAAGGTGTCCATGGTGTTGTGGATGTTCGTGAACACCCAGCGGTTCATCGGATGCAGCGCGCGCCCCAGCTCGTAGAGGAAGTCGTAGGTGTAGTGCCTGCCCGGCGCGACCACGCGCTTGGTCTCCGGATCGTAGGTGAAACTGTGGCGCACCGCGTGGAAGCTCTCGCGTCGGAAGTCGAGTTCGCGCGTGGCCCACGCGCTTACGCTGTCGATGTAGGCGCCATCGAGGGCGGGCATGGATTGCATCATGTTCACGTAGCTCTTGATGCTGCGCGGCCCGGGGGGCAGTTCAACGCCCTCGGCCCGGCGCAGGTAGGGGCTGGGGTTGAGGCAGAAGCGCAGCAGCTTCATGGGCGTATCGGGCTTCACGTCCGACGACAGATCCGTGCGGATCGAGAATACCGGATGGCCGTCCGACGCCCCGACGTGGTACGCCTCGATGGCAGCGACATCCTGGTTGACCCCGACCTCCTCGAAGCTCGGGTTGAGCACGAGGTTCTCGTTCGGGTCTGACGCCACGGTCACGGAGACGTCGTCGAACCAGACGGTGCCCGTGTGTCCGGCGCGGAACAGGCAGTGCAGCCGCACCATCTGGATCGGCTGCTCGATGTCGATGGTGTACGAGGCCTGCCGCCAGTCATGCGTCCCGGTCTCGAACGCGGCGATCTGGCCGAACAGCCACTCTCCGGACTGCAGCAGCACATCGCCGTAGAGCGAGATCTCGCGGTCGCCGGCGCCGGTCACGTCCTGCGCGCGCAGCCAGCCGGAGATCGTCACCGGTTCGGGCTCGCGCTGGTTGACCATCACGTCCTGCACGGCGCCGGTCCACGCGGCCGGATTGTCCTTGCTGCAGCGCAGGCTGCGCTCGCCGGTGCGTGCGACCTCGAGGTCGAGGGTGCCCCCGCGCATGGCCCACTCGGCGGCGGCCAGCTCCTGCCTCTGCTTGTACTCCTCCCACGCGGTCAGAGCGTCGGCACGATCGACCGGCAGGCGGTGCATGTGCACGGTGCGCGACGAGACCTCGGTGTAGGGATAGGTGCCTATGCCGTGGTCCTCGTCGTACTGTCGGCCCGCCGGCCCGCCTTCGTGGTAGGCGTAGTCGGACGGGTTCGGAAGCCGCGTGTTCTCGAAGGCGAACAGCCACTGCCCCTCGTCGCTGGCGAGACGCTCGAAGGCCTCCGGGAACAGGCGATAGTAGGTCGCCAGCGCATCGCGGAAGCCCCATGCGGGATCGACCGGGAAGACGTAGGCGCGCACCTGAGCCGCGCTCTTGAGGGCACCCTCGCCCAGCGGTGTCAGGCCGAGCTGAGTATGCAGGGTCAGGCCCCTCGCCGAGCCACGAAGCTGGTAGATGACCGGCTGACTCGGCTCGATGGCCAGGGCAAGGCCGTTGGTCTGCGAGGTCACCGCCACCAGGGGATACTGGCTCTCGGTGAATTGTGAGGCGGCGCCGATGGGGTCGGAGGCGTTGATGTCATGCCACCAGGTCCAGCCGGTCAGGTCCATCGGCAATGTCACATCAAGGTCCACCGCGCGATCCTCGCCGGTGGTGTCGCGCAGCTCCAGCTCCGGGATGCGCACAGGCACCGCCGGGTCCAGGTCGGGCTGGTCATGGGTGATCTGCCGCGCGGACAGCTCCAGGCCGATGGAGGCGGCTCGCGCGGCTGCCGGCATCTCCAGCGAGAACGCGTCACCGGAGACCACGTCGGTGACAGTAACGGTCACGGTCTCACCGGGTGCCTGCGCCGAGGCCGCGATTGGAATGAGCACGAAGAGCACGGAGACCGATGTACTGCGCATGATCCTGTCCCTCCGTGGGGGGCGGACTGGTGACGGTGCCGCGGACTACATGACCAAGATCACGATGAGCCCGGCGACAAAGGCGAAGCCAAAGGCGATGATCACTGCCCGCGCCAGCTCCCGGGTGCCGATGATGGCGGTAAGCGCGCCCTTGAGGACGAGGTTCGCCAGGTAGGCGATGATGACAATATCGACGCCACCGGCTGCCGCCAGCCTCTGTGTGCCCACCAGTCGCGCGGTACTCAGGGTGATGGCGTTCACGTCGGTCAGGCCCGAGATCGCGCTGACCAGGTAGGTGCCCTCGGCGCCGAAGTGATTCTGGGCGGCCGCCAGGGCGAGAATGACCGCCGCATAAATCAGTCCGAACAGGATGGCGCCGGACAGTTGCACCGGGTTCTTGACCTCGGGCGGTTGGCTGTCCCCGCGTGCGCCGCCGTAGTGCCAGAAGAAGACGACGCACGGGGCCAGCGACGCCAGGAAAACCAGCGTCAGCGGCAGTGCCGCGTGGCCGAGGAAGGTCGGGTTGACCACCGCGATCTCCACCGCCATGCGCGGGATTGTCACTGCGGTGGCGATAATGATGGCGATAACCGCGGCGCTGGAGAGCGCGCTGTCGTCATGGGCGCGGCGCGAGAAGCTGTAGGTGGTGGCGGTGCTCGACACCAGGCCGCCCAGCACCCCCGCGGTCAGCCCGCCGTACTTGGTCCCCACCAGCTTGAGCGCAACGTACCCGGCGAAATTGATGGCCGAAACCAGCACGACCATCATCCAGATGTTATGCGGGTTGAGCACACCGTAAGGGCCGAAGGTCTGGTTGGGAAGGACGGGCAGCACGACGAACGCGACCAGGCCGAACTGCACCATGGCCACGATGTCCCGCCCGCCGGCCTGGTCGGCGAGGGCGTGCAGCGCCGGCTTGAAGTGCAGCAGTGCGGCGGTCGCCACGCCCAGCCCGATCGCAAGCTCCATCGGTCCGATGTAGACGAGTGCGCCGATCCCCAGGGTCAGCAGCCCCGCGAGTTCGGTCGTCAGGCCCTTGCGGCCGCCTTCCGCAAGCTGGATATGGGCGATGACCAGCAGCGCCCCCAGCACGACAAAGGCCGCCGGGAAGACCCAGGTCGCACCGGTGCGGTCGGCGATCAGCGCCGTCGTGGTGCCGATGCCGGCGACGATGATGAAGCTGCGGATGCCCAGCGGTCGGTCCCGTCCGCGTTCGCGCTCGAGTCCGATGAAGGCTCCGAGCAACAGGGACACCGCAAACACCTTGAACAGCTCGGCCAGCTCCGTGTAGGCCATGCGGCGCGTCCCTCCCTTCACTCACCTCCGAGACAGATCGCCGGTGCCGCCCGAATTCGCCACGCGTGCCCAACGCTCCTCGGCGCCTGCGGTCGTCGATCATTCAACCGGTCGCAGCTCGTTGCCGCCGTAGAGGAAGCTGCGGCCGACCGCACCGTCGGGGCGCAGCTCGACGAATGCGACCTGCGCGTCGGTGCTGAAGTCACCGAAGCTCGCCTCGGCCGCGCGCGTCTGGAAGATGAATACGTGCCGCGAGCCGTCGGCGAAGGTGAGCGCGCCCGCGACCGCACCCTCGTCTGCGTCGAGGCGCTCGACGCTCGTGATGGGCGATGCGCCGCCGGCCTCGACCGGGCAGAGGATGTATGCCATCGTCTGCTCGCCTGCCCCCGTGAGGCGGTAGATCGCGGTCGGGATGGCGCCCTTGCGCCCGATCATCGCGTATGACCAGCCCTGCACCGGCTCCTCCTCGAGGCCCTTCACCACCTCGACCGACAGGCCTTCGGTGGGCAGCGGCGCGATCACGAGGTGACTCTGGTCCTCGCCGGTTACCGAGGTCACGGAGAGATCGTCTCCGACCGTGGCCTCGTCGGCGTCGAGGTGGAAGAGCGCCTCGTACTCGTGGGCGGCGCCATCCTCAGGAGTCAGACGATCCGCGACGATCCAGTACTGCGGCTTGACGAACAGCACACTACGGGTATGCGCAACTCGTACCGCGTTGTCATCGCCGTAGCCGCGGTCGTAGCTGCCCTGCGCGAAGTCGAAGTCGTCGCCGGCCACCCACGGGTTGCCCAGCGGCTCGAACGGGAGGGGCAGGACGTAGGTGTCGCGCAGGCCGCGGCGATGCTGGTCGAGCCCGTCAACACGCACGGTGTTGTGCCCGCGGGTGGAGAGCACGTAGCGGCGCCAGCGGCTGTGGTCGTACATGTAGTTGCCCGCATCCACCAGGTGCATCCGCCCGAGCGCATACAGGATCAGCGTGAGCTTGTCCTCGTGCTGATGGCCCAGGCCAAACGGGCCCGCGTCCATGAGCAGGAAGCGGTCGTCGGGCGTCCAGCCGGTGCGCATGACGTAGTGGCCCGAGTAGTCGAAGGCGCGGGAGGTGTCGGTGGGCATCTCCCCCTCGGTGCCGCCGCTGGCCGCCCAGGCGAAATCGGCGCGGTCGGGGAAGTATCTGGCCGCGCGCTCCATGTAACGCAGGCGGTCAACGTTGCCCGAATCGTTGAGGCCCGGCACCACGCCGTTGGGCATTGACGCGTAGAGCACGTAGTCGTACATGGCCTCGATGCGATCGAGCCAATCCTCGGGCAGCTCGTCGCGCCGTTCGTTCAGCAGGGCGAAGTCGAGCACGTCGGAGTAGTTGCGCAGCACCCACATGCCGTACCCGAGCGCCAGCTCGCACTCGAGGCCGTCGGGGTAGATCTCCTCCGCCATCTGGTCGTAGAGGCGCCGCAGGCCGACCTCGCGCCAGTGGGCGGCCTCGCGGAACTCCGGAAAGAGCACGCCCGCGTAGTACAGCCCCGTGGACTCGGCAGTCAGCCAATTGCCGCGCGATGGCCACGCCAGCAGATGGCGGGCGTGTTCGGCAAAGGACTTGGTAACGGTCACGATGGCCTCGTCGGTCCATGAGGGCGAGTCGAGCGTGCGGAAGAGCGATGATGGCCAGGCGCTGCCGGCGCGCACCGCGGTGTTGAGCGTCTCCCACGCCCAGTGATAGGGTGAGTTGCCCGAGGAGTTCATCAGCACCGGTGCGTCCTCGATCCAGTCCAACCACATCGCCACCAGCTCATCGGTCCACTTGCGGTCGCCGGTGCGCCACCAGGCGGTCGCCAGTGCGGTGAACAGGCCGTGGCGATTGAGGCTCGCGTTCCACTCGACGGTCGCGCTCTCACCCTCGGTCATCTGGTTCGACGACCAGTCGATGTCCGGGCCCAGCTCGAATTCCCGGCTCTGGAACCTGAAGATGTGTGCGAGGGCCCTCTCGGCCGCGCCCAGGTTTGCGCGTTCGGGCGCGACCGGCTGCGGGCGCTCGTACCACATCTCGAACCAGCGCGGCATTGGCCGCTCGCGCAGGTAGTGCGCCCATGCCGACTTTGCGGCCTCGAAGTCGCCGGCGTCCAGGGCCTGCTTCACTGCCGCCAACTCCGGGCGCTCCAGGTCGAGCGCGTCGAACAGCTCCTTATCGGTCATGCGCGGGCCGGTGTCGCTGAACCGCTCCAGCCGGATGTTATCCACGTAGACCACCGCCTCGGGGTTAACCTCGATGTTCGGGTTCCACGCCGAGTGGAACTGGAACCGCTGGATCGTCTGCCAGCCGAGCGGGTGACGCGTGCGCCCGATCTCGTCGAAGGGCAGGACGAAGTGCCGCGGGCCCTCGAAGTCGATTCTCAGCCGCAGCGCGAAGTAGTCCATGCCCTCCTGGTCGGGATCTTCGGAGGGCAGGATGAGCCAGATGGGCGAGCCCTCCGCGTTCTCGGCATACAGGTCGAAAGAGAGCGCATTGAAGGCCGACCAGTCGTGGGGGATGGCCTCGGTGGCGATGCCGTGCGGTTCGGCGAGCTGCCAGCGGATCGCGCCGGCGCCCTGTGTGACGTGCTCGGTGTCGGCTTCGACGCCGCTCCACGCGGCCGCATCATCACAGTCGCTGATCATCAGCGTCGGGCGCTGCTGGCCCGACGCTACCGCGCATAGCGTCATCGTCAACAGCGTGAGTGACCGCGTGAGGCTCGGGCTCATCATCCTCCACCTCCGGGAGAGCATCGCCGGTCGCACAGTTTTCGCCGCCGCGAGTGTGCTCCCTCCTGCCGGCGGAGCGCGGCCGCAGGTTGCGCGGAGGATATCGGGGAAATGTCACGCCATGACCGGCAGGGAGAGGATGCTCACCACGCTGCGCTTCGAGGAGCCCGACCGACCGCCGCACTTCGAGGTAATGTTCGAACTCGAGTACGAGGCCTTCGGCCTGCGCTTCCCCGAGCGCGCGCTGTGGCGGAACTGCACCGCCGCCGAGAAGCGGCGCATGATTGGCCGATGCATGGTGATCTACGAGCGCATCATCGATCGCTACGGCTGGGATGCGCTGGTGGTGTTCTGGCCGTGGGGCGACCCTGAGGGCATCATCGCCGCCCGAGCGACCTTCGGCGACGACATCCTCATCGGTGGCGTGGTCGGCGGGACCACGTGGTCCATCGAGGGCGTGGGCGACTGGTTCCGCTTCGCCGAGGATCTGCACCGCAACCCCGACGCGATCCACCGCGGCGCCGAAGAGCGAACCCGGCGGGCCATCGACTGCTTCGACCGCCTCGCCGACGCGGGCGCCGACTTCATCCACGTAGTAAACGACGTCGCCTTCAACTCCGGGCCGTTCATCGCGCCCGCCCACTTCCGCCGGTTCATCACCCCTTACCTGCACCGACAGGTCGAGCACATCCGCGCGCGCGGGGTGATCCCGTTCGTGCACAGCGACGGCAACATCATGCCCGTCCTCGACGACTTCCTGTCGCTGGGCGCCGCCTGCTTCCAGTCGGTGGACCCGATGGCGGGCATGGACATCGCGCAGGTCAAGCGCCGCTGCCGCGGGCGCCTGGCCCTGATGGGCAATGTGCAGTGCAGCCTGCTGCAGGACGGTCCACCCGAGGCGATTCGCGAGTCGGCGCTCTACTGCCTGGAGCATGGCTCACCGGGCGGAGGCTACGTCTTCGGCACGTCGAACACCATCTTCCCGGGCATGCCGCTGGAGAACTACGAGTACATGCTCGAGGTCTACCGCGACTACTGCCGGCACCACGCGCCGGGCTGAAGGGACTGAGGCCGCATGAACCCGCAGCCGCTTGAGGGCAGGAGCGCGATCGTGACCGGCGCCGCGCGCGGCATCGGCTACGCTATCGTGCGGCGCTTCGCGCTGGAGGGCGCGCGCGTGGTCATCGCCGATATCGATTTCGACCGCGCGCAGGAGTCGGCTCGGGCCATCAACGCAGCCGGCGGGCGCGACGCGCTCGCAGTTCACTGCGATGTGGCCGACCGGGCGTCGGTGGACGCGCTGGTGGAACGGACCGTGGCCGAGTTCGGCGGCCTCGACATCATGATGGCCAACGCCGGCGTGTGTCCGTTCGTGGACTTCCTCGACCTGGACAACGCCACCTGGCAGCGAACCATCGACGTGATCCTCACCGGCTCCTTCAACTGCGGGCAGGCGGCGGCCCGGGCGATGATAGCGGGCGGCCGTGGAGGGTGTATCCTGTTCACCACCTCGCTGGCGACCATCAAGGCCGGTGGCGGGCAGGTGGACTACGCGGCGGCCAAGTCGGGCGTGAAGATGCTCATGGCGTCGATGGCGGCCGGCCTCGGACGGCACGGCATTCGGGTCAACGCCATCGCCCCGGGGGTCATCTACACGGAGATGGGCGCCCACCACTGGGACATCCCGGAGAACCGCGAGGCCTTCGGGCGGGCCAACCCGCTGGGCCGACTGGGCGAGCCCGCCGACCTGGCCGGGGCTGCCGTCTTCCTGGCGTCGGATGACGCTGCCTACATCACCGGCGCCACCATCCGCGTTGACGGCGGGGAGCTGGCGATCGGATGAGCACGCACGCGAACCGTTCGGCCTACATGCGAGCGCCGTGGCAGTTCGAGCTGCGCGACAACCCGGTGCGCGATCCCGGACCGGGCGAGCTGCTCATCGAGATCGCCGGCTGCGCGGTGTGCGGGACGGACCTGCAGTTTGCGCGCGAGCGCGCAAATCGGTGGCAGCCCTTCGGCCATGAGGTCTCCGGGATCGTGCGCGCGGTGGGGGAGGGCGTGACGCGATTGGCGCCGGGCGACCGTGTCGCCCTCGACAGCTCGGCGCCATGCGGCAGGTGCGCCATCTGCCTGCCGCCTCCGGCCGGGCGCGGCCGCCCCGAGCTGTGTCGCACCCCCGCCACCTACTACGGCTCGCCCACCATGGGCTTCGGCGAACTGCTGCTCACACCCCACGAGTGTGCGACCAGGGTCCCCGCAGGGGTGCCGCTCGATGTCGCCGCGCTTACCGAGCCGTTGGGTGTCTCGCTCGACCTGGTGCGGACCGCCGGCGTCCTGCCGGGCGATCACGTGCTCGTGGTCGGCCCGGGACCGCTGGGGCTGGGCGCGGTGGCGTTGGCCAGGCGAGCGGGGGCCGAGCGAGTTGTCCTGGCCGGGCGCTCACACTCGGTGGCGCGGCTGGCTGCCGGGAGGGCGCTGGGCGCCGACGAAATCATCGAGGTTGACCGTGAGCCCCTCAGCCACCACGACTTTGCCGGCCGCTCTCCCGACCGCATCCTGGTCACCGCCCCACCGGCCGCGTTGCCCGAGGCCCTGTCCGTGGTCGCCTTCGGCGGCACGGTCGCGTACATCGGCATCGCGTGGGGGCCGGACGCGGTCATCTCCTTTGATGCCGACGACTTCCACTTTCGCAGGCTGTCATTGCGCGCGTCCCATGCCTCGCCTGGTACCCACGCCGCAGAGAGCATCCGCCTGCTCGCAGACATGCCGGACATCGGACGCGAGCTGATCTCACACCGTTTCGCCCTCGACGACATCGCCCGGGCGATGGTGACCGCGCGCGACGACCGCGCCGCGGTGAAGAAGATGGTGATGGTCAACAA
>CAZTZN010000169.1:0-10156 GCA_964617715.1 uncultured Armatimonadia bacterium | reverse complement strand
GTGCCGATGGAGTTGACCGCGAAGTGCAGATAGGTCTCGTGATCATCGTCCGCGTCGATGAACACCTCGACGACCTCGTCCTGGAAGATGCCCCCCGTGTCGGGCTCGGTGGTGGCTGAATGCGCCTGGTCCATGAGGGGCTCGTCGCAGCGGGCGGCGATGAGCAGATTGCGGCCATCGTGGCAGACCCACGCCTCGGTGTCGGCCTCCGGCGCGGAGCCGTCGGTGATGATCGCGAAGCCGGTGATGTGGGCGGCATCGGCCCACTCGCCGTCGCCGAGGCGACCATCGATGGTGGGGGGCTCCTCCACGCGCGGCACGCCCAGCGCGGGCGACCACCCGTCGGCCGGCTCCGCCTCGGACCGCACCGGCACCACCTGCACATCATCGAACCACGCGGTGGCGCCCTCGATGCGGTTGAGCAACAGCACGCGCACCAGCGACGCATTCGCCGGGATCGGTACCACGCGCGCGAAGTGCTGCCAGCGCCCGAGGACGGTCTGATCGGAGGCGAGCGAGTAGTAGGCGTCGCGCACGTTGTCCCGCGAGACGATCACATATGCCGAGATGTTCCGGCCTGCGGTGGTGCGCTTGAGGTCAAGCCGGAAGACGTACTTGCCGGGCGGGAGCTGGAGTGTCTGCGTGAGATCGACGGTTTCGCCGGCGCTTGTCAACTCGAGGCAGCGGCCACGATCGGGGCGCTCGACGACCGCGGCGCGCTCGGCCGGGAAGCTGTGGTTACGGCTCCACCCCGACAGGCCGTCCTCGAAGCCGCCGTTGGTGACGAAGTCCTGTGCCGCACAGGGCAGGGCCAGTGCGGCGGCCATGAGCAGGGCGATCAGGTCACGCATCGTCTCTTCCTCGGCGTCGAGGTGGCGCTCAGCTCTCCGCGCGCTCGGCCTCGGCGATGATGTGGCGGAAGAGCGCCTCGGCGGCCCGGCGCGGGCCCTCGCGTTCCATGCCCTCGATCCCCAGCCGCGTGCGCATCTGGCCGACAGGGATGTCCAGCTCGTGCGCGGCGGCGAAGTAGCGTCCGGCCAGCGGTTCGTGCAGGTCCCGGCGCTGATCGGGGCCGAACGGATTGGCGAAGTAGGTGCGTACCAGCCCGCGCTCGTCGGTGGTGCCCTTGGCGGCGCGCACGCCCTCGCGGAAGACCTCCAGCGACTGCTCAGGCAGGCGGAAGAACTCGAGGATCGGCGTGGCCTCGGTCACGGGCTCGTAGTTGTTGGCGTAGAGCAGCATGGAGATCGGGTGGCCCGCGACGACGTGCTTGTACTCGGAGATCGGGAGCACGACGCGCGCGTTCTGGCGCTCGGGGTTCATGAAGATGGCACGGTCGAGGCGACCGAAGGCGTAGCCGGTGTCGAGGTCGTCAAGGCGCACGAAGGCGCCGATCTCGGTCCCGTAGCCGAGGATGCGGCCGTCGTTCAACTCTATCGAGCCCATGTCGTCGAAGATGATGGTCATGTCCGCGATCCAGTCCTCGGCCAGTTCGCGGAAGGCCTCGAGCGTTTCGGACTTGCCCGCGCCTGAGTCACCCACGATGATGATCGACTGCTCGGGGCCCCGGCGCAGGCGCAGGTGGGCCATGGCGCCGTGTACCGGCAGCCGGCCGCGGCGCATCATGATGACATTGTGCAGCGTGAGCATCATCTTCTTGAAGTAGCCGAAGTAGTCGTGCTCCTCGGACATGCCCACCGCGCCGATCGCGATGTCGTGCTCGTCGTCGAGGTGGAAGACGGTCTGCTCGCGCCCCAGGTGCGCGGGCGGCACGCCGAACAGCACGATGCCGTCGGGCTTTTCGCGCGCCTCGTCATGGCCGGACAGCTCGAAGAGGTTGACCAGGCTGGTAGCCTGCGCCAGATAGTCGCGGTGGAAGTAGACGTGGAAGCGTAGCTCGCCCACCAGCACCGGGATGCACAGCCAGGTGAGGTGGTCGATCTTCAGGCCCTCGAGCGGGTTGGTGTCCACCTCGACGAACCGGCCCTGGCGACGGTTGGCGCGCGGGTAGAGGATGACCGGGGGCACCAGCAACGCCAGCCGCACCATGCGCACCTTCAGGAGCTGCTGATAGACGCCACCGGGGCAGTCCCAGTTGATGTGCTCGATGAGCAGGCTCATGTTCGCGCCGCCGGGAGTCTGCCGGTAGACCCGCGGCCAGTGCCCGCGCAGGTTGCGCTCGATGCGGCGGTAGGCCTCGCGGATAAGGTGGTTGATGTCCTGATTGTTGTAGATGAAGGGCATGTGGCCCTCGATCGCACTGTCGCGCGAGTCGTCGGCTGAGGCCTCGAGCATCAGGTAGCGCTCATAGCCGCGCCAGTGGTCGTACAGCTCCTCGACCAGCTCAGCCATGGCCATGAGGTCGGCGAGGATTTCGCGGCAGTCGGGCGCGCGCACACAGGCGTCCTCGGGGGTCATGTCGCACAGCAGCGCCAGCACATGCGCGAGCAGCTCGGCGGCGGGGGAGGGGTTTTCGCGCGTGCCCTCGGTGTCCACGTCGCCGAAGACGTCAAGGTGTTTGGAGCCACGTTCGCGCAGGCGATTGATGAAGTTCTGGATGACCTTGACGGCATGGTCGGTCTGCAGCACCTGCGCCGGTTGGGTGCACACGGCGCCGGTCATGTACATGGTCACGGCGCGGTCGGTCACTTCGCCCGGCAGTCGCCACGGCATGATGGGGCCTCCTCCACCCACGAGGGACGATGCATCACGGGGCAGGATAGC
This sequence comes from uncultured Armatimonadia bacterium, assembly GCA_964617715.1. GTDB lineage: Bacteria > Armatimonadota > Zipacnadia > Zipacnadales > UBA5352 > JALGVA01. Next base: position 7,432 of record CAZTZN010000169.1, on the reverse strand, counting down.
ACATCGGGGACACAGCGGCAACGACGGGGCCGCTCCCCCTGCGACCGCAAGCGGTCGTCTTCCCCCTCCCCCTTTCGCCCCTGCGGGCCGAGGGCGGGAGAGGGGGGACGCCGACCTCGGCGCCGTGAATCGTAGGAAGAGGCGCGCCTGCCAATGCGCCCGAGTCGTGCGCCCTGTTGACGCCAACGTCGGCACGGAGAAGCCCGGCGGCGGGCCCGAGCCTGGGCGGGCTGCCCACCACCGACCGTGCGGACGGCTACCGGAACATCGAGTCCAGCACCGCCAGCGCGGTCTCGGTCATGAATTCGCCCGCGACGGGGGAGAGCTTGGAGTTGTTGCCCAGCCGCTGCTCGTAGCCGCCGCCTTCGAAGGCCTCGCGCGTGGGCACGTAGCCCATGATCCCGTTGGCCAACTCCACCACGAAAGTGCGTGCCGCCGGCGAGTGCAGCTTGATGGTCAGCCCGTGCTCGACGAAGATCTCGCCCGGCAGCAGCACCACCCCCACGTTGCCGAGCCGGAAGGCCTGGATCTCGCCCGGTACCAGCGGCCGCTCGCGCTTCTCCTCGACCAGCTCGACGATCATTCGCGCATAGGTATGCTCCCGGTGGGCGTTGTGGTCGCTGTCATCGTAGTCCTGCTCCAGCAGCGCGCGCGCCTCCTGCTCAACCTCCACCGGGACGCGGCGCAGCGGGATGGCGATCTCCACCGAGCGCGCATCGAGCGCGATCTGGTCGGTGAACTGCGCCTCCTCTTCAGCCCGCGCGACGTCATCGGCGAGTCGGTCGCCCATGTGGCGCATCAGTTCATCGCCCGAGCGGGGCCGGTCGGGGTCGAAGACGTCCTGCTGGCACAGATTTCCGCAACATCCGTTGGCGAACAGGGTCACCACGTGCGGGCCGTGGCGCTCCTTCATTGCGCGGGCCAGTTCGCCGGGAAAGTCGGCGGAGATGCTGTTCGACGCGCCGGTCACGGTGGCGTGGCAGGCGAAGTTCACCCACCAGCCCATGGGCGCGCCGGAGGCGTCACGCACCGCGATGGCGCCCACCTCCGGGTCGGTCTTCCCCTCCTGGTAGAGGATGTCGGTGGAGGCGATGGGCGGGTGCATGACCACCTCGCCCGAGCGCATCATGAACCGGCGGTTGAAGGAGAGCTTGCCCTCGAAGGCCCAGCCGATGGCGATCTGCGCGGGCTCGCGCTTCTCCCACGCCTCGATGCCTGCGCGCGCGATCCCGGCCTCAAGCTGCGTGAGGTAGTCGGGGTCGGGCCGGAGATCGCGCGTCCAGATGCGCGCCACCAACGGGCCGTAGTGGGTGTGCGTGGCGGAGATGCCGATGCGCTCGGGAGACAGGCCGGTGGCCTGCGCGATGGCCTCGCGGCAGCGCAGCACGGTGCCGCGCTGGAGCGAGAGCACATCGACGGTGATGAGGCAGATGGGCGCGGCGCCATCATCGAGCACCATGGCGTGCGCGAAGAGCGGATCGCGCACCTGGTCGGCGTAGCGGATGCGCCAGTGCCCGGACAGCGCGACTCCCAGCGGCGGGGTGACGTCGATCTCAGCAAGGCCTGCGTGGAGCATGGTGTGATCCTCCGTTGAGCACGAGTTGCGGGCACTGTCCGATCGTCGGACGCGTCGTTGTCCAGTCGTCTGGCCGGGCGCGACTACGTTCGCGCCCGGCCGTTGTCGTTCCGGAGGGGACGACCTGCAGGCCCTCTCGGCCGTTGTCGTGTGCCGCCCCGCCAGGGGTATCCGCGGAACTCGGCGTGCGGCCACTGCTCCGGCCGCTCGCACAGCCCCTCTTCCACCGGATTGCGCAGGATGTACCGGATGCACCGCCACAGATCGACGTCGTTGCGCGTGTGCCGGTCCCAGAAGTCACGCTGCCAGAGGGTCTGGAGACCTGCACGCAACGCCGCGTTCGCGCTGCCGCGCTTGAAGTCCGTGAAGAACGAGAGCACGTCGCCCCCCTCACTGACGACACAGGCAAGCACATGCAGGTGGTCGGGCATCAAGCACCAGGCAATGACATGGCAGCGGTTTGCCCGCGCATTGTCATCGAGCAGCGTTCTCAGGACGCGCGGGAAGCTGGCGTGAAGCAGCACCGGCCGGCGATCCTTCGTGCATGCGGCGAAGAACACCGGTTGGAACAGCCTCTGGTATTCGTCGCGCGGCAGGCGATGCGGCCTGCGGCGATCGGGGAAGATCGCCGGCGGTGGCCATTCGTTCACGGTTCGCGCCCCCGTCTGAGCGACCGGGCGCGAACGTAGTCGCGCCCCCAAACGGCGCGGCATTCGCGCGCGCTTGCGGGTCGGAGACCGGCTCCCTCCAAACGGAACGGCCAACGGCAACGGCAACGACGAACGCCTCCCTACGCCTCCCGCGCCAGCTCCATCACGCGGTCGATGTTGTCCATGACCTTGCGGAAGCCGTCGAGGTAGAGCTGCATCAGCTCCAGGTCGTTCGGCGGGTAGACGCCGCTCAGGTAGCTGTGCGAGGCGATGAACTCCACCGTCAGCGGGTAGTCCTCGCCGCGATACTCGTACTCCACGTCCGGATTGAGCACCCAGGGCACGCCGCGGCCGAAGCCCTGCTTCTGCACGAATACGTCCTGGCCCGGGATTGGCCGGCTCTGCCACTGGCCCATGCCCACGCCCTCGGCGGCGAGCGCCTTTACGCAGGCGGCCTTCATCTCCCCGGCGGTGCAGTCCAGCCCGACCTCCTCGGGGCGGAACTCGACGACGTAGGTGAAGTACACGGGTTCGCCCCACGGTGGCTCGGGCGGCCCGGCGACTCCCGGGATCTCCTCGAGGCCCGCGGTGAGGAAGCGGGCGAGTTCCTTGCGCCTGGCGTTGTTCTCGGGGAAGCGCTCGAACTGTGCGAGCATGAAGGCGTTCACGAACTCGTGCGGACGGTAGTTCCAGCCCAGCCCGAAGGCGTTGTACTCGCGCTGCTGGCCGCTGGGCGGGACCACCTCGCCGAACTCGCGCATGCGCCGGGCGTGCTCGTAGGCGTCATCGTCGTCGGTGGTGAAGATGCCGCCTTCACCTGCAGACAGGTTCTTTGAGCGGTTGGTGGAGAACCCGGTGGTGAACTCGATGCCGCCGAGGACCTTGCCCTTGTAGGTCGCGCCATGGGCCTGGCAGGCGTCGTGGATGACCTTCAGGTCGTGCTTTCTCGCGATTTCCATGATCGGGTCGAGGTCGGCGGGCATACCGTGGATGTGCACCGGCAGGATGGCGGCGGTGCGCGGCGTGATTGCGGCCTCGATCTTCGTCGGGTCGATGGTGTAGTACACCGGGTCTATGTCCACGAACACCGGGATGGCGCAGTGGTGCAGGATGGCGGCGGCCGAGGCCCAGAAGCTGAAGGCGCTGGTAATGACCTCATCGCCGGGCAGCACGCCGGCGGCGGCCACGGCCATGTGCAGCGCCGAAGTGCCCGAGTTGGTCACCAGGGCGTACTTGCAGCCGCAGTACTCGGCCCACTTCTCCTGCATGGCCACGGCGTGAGGCGCCGAGTTGCCGTGAAAGATGTCGCTGTCGAACACCTCCATGATCGCCGAACGGTCCCGCTCGTCGTGCGGGGGCCAGCTTCGTACCATCCCCTCAGGCACGGTGCGTTCGCCGCCATCGAGTGCGAGCTTCTCAGCCATCGTCGTAACCTCCGGTTGTCGTCAGCGCTCGTGGCGCCGATGAGTGCTTGCCCAGCGCAGGCGCCTCGCGGGGGCCTGAACGGGCGGAGGGTTCACCATCGGGCCCGGTCACTCCTGCATGGAGCCTGAGGGAACGGGGGCGCACCTCGCGAGCGACGGCCGTCGTCGGTCCTGGAGAGGCGGGATCCCGTTCCCGCCTGTGACGTTGCCGTTGCAGTCAGCAGAGCTGGTCCTCGTCGGCCGCCCGCCCGTCCAGTTCATCGTCACCCGGCGCGTCATCCTCGCCGGTCTCCGGCTGCGGCGGCCAGGCAAGCGCCGCGATCGCCAGCAGCGTAGTCGCCGCGATGCCCGCGTAGCCGAGCTGCAGAATCTCGAGGTTCGACCCACCGCGCACCGACATCATGGGCACGCCCGCGAGCGCGTTGAGCGTCCCGTGCGCCACCGCCGCAGCGATGACCGTCTGCGCGCGCAGGGCGACCCACGAGATGACGATGCCCAGCGGCACGCACGCGATGACCATCACCAGCACGCCCAGACGCGGGTGTTCGGGGAAGTTGTGGCCCAGCAGGATCAGTGGCGCGTGCCAGAGGCCCCAGATGGCGCCGATGAGGGCGCTCGCCCGCGCGAAGCCCAGTGGCGCCAGCTCGCGCTGCAGGAAGCCGCGCCAGCCCAACTCCTCACCGAGGCCGAAGAGGCCGTTGATGGTGAAGCCCGCGACCGGCGCCGAGAGGAACGCAATCAGGATTACGTTGATCGGCAGCCTGTCAAGCTGCGATGCGGCGAGGTCGGCGAGCTGCCCCTGGCCCTGCGCCTGCAGGCGCTCGACGAGCGCGTGGCCGGTCAGGTCCAGCTCCCCGAAGCCCAGCAGCACGGCGGCGACCACTGTGAGCACGGTGATGCCCATCGGGACAATCGGCGCCAGCACCAGCTCCCAGCGCCGCGGCAGGCGCAGGCCGTAGCGACTGATGCCGACCCGCCACCTGCGCGCGAGGAAGACCACGACCAGCGCGGGCACGAGCATGTAGAGCATCGCGACGACGGTCGCCACGATGCCGGTGAACGGCACGCCCGTCGCCAGAACGATGCCGACGAGCGCCCAGTCGATTGCGAAGGTGAGGCCGATGAAGGTGAGGATGCGCGGCCAGTTGAGCGCGGGGCGCAGGTGGTCAGCAGTGACCATGGCGTGCTCCTGTCGAGGTCGCGTCAGGTGCGTCAGTTCGGCTCCGGGGCGCCACGATCAGCAGCGCAGCCGCGACGATCGCCACCGCCGCCAGCCGGGCGACTTCGAGCTGCAGGTGCGTGCCGCCACCGATGGCGAGCGCGGGGACACCGCCCAGCATCGCCCAGGTGGCGACCAGCGCCGCCGGCGTCAGCACCGAGCCGGTCGTCGCCCGCGCCCACGAGAGCACGATCCCCAGCAGCGCGTACGAGGTCAGGCGCAGTGCGGCTCCCGGCCAGTCGGTCTCGCCTCCGGCGACCGTCACCGACACCATCGGCGCCCACCACGCCGCCGCAATCAGCCCGCACGCCAGCGCCGACCACGTCGGGCCCAGATGGCCCAACTCGGTCGCGAGCAGCCCGCGCCAGCCGAGTTCGGTCCCCAGCGCGAGCAGCAGACCGAGCGTCACGCCCAGCAGCAGGCCCGACGCGATCCGTCGCAGCAGCGGCGCTGGCTGCTCCTCGAGACCGAGCTTGAGTTCGAGCGCCTGCACGAACTTGCCCTCGGCTCCCAGACGCTGCACCTCGCCCCTTCCGGTCAGGTCGATCCGCCCGATGCCCACGGCAATCGGCAGCAGCGTGGCCAGGGCGGTCAGGCCCAGCGCCACCAGCGGCGCCAGCCACAACGCCGCGCCCGGCGAGCGTCCCGGCAGCCCGTAGCGGGTCAGTGGCACGCGGTCCCGGCGCGAGAGGATGATGGTCACGATGCCGGGCAGCAGCAGCATCAGCAGACCGAGGGCGGCCCATGCGCCGCGAAGGCCCTGAGCGGCCTCGACCACTTCACCTTCGGTCGCCGGTGGCGCCGGGCCGAAGGCGAGGCGCATCAGCAGCGCCAGCCCCCAGCCGGTACCGAAGGTCCATGCGAGAAAGGTCCACGCGCGGCGCGGCTGAGGCGGCGCGGCCGATTGGCGCGTGGCGTCAGTCATGGGCGTCAACTCCCACCGGCGCCTTCTCCGCAGGCGCCGGCGAGTCCTCGCCCCGCTCGTGCGCGGACACCCAGGCAAGAGGCCCCCGCCTATGAAGACGGGGGCCGATGAGGCCGATCTGTCGGGTGTGGGCTACAGCAGACGTCGCCGTCGAGCGATCGCGCCGGCGATTCCGGTGCAGGCCAGCAACACCCACGTGAACGGCTCGGGGCTGTCGTCGCTTCCGCCGGACCCGGTCACCGTGAGGTCGTCGAGGACACAGTAGTTTGGCCTGTGGAGGAAGCGCACTCGGGCGATGCCGGCCGTGGGGTCCGAGAGGCCGATGAACCGGCTGCTGAACAGGTTGGCGGATCCCACGGTGCTGGCGATCAGGCTTCCGGCCGCGTCGTACGCCTCCATGGTGAGGTCGTCTGCCGACGAATACCAGGCCGACACGGAGCCGGCCGGGGTGGCCAATGCCACGTCGATGTACGAGCCGCTGTCCCAGAAGATGACCGCGTTCCCGGAATGCGGCGGGTATTGGGCGTCGTTGTACCCATAGATCACCCTGTCGAGCACGGTCACGTCCGGGCCGAAGGTCAGACCGGGGTAGTAGCTCCCGAGGTTCTGGTCGCCTCCGTAGTGGTAGTGCTGATCGGGCAGGCCCTCGAAGTCCAGCGTGAATGCCAGTGCGGGCATCACCAGGCTCATGGCGACGCCGATGACCACAATGCAGAGCACAGTGCGTGTCATCCATTCCACTCCTCTTCGGCTGCGCGCCGACTCTGATTTCCCGGGGCATGGATAGAGCCCGCCGGCATCACGTGTCGGGCGGACTCTGGCGGTCGCGACAGCCGATTGGAGCGAGTGCCACTCGGTGCCGTCCCGTCACTCTCCCATGAGCCACGGGTGATCCCAAGCCAATAGACACTTCGGACACTGTCTACCCTGTCCCTGCAGGGGTCCGCTCACAAGCCACTCACATCTCATGGCCTCATCAGGGAAAGATGTGGCGATATAATGACGTAATCTCCGGCGCTGATGGAGATCGGTCTCCGGACTGCGTCCCTACGGACTCGTGCCGGCACGCGGTCGCTCAAGGAAGAGGCCCCCGCCCATGAAGACGGGGGCCGATGAAGCGGATGTGTCGGGAGGTGGGCTACACCAGACGTCGCCGTCGAGCGATTGCGCCCGCGATCCCGGTGCAGGCCAGCAACACCCACGTGAACGGCTCGGGGCTGTCGTCGCTCGGGTCGGGACCCTCGATGTGCAGGTCGTCCACGATGAAACTGTTCCCGCCATCATGGAACTCGACCCACGAGATCCGCGCCAGACTATCAGCGACAGCCAGCTGTGTCGTGCTCCCCGTGTTCGCATCTCCCCAGTCTTGGCTGATGAGCCCATCGTAGGAGTCATACGCCTCGAGATAGAGGGTATTCGCCGAGGTGTACCAGCCGCTCACGAGGCTCACGGGCATGTCGAACGTGATCTTGATGTAGTAGTCATCCCAATCGCGTGTCTGTATGGCCGTCGTCGGTGAATGTGGTGGATAGAGCGATCCTGGCGTGCAGGCCACCACGTCCGTGACGAAGTGCACACCGTATGCTGCATACTGCTCTGCAACCGCTTCGCCATTACTCAGATCTTCGAAGTTGAAGT
>CAZTZN010000168.1:0-10181 GCA_964617715.1 uncultured Armatimonadia bacterium | reverse complement strand
CCCCAATGCCTCCCGCACGACCTCGCACACGCGGTCAATCTGCGCGTCGGTGAGTTCGGGGTACATGGGCAGCGACAGCACCTCGCGGGCCGCGCACTCGGTCTCGGGCAGGCTCCCTTCGGCGTAGCCCAGTTCCGCTACCGCCCGCTGCAGATGGCAGGGCACCGCGTAGTGGATTGCCCAGCCGATCCCGGCCGCGGTCAGTGCCGTCGCCAACTCATCGCGGCGCGGCGAGCGCACCGTGTAGAGATGATAGACCGGCTCGGCCCAGTGCTCCGCGACCGGCAGCGCCAGATCGTCGATGCCGGCCAGCGCCGCCTCGTAACGCGCCGCATGCTCGCGCCGCGCCTGGTTCCACGCGTCGAGGCGACGCAGCTTGATGCGCAGCACCGCCGCCTGCAGCTCATCGAGGCGGCTGTTGTAGCCGATGACCTCGTGCACGTATTTCTCGAGGCTCCCGTGCACGCGCAGGGCGCGAAGGCGCTCGGCCACGGTTGCGTCACCCACGGTGATGACGCCACCCTCGCCATAGGCTGCGAGGTTCTTGCTCAGGTAGAAGCTGAAGGCCGCGCCGTCGGCCAGCCCCCCCACCCGCCGACCGCCGTAGCGCGCCCCGTGAGCCTGCGCGGCGTCCTCGAGCAACAGGATGTCGCGCCCGTCGATTACATCCGCCAGCGCACCCATGTCGGCCGGGTGGCCGTAGAGGTGCACGGCCATGACCGCGCGAGTCGCGGGGGTGACTGCCTCGGCCACGCGCTCGGGGGAGATGCAGTAGTTGCGCGGGTCGATGTCCACCAGCACCGGCGTCGCGCCCACCTGCACGATGGCCTCGATGGTGGCGATGAAGGTGAACGAGGCGGTGATCACTTCATCACCGGGCCCGACGCCATGCGCGCGCAGCAGCAGGTGCAGCGCCTCGGTGCCGTTGCCGACGCCCACCGCGTGCGCGACCTCGGAGTACTGTGCCCACTCGCGCTCGAAGGCCTGCACGTTGGGGCCGAGGTTGAGCTGCATGCCCGTCAGCGCCTCATCGAAAGCCGCCAACACTTCGTCGCGAATGCCCAGGTACTGCGACTTCAGGTCAACCATGGGGATGTCCAAGGGTGGCACACCTCATATCACCGGCCCATACGGGGCTCGCCCGGTGGTTTGTGAGTTAGAGGTGTGGCCGGCAAAAAGGTTGCGCCGGCGAGGCAATCAGCGCGTCTGCGACAGGTGGCGGATGCTGATGACGTCGATGAGTGAGCGCAGTCGTTCCAGGACATGATCGAGGTCCTGCCGCCGGCGGATGTCGAGCTGCAGCTCGAGGCGCGCGAGGCCGGCGTCGGTCGTGTTGGCGGTCGCCGACGTGATGTTGATGCCACATTCGGCGATGACCGCCGCGATGTGCGAGAACAGGCCGACGCGGTCCACGGCGACGATCTCGACCGCGTGGCGGTAGACCGAAGCTTGCGCGCCCGCCTTCCATGTGAGCGGCACCACGCGGTCGGGCTCATTGAGCGCGTGGTAGCGCAGGTTCTTGCAGTCGCTGCGGTGGATGGTGAGGCCCCTGCCGCGCGTGATGTAGCCCGTGATGTCATCGCCCGGCAGGGGCGAGCAGCACTTGCTGAGCCGGCACTGGAAGCCGTCGTCGCCATCGACGGTGATGGCCGGTGGCCCGATGTCCGAGCGGGCACTGACGGGGGCGTCCCCGAGAACCTGCCGCACCTCCTCCGCGAGGCTGGAGGGCTGGTCGTGATCCTCCAGCAGCTCGCGCAGCACGGTTGCGGCCTCGATGTCACCGAAGCCGACGGCGGCCAGCAGGTCATCGGTCTCCTTGAAGCCGAAACGCTCGAGCACATCGCTCAGGTCATCGAGGTCCACCAGGTCACGTAGCGCCTGGGGGTAGTGCCCCAGCGCCTGGCGCAGGGCATCGCGGCCGGCGGCCACGTTCTCGGCGTGGACCTTCTCGCGCAGATACCGGCGGATCTTGGCCTTGGCGCGCGAACTCATCACCAGGTCCAGCCAGTCGCGGCTGGGCTCAGCGGAGGGTGAGGTGACGATCTCCGCGATGTCGCCGTTGCGGAAAGTGTAGCTCAGCGGCACCTGGCGCCCGTTGACGCGCGCGCCGGTGATGTGATGGCCGATCTCGGTGTGGATGCGGTAGGCGAAGTCAATGGGGCCGGCTCCGGCGGGCAGGTCGATCACGTCGCCGTCGGGTGTGAACACGAAGACCTGGTCGTTGAACAGGTCCATCTGCAACAGCTCGAGGAACTCGTGGCTCTCGGCCAGGTCGGTCTCGAGTTCCAGCACCTGGCGCAGCACGGAGATCTGCTCATCGGCGGCGGGCGTGCCGCCACCCTCCTTGTAGCGCCAGTGCGCGGCCACGCCGTACTCGGCGATGCGGTGCATATCCCAGGTGCGGATCTGCACCTCCAGGGGCTCCTTATCGGGCCCGATTACCTTGGTGTGCAGCGACTGGTAACGGTTGGCCTTAGCCTTGGCGATGTAGTCGGTGAACATGCCCTGGATGGGCATCCACAGCTCATGCACCAGCCCGAGCGCGCCGTAGCAGTCGGCGACCGAGTTGGTGATGATGCGGATGGCCGCCAGGTCGGCGATCTCGTCGAAGCTGACATCCTGAGTGACCATCTTCTGCGCGATCGAGTAGATGTGCTTGGCCCGGCCCTGGACCGTTGCCTCGATGCCCTCCTGGGCCAGCCGGCCCTGCACCGCCTGGCGCACCGCCTCGATCTTCTGCTCGCGCTCCTCGCGGCCCTGGCCGAGCAGTTGAGCGATGTGGTAGTAGCGCTCAGGCTCGAGATAGCGGAATGACAGGTCCTCCAGCTCCCACTTGAACCGCCATATGCCCAGGCGATGGGCCAGGGGGGCGAAGATATGCAGGGTCTCCTGCGCGGTGGCGATCCGCTTTTCCTCGTCGAGGGCGTAGAGCGTACGCATGTTGTGCAGACGATCGGCGAACTTGATGAGGATCACGCGAATATCCTCGGTCATCGCCAGGAACATCTTGCGCAGGTTGCCGGCCTGGCGCTCCTCGCGAGTATGGAACTTAAGGCGGGACAACTTGGTCACGCCATCGACGAGCATCGCCACCTCGGGGCCGAACTGCTCCTCAATCTCCTCCAGGCTGGCGTGGGTGTCCTCGACGGTGTCGTGCAGCAGTCCGGCGATGACGGTGGCGCAGTCGGCCTCGATCTCGGTGAGGATTTCGGCAACCGCCAGCGGGTGCGTAATGAAGGGGTGGCCGGTCTTGCGGGGCGGGTCGTCGGCGTGCGCCTGGTTGGCGAAGCGCCAGGCGGCCTGAAGCAGCGCGATCTCAGGCTCCGACCAGTAGCCCTCGACGCGGCTGACAATGCCCTGCAGGCTGTCGGGGTGCGTGACCGCCATCGCCGCTGCACGCCTCTCCGCGCAAACTTTGCCCGGACTAAGTATATCACGCCGGCAGGCTGGGACGCAACGGTGGTGACCGTGATGACGAAGCTCACGACAGCAACGCCGGAAACGGCTCCGGGGATGGCGACGGGCGCCCTCGCCCCCGTAGATGAGGCCCCGCTCGCAGTGTTCGCACACGCGCCGGGTCGCGTTGACACCGGCCTGGCAAACTGCTACTCTGTCCGCGACATGAGGATTGGGGGACCGGCAACGGTGGCCGTTACCGGCGCGGCGGGTATGCTCGGCCAGGACGTGGTCGCAGCCGCGCCCGGTTGGGCCACGGTGGTGCCACTGACGCGGGCCGATGGCGACCTGAGCAAGGCCGAGCAGGCACAGGCGGCCCTGCTGGCAGGCGCGCCCGACGTCATCGTGCACTGCGCCGCGTACACCGACGTTGACGGCGCGACTCGCGATCCTGAGCAGGCGTGGCTGGGCAACGCGCTGGTCACCCGCCATGTGGCCGAGGCGGCCCGGCGGGTGAATGCGCGTCTGCTTTGCGTCAGCACCGACTACGTCTTCGATGGCACCGCCGCCAGGCCCTACACCGAGCGCTCGGCACCGCGTCCGCTCAATTCCTACGGCAAGAGCAAGCTGGCGGGGGAGCGAGAGGCGAGCCGTGCGCCGGGCAGCCTGATTGTGCGTACCCAGTGGCTGTTCGGGCCGGGTGGGCACAGCTTTGTGCGCGCCATCCTCGAGGCCGCCCGTGCGGGCAGGCCGCTACGTGTCGTCGAGGACGAGTACGGCTGTCCGACGTATACGCCCGATCTCGCGGCGGCCATCTGGCGAGTGCTCGAGACGCCCGCGACCGGTGTGGTGCACCTGACCAACACCGGCGCGTGCAGCCGGCTGGAGCTGGCGGCGGCGGCGCTCGATGAGGCCGGCCTGACCGACGTCGAGATGACGGGCATCCCCGGCAGCGAGTGGCCCGGCCCGACGTTGCGCCCGCGCAATGCCGTGCTCGCCAGCGAGCGACTGGCGGAGCTGGACCTGGAGCCGCTGCGGCCGTGGCGCGAGGCGCTGCGCGAGTATGTGGCGTGGCTGCGGAAGCAGTGGTAAGGCAGGAACCGCGGACGGGTGACGACCGGCGGCGGGGCACGCCTCGAGAACGACAGGGCTTGCTCGCGGCAGGGGCGTGCCTGCTCGTGCGTGGTTCGACCGCTCACATCACCGATCGAAACGACCGCGGTAAGGGCAACTGCGCAGTCCGCCGTACGCGTGGTGCGCTCAGGGCGCGTTGGCTGTGCCAACCAACACAGGTGGGTGAACCTCATGGACTTCGACGTTGCCGACAGGTCGCTGGCGCCGCAGGGCAAACTGCGCATTGAATGGGCGGAGCAGCAGATGCCGGTGCTCCGGCAGATCCGCGAGCGCTTCGCGCAGGAGAAGCCGCTCGACGGGCAGCGCCTCGCGGCCTGCCTGCACGTGACCACCGAAACCGCCAACCTCATGCGCACCCTCAATGCCGGTGGGGCGCAGGTGACGCTGTGCGCGAGCAACCCGCTGTCCACGCAGGACGACACCGCGGCGTCGCTGGTCGAGGACTATGAAATCCCCGTTTTCGCCGTCTGCGGTGAGGATCGCGACACCTACTACCGGCATCTGAACTCGGCCCTCGACATCAAGCCCACCATCACCATGGATGATGGCGCCGACCTGGTCTCGACCATCCACCAGGAGCGCACCGACCTGGCCGCCGCCATCCTGGGCGGAACCGAAGAGACCACCACGGGTGTCATAAGACTCAGGAGCATGGCGGCGACCAACGAGCTGCGCTACCCGATCATCGCGGTCAACGATGCGATGACCAAGCATCTGTTTGACAACCGCTTCGGCACCGGCCAGAGCACCATCGACGGCATCATCCGCGCCACCAACATCCTGCTGGCCGGGAAGGCGGTCGTGGTGTGCGGCTTCGGCATGTGTGGGCGGGGGGTGGCGATGCGCGCCCGCGGGATGGGCGCGCGTGTGATCGTGTGTGAGGTGGACGCGCTGCGAGCGCTCGAGGCGGCCATGGAGGGCTACCTGGTGTTGCCGATGGCCGAGGCGGCGCAGATCGGCGACGTCTTCGTGACCGTGACCGGCGACACGTCGGTGATTCGCGGCGAGCACATGGCGGCCATGAAGGACGGCGCGATCATGTGTAACGCCGGGCACTTCGACGTCGAGATCGACCTCGAGGACCTGCGCAGCACGGCCGTGGAGAGCCGGACCGTGCGCCCGTCGCTGGAGGAGTACCGCATGGCCGATGGCCGGCGCCTGTACCTGCTGGGCGAGGGCCGACTGGTGAATCTGGCCGCCGCCGAGGGCCATCCGGCGTCGGTGATGGACATGAGCTTCGCCAACCAGGCGCTATGCGCGGAGTTCATCGCGTCGCAGGTCACCAGGCTCGCACGTGATGTGCACACGGTTCCCGAACACATCGACCGCGAGGTGGCGGAGCTGAAGCTGGCGTCGATGGGCGTGACCATCGACGAGCTGACAAACGAGCAGAAGGAGTACCTGACGAGCTGGAAGCAGGGCACGTAGGGGCGTGCCGGCCGATGGGCACGAACGACCTGTTGCTGTTCGCCTCAACCTTCACGGGCACCCTGGTGCTCGCGGGCATCCTGCGCGCAGTGCTGGCAGGGCGGCAGGAGCATGACCCCCCGCACCTGGATGCGCGCGGGCTGCTGCTGTTCGTTCCGCTGGTGGTACTGTTCGCAATGCGCGTGGGCGGCACCGTGCTGGTGCCCATGCTCGGCGCCCTGGCGGTCTATCAGCTCGCCATGCTCAGCAAGGTGCTGCACACCCCGCGCAGCCTGCGCATCGTGCTGGTGCTGGGGGCGGCGGTGGTGTTGCATCACTACGGCGTGAGCATCGACAGCTTCCGCCTGCCCTTCACCTCGTTTACGGTGCAGCTCGGCTGGGCATCGTTGCCGCTGACCGCCGGCTGGTTGCTGCTGTGTGCGGTGTTGTTCGGCCGCGCGGCCACCATCCCCAGCGTCTCCTACGGGGTTGCCGGGCTCTCGGGTGTAACCTTCTATCTGGTGGCGCTGATGGTGCCATGGGCGGTGAGCGAGCCGGCGCGGCTGCTGGCGCTGATCGTCGCGGGGGTATCGCTGGCGCAACTGCCGGCCGCGGGCCAGATCTCGCAACTGCCGTCGCAGCCCAGCGGCTACGCGATGGGCTTCCTCATCGGGGCGCTGGCGGTGGCGGGCGCGCTCAAGCATACCGCCACGCTGGCCGCGGTGCTGCCCATGCTGGTCATCAGCGTGCCACTGTTCGGGGCCACCTACACGTATGTGTCGGCGCCGCGCGGGATGCGCATCGGCCAACGGCGCCAGCATCTGCACGAGCTGCTGCTCGACCAGGGCTACTCGGCGCACCAGGTGTTCGGGGTGCTCATGGGCCTGTCGGCCTACCTGTGCCTGCTGGGGCTGCTGATGATCAGCCTCATCGCCCAGGCCGCGTGGGTGAAGGGGCTGGTGCTGGTGGGCGGGCTGATGGTGGGGCCGCTGGTGTTCTTCGTGATCCTGCGCTGCCTGTACCGGCCCGCCGTGGCGTTGCCCGAGGGTGAGCCGCTGGAGGTGGAGATGTTCAACGTGCGCCTGCACCCGCTGTCGATGGAGGCGGCATTGGGGCGGGCCGAGGGTTTCATCCGCGAGGGCGGGCCGCACATCATCGTGACTTCGGACACCTCGGCGATCGTGCGTGCGCAGGAGGACAAGGAGCTGCGCACCATCATCAACGAGGCCGACCTGGCCACCATGGACGGGCAGGGGGTGGTGCTGTGCGCGCGCCTGCTCAACTTCCCGGTCAACAGCCGGGTGCCGGGCGTGGACATGATGGAGCGGCTGTGCGAGATCTGTGCGCGCCTGGGGCGGCCGATCGCCCTGCTGGGCGCCACACCGGGAGTGGCCGACGAGGCGGCGCGGGTGCTTGAAGCGCGCTATCCCGGCCTGCGCGTCGCCTACTGCCACCACGGCTACTTCGCCCCCGAGGATGAGGCGCGCATCGTGGCCGAGATCCAGCGCGCCAGGCCCGCGGCGCTGTTCGTGGCCATGGGCATCCCCAAGCAGGAGAAGTGGATCCGGGCGCACATCGACGAGTTGCAGGTGCCCGTGTGCATGGGCGTGGGCGGGAGCCTGGATGTGATCGCGGGCAAGGTCAAGCGCGCGCCGGCGTGGATGCAGCGCTGGGGCCTCGAGTGGCTCTACCGCACCATGCTCGAGCCGCGCCGGCTGCCACGTCTGGCCGCGTTGCCGAGACTGTTCATGATGACTCTGCGCAAAGCAGTCTTCTCCCCCAGTTCGCGCGGCGTCGGTGTGGAGCCTGCGGATGCGCCTGAGAGCAAGTAGCCGTGTCGGCCGCCGCACCCGTCGTACCCGGGAGGACCGCCTGTGGCTGAGATGGTCATCGTCGGATCGATGGCGCTTGACAGCGTGAAGACACCGTTCGGTGCGGTGGACCGCGTGGTGGGAGGGGCGGCCGTCTATGCCGCCACCGCCGCCAGCCTGCTGGCCCCGCCGCGCGTCGTGGGCGTAGTCGGCGGGGACTTCCCACAGGAGGCGCTGGAGTTCCTGGCCGGCCGCGGCGCCGACCTGGAGGGCGTGCAGAGCGTGCCTGACGGCAAGTCCTTCTACTGGAGCGGCGTTTACGACTACGGCCTGTCTGACCGCGAGACGCTGACAACCGAGCTGAATGTGTTCGCGGACTTCAACCCGACGCTGCCGGATAGCTGGCGTGACAGCCGCTATTGCTTTCTCGCCAACATCCAGCCCCAGGTGCAGCTTGCGGTGCTCGACCAGCTTGAAGATGCCTGCTTCGTGCTGTGTGACACTATGAACCTGTGGATCGAGCACGAGCGCGAGGCGCTGGGCGAGGTGCTGGCGCGGGTGGACCTGGTGTTGCTCAACGACGGCGAGGTGCGCCAGCTTGCCGGCACGCCGAACCTGAGCGAGGCGGCGGAGCGGGTGCTGGACATGGGCCCGCGGATGCTGGTGATCAAGAAGGGCGAGTACGGCGCCACCCTGATCTCCGCCGACGACTACTTCAGCATCCCGTCCTACCCGCTACCCAACGTGGTAGACCCTACCGGCGCGGGCGACAGCTTCGCCGGTGGAATGATCGGGCTGCTGGCACGCCGGGACGACTGTTGCAGCACCGAATTGCGGCGTGCGGTGGCCTTCGGTACCGTCATCGCGTCCGCCTGTTGTGAGGGCTT
Organism: uncultured Armatimonadia bacterium; assembly: GCA_964617715.1. Taxonomy (GTDB): domain Bacteria; phylum Armatimonadota; class Zipacnadia; order Zipacnadales; family UBA5352; genus JALGVA01. The sequence goes on along the minus strand of CAZTZN010000168.1, from coordinate 1,546 downwards.
CAGCCTCGATGGCCTCAAGCGCCTGGACCGAGAGGAACTGGCCCGGCGCTATGACGCGCTGCGCGACATCGTGCGCTTTGATGCCATGGAGTGGGCGGAGTTCGAGGCATGAGCGGTACCCGGCAAGGCACGCACCGAGCACGATGCGGGAGATCGTGGCGGGAAGGAGTGCCGGCCCGGGCGGAGAAACCAGCGTACACAGAGGGTATGGCACACGCACTCAAGATATGGCGGTGCGGGAGGGTTCGGCGATGACAATCGACCAGATCTCGGAGCTGCTCGGTGACGACCGCGGGCTGCTGGAGTACGAGTGCACAGGGGTGAGCCGCGAGCGGCTTCACCTGCCCGGTCCCGATTTCGTTGAGCGTGTGCTCATGGACACCGACCGTTCAACGCGCGTGCTCACCAGCATGCGGCGGGTGTTCAACCATGGGCGGCTGGCCGGGACCGGCTATCTGTCGATCCTGCCCGTGGACCAGGGCGTCGAACACAGTGCGGCTTCGGCCTTCGGGCCCAACGTGGACTACTTCGATCCGGTGCACATCGTGGAGCTGGCCATCGAGGGCGGCTGCAACGCGGTGGCGTCCACGCTGGGCGTACTGGGCATGGTGAGCCGGCGCTACGCGCATCGCATCCCGTTCATCGTCAAGCTCAACCACAGCGAGCTGCTGAAGTATCCCAACGCTGCCGACCAGGTATTCTACGGTTCGGTCGAGCAGGCGTGGGAGCTGGGGGCGGCGGCCATCGGCGCGACCATCTACTACGGCTCGTCCGAGAGTGACCGGCAGATGCAGGAGGTCACCGCCGCCTTCGAGCTGGCCCACGACCTGGGCATGTTCACCGTGCTGTGGACCTATCTGCGCAACAGCGAGTTCCGGCGGGATCAGGACTACCACCTGTCCGCCGACCTGACCGGCCAGGCCAACTACCTGGGTGTGACCATCGAGGCGGACATCGTCAAGCAGAAGCAGCCCGAAAACAACGGCGGCTACCCGGCGATGGCGGCGGCCGCGGGCGGTAAGTACGGGCGTACCGACGATCGGCTCTACAACGGTGAGCTGATCCCGGATAACCCGATCGAGTGGACGCGGTGGCAGGTCGTGAACTGCTACATGGGCCGCGTGGGGCTGATCAACTCGGGCGGTGCGTCGGCGGGTGAAAGCGACCTGGCGCAGGTGGTGCGCACCGCGGTGATAAACAAACGCGCGGGCGGCACCGGTCTGATCTCGGGCCGCAAGGCCTTCCAGCGGCCGATGAGTGAGGGCGTCAAGCTGCTGAATGCCGTGCAGGACGTGTTCCTGTGTGAGGATGTTACCGTGGCCTGAGGCGGCCGTGCCGCCGGCCACGAGACGATACAGCAACCGTGACAGCGGGCGAGATCGAGCGGCCGGGAGGCCACTCGCGGTCCGCACATGCAAGCGTGCCTGATGGCTTCTTGACCGGATGCCCGGAGCACGAGACAACCCCTGGAGGGTGGTTCAACGATGGGATCACTTCTGACCGGACGTGAGCTGCGCACGATCTTTGACGCCCTGTGCCCGTTCGA
>CAZTZN010000167.1:0-10248 GCA_964617715.1 uncultured Armatimonadia bacterium | reverse complement strand
GATGAGGCGAGCCACGCGAGCCTCATCTCAGTCGCCTGACCGGCCCGCCGTCCCCGACGACGTGTCGGACCACGCCGCGGCCCCGGCGTCATGTGCACCAAGCGCCAACGACAACGGCGGCGGCTCTAAAGAGCCGCCCTCCGAACGACAACGCCGGCGACAGTCCGCGGCCGAGGGCGCCGGATCCTACTCCTCCAGCCCCGGCGCGAGGACATCGGGTTCGCCGGTCTTGATGATCAGCGACTGCAGCGCTACCGGCTCGCCGTCCTCGGGCGCCTGCAGCGTGAGCGTGTGCCAGCCCTGCTCGCGCTGGCCCAGACTCACCGGCTCTCCGCCCTGCAGGTGCAGCGGGCCCACACCGTCCACGTAAAGGTCAAGCCGATCCGGGCGCAGGCCCGGCGTGATGCGCACCGCCGCCGGGCCCTCGAGCAGGAAGACCGGGAACTGTGCGCGATCGCCGGGGGCAAGCGCAACGTTCTCGCGCCGCACCGCGCCCTCGATCGGAGGAGTGGACAGCTCGCTGCGCCCCAGATCCAGCGCTCCGGCGGCGAGCGCAATCTCCCCCGCCTCCGCGGCATCGCGCAGGGCCTGGCGGTAGCCGTAGTAGAAGTCGGCCGGCGACTCACCGGGCGCCTTGAGGAGCGTGGCGCGCAGCATGTCGTGCCCGTGCGCCGCCTCCACCCAGAGCATTGCGCCCACCAGGTAACGGAACGACTCCTCGCCGAGCCCTGCCGCCAGCTCCGAGTTCGGCCCCCGCGCGAGCCACAGGTCGAGTGTGTCGCGGCGCGTCTGCGCCAGCAAGTCGGCCAGCTCTACACGCCCGTTGCCCCACAACGCTCCCACCGCCGCCTGCGCTTGCTTCGAAGGCCAGCGCTCCCCTACCACCAGCCCCGACTCCTCGGCGAGGCGTTGCAGGAACAACGCCTCCCCCAGCACCCCGCTGGCGTAGGGCTCAGGCTCGGTAAAACGGCCCATGCGGGGCAGGGCGTAGTGCCCCCACTCATGCGCGACCTCGCGCAGCCACTCCACAGGTCGGCGATCGCGCGCCACATCGTAGATGAACACGTCATCCCCGTGCTGCTCGGCTCCGGTCGGCCCGCTCTCGCACATCCACACGCGCACGATGTGCTCGTCGGGGATTTGAGGCAGGCCGTAGTACGCGCGCGAGTAGCAGTGCACGCGCAGCAGGATGTGAGCGATGCGCTCCGCCAGCGTCGAGTAATCCGCCGAGCGCTCGCTCAACAGCGGGGACGGGTAGCTCACCGTCGCGGTCATGCGCAGCTCATCGCCCTCGGGCACCGCGCTGAAGCCGTAACACACGCGGTTGAAGCTGGCGCTGCCCACGACGCCCTGCCCGCCCGCCGACGGGATCTCCACCTCCACCGGCGCGCCGCGATCGGCCATCTCCTCGGGGTAGATGACGCCACGCGTCCAGGCGATTCTCCGGACCAGGTCCTCGCCGCCGGAGAGCCGCACGCGACACTCATCGGTCACGAACGAGACCGGGCTGAACTGCAGCAGCGACAGCCGCAGCCGGCGGGGGAACTCGCCGCCGAAGAACAGATGCGTGATGCGCGCCCGCCCGTACTCATCGTCGGGCCGCAGCTCCAGCAGACGCCCGTAGCTGGCCAGCGCTTTGAGTGTGTCGCCTTCCAGCTCGTAGAGGTAGCCCAGGTGTGCGTGGATGCTCGGGTAGTCCGGATCCAGCGCGAGTGCCTCCAGCAATCGCTCAAGCGCGCCGGCCCGGTCGCCCGCGTCCGCCAGTTCCTGACTCTGCCGCACCAGCTCGATCGCCTGCGCACGTGCATTCGGCTGCTGGGACCAGGCCGTCGCCATGCTCAGCGCCAGCACCGCCGTCACCGCGAAGCGACGCATCATCGGATCGGCTCCTCCCCGTCGGCGTCGGTATCATCCGCGTCGGGACAGGCAACACGCCGTGCCACCTGCTCGGCCAGCTCCAGCCGGTCCTCGTCCACCAGCACACCCGCGTAGTAGATGCGGTTCTCCGCCACCGAATGCCACACCCAGCCCCTGACCGCCTCCGGGTAGGGTTTGCCCATCACGTGCATCGCGAATGCCTGGATGTGGCGCAGCGGGTTGGAGAAGTAGCCGCTCACCGCCACCGCCGGATGGCCGCGAAAGGTGGTGTCCTCGTAGGAGAGCTTGACGCCCTTGTGATGCCCGGAGATCTCACGCCGGGCCCAGCTCTGCAGTGAGCCGTTCTTGAGGGCCACGTTCGCCATGCCCCAGCGTGCCGCCACGATCTGCTCGCCCTTGTCCTCGAAGTGCAGCTCAATCAGCCCGGCCATCAACTTCTGCCCGCTGAGCATGAACCGCTCGGGCGCCTGCATCTGCAGGCCGTAGGTGGACCAGGTTATCCACTCGTCGGCAGGATGGTCCTGCAGGTTGCCGATGATCTCCCCGGCCAGCGCGAGCCCGTCCTCGTCGGGCAGCGCCAGCACCTGCACCACCATCACGCGCTGACAATGCTCACAGTACCAACCTGCGCCGAAGCCATCGGTCGCGCCGTGCCAGGCGAAGCAATTGAGGTCGCGCTTGCGGCGCATCCGCCGCCTGCTGACCACGGCGCAGTCCCGATCGACCTCGATCTCCGGCTCCCCCTTCTTGCGCTTGCGCCCCAGCTCGGCCAGATACTTGTCCACCACGCCGGCGATGTCAACAAAGCCCTTGGCCTTCTGCCACTTGATCTCCACGCGCGGCATGTTCTCAACGTCGTCGATGCGCACGTAGCCCTGCTCACGGTCGCCGCTGATGGCGGCGATATCCCACTCGGGCGGCACGGTGACCACGATGCCTTGCCAGCCCCGCACCTCCCAGTCGCTCGTGTCGATCTTCGCCATGTGCTCAACCCATCTCCGTCGGTCCGCGCGTTGCTAGAAAGCGATGTGCTCGCGTCTGATGTGAATGCTCTGCAGGATGCCCACCGCGATCATGTTGGTGACGAGGCTGCTGCCGCCGTAGCTGAGGAAGGGCAGCGCCATCCCCTTGACCGGCGCCAGGCCGATGGTCATCGCGATGTTGGCGTATATCTGGATGAGCAGCATGGCCGCAATCCCGGCGGCCACGACACGTTCGAAGGTGCCGACCGCGTTGCTCGAGATGGCGAGAGCGCGGTACAACAACAGCCCGAACAGCACCACGATCGACGCGGCGCCGACAAAGCCGAGTTCCTCGGCGATGACCGTGAACACGAAGTCGGTCTCCTGATCGGGGATGAACCGGCCCTGGCTCTGACGGCCGTGGAAGAGCCCCTGGCCCCACAGGTGCCCCGACCCGACCGCGATCAGCGACTGGTTCAGATGATAGGCGCTGCCGTGGGGATCACGTTCGGGGTGCAGGAACGCGGTCAGGCGCGCCTGCTGGTGCGGCCGGATCAGCCCGAAGCCCCATGCGCCGGCGAACAGCAGCAGCGCGGCCAGCACAAACGCGCCCAGGTGCACCGCACTGGCGCCGAAGATGAACATCATGACCAGCCAGATGAAGAAGAGCACGATCGGCGTGCCCAGGTCGGGCTGCAGAAGAATCAATCCGGTGGGCACTGCGACATAGATGAGTGTTCTCACCAGGAATAGAAAGTCGCCCCGGTCGCCCTCCTCGCGCGCCACGAAGGCGCCCAGCATCAGAATGACCGCCAGCTTCGCCAGCTCCGAGGGTTGCAGGTTCACCGGCCCGAGCGGGATCCAGCGCGCGGTGCCGCGGATCTGCCCCATCATCAGCACCAGCACCAGCAGGCCCATCACCACGAGGAACAGCGGCAGGGCCACGCCGCGCAGCCGGTTGGGATCAACCAGCGCAGTGCCCATCATCATCGCCAGGCCGATGACCACATAGGCCAACTGCATGGTCACCTTGGCGGTGGGGGAGGCGTCGCCGCGCGTGCAACTGTAGATGGCCACCAGGCCGATCGTACACAGCAGCAGCACCACGGTAAGAAGCTGAAAGTCGGCGTTGCGCAGCGACCTCATCGGCTCATGTTCCTCATCGCGCAGAGCACGACCGGACGGGCCTGAGTATAGCATAACCGACCGCGCGCCGGGAAGCGGCACGACCCCGGGAATGCGTCCGGAGGCTGTCGGCGGCGAGCGCAGCCGCCCGTTGTCCAACAAGGCGTCGGATCGGGGGCATCTGCCCCCCAACCAAGCACCGGAGCGGTGGGGCAGCAAGGATCAAGACCCGCACCCTCCACAGCCATGATGCTGACGGACAGGGAGCCGGCAACGTTCAGGGCCAACGCAACGGCCGCCACCGCGATGCGGTGGCGGCCGGGTTGAGGGCTATGGGCGGTCGTGGTCAATCCGGATCGGGCCAGTCGCCACCGTCGGCCACCCGGCCCCACTCCTCACAGGTCCCCGGGCCGTCCCAGGCATCGCCGGTCTCGCCGTCACCCTCGTTCGCGAACGGACCGGCGCCCTTGGCTTCCCACTCGACGTGGTAGTCACAGAAGAGGAAGTTCTTCCCGTTGAAATGCCACATCTGATCCTGGTCCGGCGTCTCACCGTGATACTGGTAGACGTTCTGCCCCAGCGCGTCGCCCCATGCGCCGGGCTCGTTGGCGCCCTTCTCGAACAGCAGCACCGTCTTCTGCGGCGCCGGGATGTCGTCACGGAAGCCGCCGATGGCGATGATGCCTCCGCCCGACAGGCGCATCGGCCGCTGAGTATACTGCGCGATGGCGTACGAGCGGGCACTGCGCGCCTCGCTGTTGGGGTTGTCCGGGCAGATCAGCAGGTCCTCGGTCTTCAGCGCATACATGATCGCCGTATCCCAGGTGGCCACCGACGGATCGGCCACGTTCTTGAGCGCATCGGGGGGCGGGGTCCAGGGGTTGATCCCCGGGTGCGTAATCGACCACGGCGGCAGGAAGCCGGCGTTGTCCTGGACATAGGTCTCAATGGCAATGCCAATCTGCTGCAGATTCGACAGGCAGCGGGCCTTGCGCGCACTGGCGCGGGCGCGACCGAACACCGGGAAGAGGATTGCGGCCAGAACAGCGATGATGCCGATCACGGTCAGCAACTCAATAAGAGTGAACCCTCTGCGGCTGTGGCGTCGCCTCATGGGCGCTTTCACACTCCCGTACAGCGTCTCTCAGCACGGCGTCGCGGCGTCAGCCCGCAGGGGGCCAGTCACCGGACGGGGGCTGCGCAGGCACTTCACATGCGCCGGGTTCGGCGCCGGCTCGATGGCTGGCGGCAAACGGCCCGGCACCCTTAGTATACCACTTCACATGCCCATCGATAAACGCGAAGTTCTTTCCCTCATTGTGAAACGGCATCTCTGAGTACCCCGGCTGGCCCTTCGCGGTGTGCGATTGGTATACATTCTCACCCGTCGCGTCGTCCCAGGTCCCGAAGGGGTACATGCCCTTTTCGAACAGCGCGACCGTCGCCACCGGGTTGGGGAAGCGCGCGAGTTGGATGCCACTGACGTAGCGCGGCATTGCGTACGAGCGCAACCCGCGCCCGAATGGATTCTCCGGACACTCCAGAATCTGCTTGTTACGGTAGTACGGAAACACCTGCTCGTCCCAAGTGTACGGATGTCCCGACGGTGCTCCTCCGGTGGGACTGCCCCCCACCAGGCTCCACAGCGGCATAATCTCGTCGGCGTCATCGGCGTACATTTGCAGCGAGATGGCGAGCTGGCGCATATTGGACCGACAGGCCGTGCCCCTTGCCTTCGACCGCGCCCGCGCGAACACCGGGAACAGGATCGAGGCCAGGATCGAGATGATGGCGATGACCACGAGCAGCTCGATGAGCGTGAAGCCGCGTCTCATGGTACTCCCTCCGCGGCCCTCGCGGGCATGGCGCATGGACCGCCTGAGCCCCGGAGGACCGAGCGGCCCCGAGGCAGGTTCGACGTCAAGCCGTGTACGACCTGCTACTCAACCGGCCAGTCGCCGTCGCTGGTGCCGGGGAACTCACAGTGGCCGGGGCCATGCTGCTCCCACGGCGGACCCGAGCCGGGGTGCGCGGTGGCACAGGTGCTGGCGGGGTTCACGTAGGCGAAGGGGCCGCTGCCCCCGGCCGCCCACTTGACATGGCCGTCAAGGTAGACGAAGTTCTTGCCGCCGTTGTGCCAGAGGGTGGTGTCGAGGCCGTAGTCGGTGCAGCCGTGGGTCTGGAAGAAGTTCTCGGCCGCGGCGTCACCCCACACTCCGGGGCCCTTCCAGCCCTTGTCGAACAAGAGCACGGTCGAGGTCGGCGCCGGCGGCAGGTCCTGGCACTGGCCGCTGACATAGCGGGGCATGGCGTACGAGCGCGGGAAGCCGCCGCTGTCGGTGCGCTTGGGATTGCTGGGGCAGAACAGAATCTGCTGATTCTTGATATACGGCCCGAGCACCGTGTCCCAGGTGTAGGCGCCGGTGGAGAGATCGTCGTCGGAGTCGCTGCCACCGTAGCCCCACATGGGCAGCAGACTGTCGTAGTCCTGCGCGTACATGATCATCGCGGTGCCGAGCTGCTTGAGGTTGGAGGAGCATGCCGCCTGCCGCGCCTTGGCCCGGGCCCGCGCGAATACCGGGAACAAAATCGCAGCCAGGATGGCGATGATCGCGATTACCACAAGCAACTCGATGAGGGTGAAGCCGCGGATACGCCCACGTCCGCATGCCATCGCTAAGGCCTCCTCGACGCCCCCGAGCGGGCCGGGAGCCATGTCCGTCATCCGGTTGGCGTCGCGTCGGTGGAGTGCGGGTGTGTACTGTAAACGCCACGGGCGCACGATTGTTCCACGCCTCCCCACGATTGCCGGAACGGTGGCGCAAGAGCAAGGAAAAGGGGCCGGCTCCGGCCGCCGGCCCCCGGGGGGCTTGTCCTGACGACGTCACCAATCAGTATGGCATCTGCGAGACCGCCTGCCCGATGAGCGCGAAGGCGACCGAGCCCATGCCTATCAGGCCCATACCGCAGGCGTAGCCCGCAGAGAGCACCGTGGCGTACTGCTTCCAGCGCCGGGCGCCAAAGCGCGGGATCATGTAGAACTGGCTGATCAGCGCCCCGATCATCTCGGGGAACACGAAGTGAGGCAACTGCCCGAGGCCGCGCACCACTCCGTAGACCAGGAGCGTCGGCAACCGCGCCGCCGCCAGCAGGCTGTAGGTGACCACGCCGAAGCCGAAGCCACCGGCCACCAGCTTCCACTTGAAGGCGCGATGGAACAGGCTCTTCCCGGTGAGCGTGGCGGTCAGCCACAGGCCGGAGTTGAGGGCATTGAGGTGCCACATCTTCTGCGCGTACGGGTAGTTGGCCGAAGGGATGGGGGCCAGCTTCCAGATGAACTCCCAATAAAGCAGGCTGCACAGAACCACGATGGGCAGGATCAGCAGCTCGGCCTTGACCAGCGAGATGACCTTGTTGCCGGTCAGCTCGAGCACGCGGAATTGCTGAGCACGCTGGCCGTGGTCGAACTCAGGGATGGGCGCGAACCAGATATCGATACCCTTGTAGCCACTGAGGATGATCACGCCCTGCTTGACCATGGGGATCGACACCCACTGGCCGGTGAGCCCCTTCATGCGCGCATCCACGTACGAGTTGAGCGGGGTGAAGAGGAAGCCGAAGAAGATGAGCCACAGCACGGAGAAGTCCGGCACCAGGTGGCGGCACAGCACCACGTAACCGAGGGTCGAGACCACGAACATGCCGATGGCGAGCCACAGCGGCACGTCGCCGCGTCCGGGGACGCCGGCCAGAGTGCCGGGCTCCTGTTCGCGGCCCTCCTCCTCCGCCCTGCGATTGCGGTAGAGGTGGGCGATGATGCCGACGATGCCGATGGCCGCGACCGCGACTGCGGTGCCGATACCGATGCTGAAGTAGAAGTCCACATTGTTGGCGAACGAGGTCTGGATGGTGTCCATCCCCGGCGTCCATTCCTGCAGGACGCCCGCGCGATAGAGCGCGGGGTTGAGGAAGAAGGTTGCCAGCGCGGTGACGAAGCTGCCTATGACCGCCCAGAAAGGCACCACAAAGCCGGCGATGACCGTGCTCAGGTCGCAGACGAAACCGGTGGGCACCGCCGGCAGCACGCTCTCGGTATTGCGGGTGAGATCCACGAAGGGGATCGGGATCAGTTGCAGCGGCTTGGTCATGATCACGCCGGTGATGGTGGGTATACCGATGTAGAACGCCCCGAACACCAGCCCGATCATGGCGCCGATGGCGAAGACGCGCCAGCGCCAGGTCTCGGTCTTGGTGGTGGTCTCGGCCAGCGCGGTCGAGCCCTGGGCGGTGATGGCGGCGAACGGGAAGGGCAGGCGTTCGTAGTCCGACGTAATGCGGAACAGCGTGTAACCCAGCCCGAACCAGTTCAGACGGCTGAGGATCACGCCCAGCAGCAGAATCGCCATCGGGTAGTACCAGTCGGGGTGGAAGAAGGTGCGCTTGAGCAGGGCCTCCGAGTCGGGTGGCGGGACCACCCAGTTGGGGATCTGGTAGGCGATGCCGAGGCCGCGGGCCGCCGGGGAGCGCACGAAGTACTGGTCCCAGATCTTGCCGGCAAAGACGCCTCCGGCGAGCTGCAGGCCGCCGGAGGTGGACGCCAGCGCCGCGGCGATGTAGAAGAGGATGTAGACCTCCTGGCGCTTGAGCGTGATGAACGACCGTCGTGCCACCTCGGTGAAGAGGATGATGGTGGTCCACTCAGCCGCGGGCCCCAAGCTGCGCCCGGCCACCAGCCCCAGGTAGATGGCGCCAGGCATCATCACGAAGCCGATGAAGATGGCCCCGATGATGGTCTTGACGTCAAAACCATCCTCGTATTGCTCGGGCTGGTCCATCAGCCCTCGGTACAGCTCAAGTTCGGGGTCCAGTCGAGACACTTGACACCTCCGGGCGCCACCATGTAGGTCTGCGTATGGTTGAGAACGGGTGCCGCCACCGGCCGGCGACGGGCCCTACTGCGCCGTGTCGGGCAGCTCCTCGCCGGCCAGGATGGCACGTCCGCGAGCGCCGAACTCGCCCTTGAGCGGTGTCGGCAGCGTGCGCCACAACAGGTACTGCTTGCGCAGCAGGTTGATGAAGTTGCGCGTCACCCGGATCCACGACGCCTCGTCACCGCTCTCGCGGCGGATGACGACGCGGATCTGATAGATCTCAGCATCCTCGGTAGGCACGGTCTCGATGGTCATGTGCTCGGACACGCCCAGGTCGTAGGGCGCCAGCCAGACCATCACCGACAAGGCATAGCCGTCCCCCAGCTCATACTCCCGGCCCTCCAGTCCCAGGTCGCCGGTCGAGAAGTTGCCCAGGGAGTAGTCCGCGTGCGCGGATAAGTAGTCGAGGAGGAAGACGTTAACGCCCAGCGCCTGGTCGCCGGTGACCGTGAACGGGAGGTTCATGCGCATGATGTCATCCACCGGCTCGGGCAGCGTCCAGCGGCGCTCGATGCCGGGCATGGCGATCTCCGAAGCCACCCGCGCGGGGTAGATCACGGAGATGAGCACCGTGAACATGATCATCAGCGTGCTCGCCACCGCGGCCAGCGATGAGTAGTTGAGGTACAGCCCGCCTAAGGCTCCGGTCATCAGCAGGATCTTCGCAGCCATCTGGCCCACGAGGTAGCCCACCACCGCGCCCAGCACCGCGTACACCGAGGCTTCGGCGATGAACAGGGCCGCGATGTGGGTGGGTGCGAGGCCCAGCGAGCTGTAGATGTGGATCTCGTTGGTGCGCTCGTAGACCGAACCGAGCATGGTGTTGAGCACAATGAGGGCGGCGATGAGCACCGGGATGAAGATGTCGCTGGCGCCCTGCAGGCCGGTGGTCCCCACCGCGCTGCACAGGTAGGTCTCCCCGTCGATGCCCGCGTAGAGGTTCAGCTCCACGCGCGCCATCAGGTTGTCCAGGTTCTCGCGCACGTCCTCGGCCTTGGGGATGCCGATGGCCACCGAACGCAGCGTGCCGCCGGCGTTGATGACGAAGTTGTAGGGGACGATGAGCACCGCATCGGGGGTGAGGTGGATGTATTCGCGCAGCTCGTCCTCACTCATCTGCTCCTCGCCGGCCTGCATCGACTGGCGCTGCGCCTGCTGCTCCTGCATGAGCAGATAGTCTACCGGGGTAATCTGCTCGCCGTCGAGGTCTTCGAGGCGCTTGAAGCGGTCGGAGTCGATGATACCGAGCACGCGCAGCCTGGTGCCGAAGACGGAGACGTAGACGTTGCCCACGTCTTCAGCCTGGATGGCCAGTTTGTCGGCCATCTCCTGAGGGACAATGCACGCGAGCG
>CAZTZN010000166.1:0-10379 GCA_964617715.1 uncultured Armatimonadia bacterium | reverse complement strand
AGCCGTCCGCCGTTGCCGTTGCTGCCGTTGGCTGCCGTGCTCTGCCGTTATCCGTCCGTCTCTGCCGTTCGCCGGCGTCAATGGAGGTGCGCATGATGCAACCGCGCCCGTCCGAGACCGATCGTGAGCACCTGTTCTTCTGCTACTTCATGGACTGCCAGACGCCGAAGAAGCCCGGGGGCGGCCCGGATCAGACCTGGGAAGTCGCCGAGCAGGCGGTGCGCGGCATCGCCGAGATCTTCATGGAGCGCGGCCTGATGCACGCGCTCGGCTTCTGCTCCGAGCCCGAGGTGGCCCGCCACCAGCCCGACCTCTTCCGCGAGATGGCCGACCTGGGGGCGTGGCAGGCCCTGCACTTCCAGGTACGCGGCTACCGCCCCGCGGGCGCGTCCGAGGACTACGACTGGGAGCGCACCCTCGCCGAATATGACTACGAGGAACAGAAGGCCGTGCTCACCATCGCCAAGGACGAGTGGGAGCAGGCGCTGGGCCTGGCCGCCGAGGACTTCGGCGCCTGCTGCGCCCAGGCCAACGACTACACCTTCCCGATCCTCGCCGAACTCGGCTTCCGCCAGTGCTACGTCTCCTGTCCGGGGCGCTACAACCCCGCCGCCGGTCAGCGCTGGTGGGGCGCCTTCCCGCACTCGCATCACGCCGGCAGCAAGTCGCGGCTGGTCTGCGGCGAACTCGACCTCTACGAGTGCCCGCTCAACCGCACGCTGGTGCCGCGCGAGGTCTCGCCGGGCGTGTGGATGGTCGAGGACCTGCGCGCCGAGCGCGAGCGCGACTTCGATGACGCCTTCGCCCTCGCCGAGGCCAGCCTCGCCGACATGATCCGCCGCGACCACCCGATCCTCTACGTCCACGCGCCGACGCACAACACCTGGGACGTCACCGACCGCTCGCATCCGCGCCGCCGGGCGGTCGAGACGGTCATCGACGTCGCCTATGCGCTGGCGGAGCAGCTCGGCCTGGAGCTGGTGCCCGCATCACTCAGGGACATGCACACCCGCGCCGACGAGCTGGGGGCGTACTGAGAGGCCACCGCCATGAAGCCGATGCTGCTGTTGAGCGCGCCCGATGAGCGCGCCCCCTTCGATGCCTACCTCGACGAGGTCCTGCGCTCCGAAGGCTGGTGCGTGCACGAACATCGCCGAGCGCGGGCCGAGATGACCGCCGCCGACCTCGCGCAGTTTGCGCTGGTTATCATCGCGCGTGCGGCGGCGGAGGTGCTCGCGCCCGAGGCGGTCGAGCGTTATCTCGCCGGCGGCGGCCGCGTCATCGCCATCGATCCGCCGCGTGCGTGGGCGCCCATCTTCGGTCTGGTGGCGCGCACCACCGAGACCTACGCCACCGTGCGCGATGCGTACATCCACGTCCCGGGCGATCACCCGTGGTTCGACGGCTTCGCGGCGCCGGACCTGCAGATCCACGGCGAGATGCACGTGCATGAGCCCGGTGATGCCCGGCCGCTGGCCTCCATCGCCGGGCAGCGCGGCCAGGTCGCGGCCTTCCCGGCGGTGGCGGCCGCGCGCCGCGGGGCGGGCATGGGCGTGCTTTTCGCCTTCGACCTGGCCGAGTGCATCGTCGCCCACCATCAGGGCCGCCCCGCCAACGCCAGCACCGGACCCGACCCCGACGCCAACCGCGACGGCAAGTTCACCGCCGACGATCTCTTCGAGGGCATGCGCGACTTCTCCCTGCGCCATGTGCCGCAGGCGGATGTGCTTCAGGACCTGCTCACGCGTGTGATCCTCGGCCTGTCCGCCAGGGCCCTGCCGCTGCCGCGCCTGTGGCACTTCCCCGACGCCGCCCCCGGCCTCCTGCTTGTCGATGGCGACGGCGACAGCATGAGCCACGAGGACCTGCTCGCCACCCTCGAGGTCTGCGACCGCCACGGCGCGCGCTTCGGCTTCTTCCTGATGGACGCGCAGATCGCGGCCCTCGACCCGGCCGAGGTGCGCAACCTGCGCGACGCCGGCCACAGCTTCGGCCCGCATCCGTGGGTCGCCTTCCGACCCACCGTGGATGAGTGGCGCGCCGAGGTCCGGCGCATCTGCGCCGACTTCCGCGCGCGCTTCGGCTTCGCGCCCGAGAGTCTGCGTTCGCACTCGTGCATCTTCCCGGGCTGGGACGAGAGCCCGCGCATCTTCGCCGACGCCGGCCTGCGCCTCGACACCAACTTCATGGCGGGCTACCGCTATCAGTCCGGCTACCTCAACGGCTCGGCGCTGCCCGCGCGCTTCGTCGATCGCGAGGGCCGGCTCATCGACTGCTGGGAGCAGTCCACCATCCACGGCGATGACACGCTCATCACCGACAAGGTCATGCTCCCGGCGCACGCCGAGCGGCAGTGCATCGAGCTGTCGCTGTCGCTCATGCGCGAGCTGGCGCACGATTACCACGGCGTCTTCCACCCGTACTTCCATCCGGTCGCCGTCGGCGGCCACGGGCGCATGCACACCGCGCGCTGGCTGGACGCTGTGCTGGCGGAGGGCACGCGCCTGGGCCTGCCCTCGCCCGGCCCCGACCGGTGGCTGCACTTCGTCGAAGCCCGTCGCGCCATCGCCATCCAGGATCTCGTCTGGGACCGCGGCGCGCGCACCTTGCGCTTCCGGCTGGATGCGCCCGCGGCCATCGCCGGCCTGACGGTGCTGCTGCCGCCCTGTGCCGGCGCCGCGCCTGAGCGCGCGAGTATCCGCGGCGAGCCCACCGACCTGCGCCCGGTACCTCTTGAGGGGCTCGGTTGGAGCGCGCTGACGCTGGATCTCGCGGCGGGGGAGAGCACCCTCATCGTGACGACCTACCCGGACGGAACGGCCTGAGTTTCCCCCACGGCTTCGCTTGGGCGGTTTGACAGTGGCCTGCTGCCGGCGCTATAATACGAGTAGAGAGCGCAGTCAGTGGCCCGCCGCCCCCAGCGGCGGGCCTGCGCATATGTGACCGCCTGGCACTCTTATCGGAGTGTCCCATGCGCCTCCCAACGATCAGTCGGATCAGGAAACGTCCCCGCAAGCGTAGCTGGACCGTCGCGGCCGTCGAGGCGGTGGTGGCGGCGGCATGCGTGTGTGTGATCGTGTGGTACGCAGTGGCGCGGGCCGAGGAGCTGGACAGGTGGCTGGCGAAGGCGGGGGCGACCTGGGCGGGCCTGGTCACCGTGGGCGTCATGCTCACGGCCGGGGGCCTGCTGGCATTCGCCTTCAGCCGCGCGGAGGAGACAGTGCGCGGGCGGCGTGCCGTCGGTGATAGCCACGTGGAGGCGGATGAGTAAGTCTTGGTCGAGATTGCGCCCGAGATCGCAAGCAACCTCTATCTGCTGGCCGCCATCGGAACCGGGGTAGGCCTGATTGCCGGCTTCGCGGGCGTAAGCGGCGGCTACCTCCTGACGCCGATTCTCATTATTCTGGGCTTCCCGGCGCCCATCGCCGTGGGCACCGCGCTGGCGCTGATGACCGGCAACACGCTGATCGCGGTAGCCCGGCACAGGCAGCTCGGGCACCTCGATCTGAAGATGGGGCTGATCATGGCGGCGGGTGCGCTGGTCGGCGCGGAGATGGGCGTGCGCCTGCTGCATCAGGTGAAGCTGCACGGCGAGCACTGGGCAGACATCGGGGTGCTGGCCGGGATGTTGACCGCGCTGACCGCAGTCGGCATCTCCATGGTCCGCGAGGTGCGACGCTCCACCGAACGGCTCGAGCTGATGGCCGACTCTGACGCGGCGGACGCGGCGGGCGAGATCGAGACCGCCGCCTGCCGATTCCTGCAGGGCTTGTGCATCTTCCCGCACATCCGCTTCACCAAGTCGAAGCTGCGCATCTCCGCCTGGATCGTCCTCGGGCTGGGCGTGGCAATCGGGCTGGTTTCGGGCTTTCTTGGCGTGGGGGGCAGCTTCATGTCCAACCCGGCGCTGATATACCTGATCGGACAGCCCTCGCTCATGGCCGTCGGCACCAACCTGGTCGCGGCCTTCGTCGCGGTGACCTTCAGTTGCCTGCGTCACGCCATGCTCGCCCACGTAGACCTGCCGGTGGCGCTGGTGATGCTGCTGAGCACGGCGGTGGGCACGCAGATCGGCGCGCTGGGGACCACCTGGGTCAAGGGCATCGCGGTGAGGTGGGTGCTGGCGGCATCGGTGATCACGGCTATCGTGGGGCCCGCCCTCAAGCTGGCGTGGATTCTCACGGGCTCAGGGACGGCGTGGCTGGACCATGCCGCGCGCGTGGTGGTGCTCCTGCAGATATCAGTGCCGGTGGGCCTGATTGTGACCTTCCTGGTGATGGGCTACCGGCATGTTCACGGCAGACCGGTGCCCGTGTGGGTCGGACGCATGTTGGCGAGCCGCCCCCAGCACACCTGAGCGGACAGAGTCACAAACCGGTGCGCTGCGTGCAGCCTCAGCGCGCCGGGTGATCCGGCCGAACCAACTCATCAGGCGGCGCATGCCCGGCGGCGCCAACTGCTCGTCGGCCCGGCCAGATCTTCCCTGCCCGGCGACGGCTTCTGCCCCTAACCCACACTTCCCAGCAGGCCGACGATCTCGCGCAGCCAGATGTTGTACTCCGCCGCGTGATCGATGTAGATCAGCAGCTCATCCGGCTCGGTGTCACCACGCCAGCCTCCCTCCGGGTACTGGGTCGCGAGCAGGAACTCACCGAAGGCGATGGCGCCGTCGCGCGCGCGGGTGTCCTGAGTGTTGAGGAAGTGGATCGATGCCGCGAGACTGCTCTTGCCGCTGCCCACGTTGGCGAAGTTGTCGGCCGCGCACGCCCTCTGCAGCGCGAAGAACCGGTTGGCGTGGTCGAGCCAGCAGCGCTCGCCGGTCGCCTGGTAGAGCCGGCCCATGAGCATCCAGGGCAGGCCGATCTCCCAGTAGGGCTGGTTCAACTCGGCGTAGTCAATGTACTGCGCGCTCGGGTCCATGTCGGCAGTCAACAGCGTGCCGTCGAGGGTGGTCTGGAAGTAGAAGCGGCCCTCATCGGGCTGGTCGAGCAGACCGAGGCACCACTGTGCGGCGGCTTCGGCCACATCGAGGCGGCCGAAGTAGAGCGCCGAGATGCCCACCCACGCGGTGGCCAGCGAACGCAGGTACTCGTCGGCTGCAAAATGCGGCAGGCCGCCGCAGGGCTTTTGCTGCGCCATCAGCCAGTGCATCACCGGGTGCGACAGGTCGAAGCGTCCCAGGCGGTGGCAGCCCTGGAAGAACCATGACTGTTTGTACACGTCCCCGTTATAGTCCTTGAGTGAGCCGTCCTCCTGCAGGGTGTTCGCTTTGATCCAGTTGAGCAGCCGGTGGGCCTCGGGCAGGTGGCCCGCGATGCCCCACGAGTAGGGCTGCTTGTGATATGCGTCGCGGATCTCATCATCCCATATGAATGACCCGTCGCGTCGCTGATACTGAAGCTGGAACCTGACCGCCTTGTCTGCGGCGTCAAGAAATGCCCGCAGCCTCGGGTCCATTGCACTGCCTCCCGGAACCTGCTGTGCGTCATTGCGCTACAGGATCGGATACTGCCCGACTTCGAACGCCGTCTGATACGCGGCGATGACATTCTCGGGCGGCGTGTTCGGCTGGACATTGTGATCGGGGCAGAACACGAAACCGCCGCCCGGAGCGAGAATGCGCACCCGCTCAGCCACGTGTGCGGCCACCTCCTCCGGCGTGCCGAACTGCAGGAAATCCTGAGTCTGTACCCCACCGCCCCAGAAAGTCACGTGGTCACCGACGGTCTGCTTCAGCCAGATCGGGTCCATGCCCGCGGCGGTGGTCTGCACCGGGTTGAGGGCATCGAGGCCCGCGTGGGCCATGTCACCGACGATGTTGGCGATGCTCCCGCAGGAGTGCTCGAAGCTGAACCAGGTGGTATTGTCGCGGATCCACCGGTACTGCGGGGCCAGCGCAGGGAGGTAGACTTCGCGAAAGGTCCGCGGCGAGATCAACTCACAGCGCTGGCTGCCGAAATCGAGGCCGGTGATCCAGATCAGGTCGATGTTGTCGCCCACCGCCTCCCACAGCTTCTCGAGATTCGACAGGGCCACCTCGGTGGCGATCTGGAAGAGGTCGTGGACGTAGCAGGGGTCCTCGGCCAGCAGACACAGAAACTCGGTCAGCCGGCCCACGTAGCACATGCCCAGGCCGCCTGAGGTCATCAGCAGCGCCTTGTCGGTGTGTGCGCGAAGCTGCCGGGCTCGCTCGGCGAGCGCCTCCAGGCTGGGCTCGTACAGATGCCAGGCGGCCGACATCTCCCGGATGCGATCGAGCGGCGGCGGTGTGAAGTTCCGGTCCCACTCACCGTAGCCGATGGTATCGAAGTAAAAGCTGCCATGAGGCATGGCCATGGTCGCGCGGCGCTCATCACCCACGCCGCGGAAGTAGAACCACCCGCCTGCCCCGTCGGACTCGACGTCAAGGCTGGCCGGCACCCTCACCGGGACGTTCGGGAAGGGCTCCCAACCTCGCTCTCCCTCGCCGTGAGCGCCCACACGCGCGCCGGGCAGATCCACGCGCAGCACGTCGAGGTGCAGGCGCTCGACCAGGTCCATGTCCACCTCGCCCAGCATCTGTACGACGTCGTAGATGCGCACGGGCCGGTCGTCGAGGCCGAGGCGACGACGCAGCCGCGTCAGGGCCTCGCAGTGGATGCCGGTGACGATGCTGGCCCCCAGGTCCATGGGCACGCGGTCGGGCTCGCGGTGCTCCAATGCCGCGATCACGCGCTCGCGACTGGTCATGCACATCCCCTCTCGCTCGCGGCGATCGAGGTCGCGGAGCGACACCAGCTCAGTTCAGCCGCGAAGCTCTCTTCACCTCCTCTCGTGCGCGAAACTTGGCGAGAGTGCGCGCGCGGAGCGGGCAGGTGCCGCAGTCCGTAGCGAGCAGGTGCCGCGGTCCGTAGCGGGAAAGTACTCTCCCGCAGGGAGCCAGGGACGCGAAGGGAGCCTGCCATGAAGTCGATGGCCCGACTGCTACTGATCGCCGCCACGCTCGTGACGGTGTGCGCGGTTGTGGGCGCGCAGGACGCCGCCGCCCGGCGCAGGGCGCTGCTCGAGGACGGGGTGACCGTCGAGGCGCTCGCCGCCGCGCTCGACGATGACGACCTGCTGGTGGCCCGCACGGCCGCGCGTCTGCTGCCGGCGCAGGGCGAACCGGCCATCCCGACGCTGGGCAGAGCGCTGCGCTCCCGTGACCTGCTGGTGCGGCGCAATGCCGCCATGAATCTGGGGGCGCTGGGCAGTGCCGGCCTGGAGCTGATCGGGCGGGCGCTGCGCGATGACAATGAGCTGGTGCGCCAGGGCGCTGTCTTCGCGCTGACGAAGGTGCCGCAGACGAGCGAGTCCGCACAGTTGCTGGCACAGGCGAGCGCCGATGAAAGCGCGTTGGTGCAGCGCGCGGCGCTCCTGGCGTCGCGGGCGGCATGGCGCACGGCGGATGCCATCCGGCTGCCCAGAGAGGGCTGGCGGCTCGCCCCCGACCCCGACGATGTCGGCCGGGACCAGCAGTGGTTCGCGGTGGACTTCGACGACAGCGGCTGGGCCCCCATCGCCATTGAGCAGTTCTGGGGCGACGCCGGGCCCAACTACACCGGCGTCGCGTGGTACCGGCTGAGCTTCGAGCTGCCGGCGCGTGAGATCACCGGGAGAGTGCAGCTCGACTTCCAGGCGGTTGACGAGTCGGCGTGGGTCTGGGTCAACGGCGAATACCTTGGCGAACATGACCTCGGCCCCGAGGGCTGGCAGAAGCCCTTCCGCATGGACGTGACGGGGAAGCTGAACTGGGGCGGACAGAACCAGATAACCGTGCGCGTTCTCAACACCGCGATGGCCGGCGGCATCTGGAAGCCGGTCAGTGTGCTGGTGCTCGAGCCTGCGCACTAGCCGCTGCAGCGCCGGCCGGATGCTCGTTCGGGGATCGCCTGCAGGCAAATCTCAGGGAGTGATTGACGTGCGCGCCATGATGCCGATACTTGCCGCGCTTTTGATCTTCAGCGGACTTGCGTTCGCCCAGGAGGAGGCCGAGCCCGTGCAGCTTGCTGAAGCGTTCACCAGCCAGTATTCCGGCGAGGACGCCACCGGGAACCACGTGATTGCCCTGTGGCAGTTCAACCAGCCTGATCCGGCCATCGATCTGTCGGGCCACGGACATGACCTGACGCTCAGGGGAGCCGAGTTCGTGGATGGCGGGCGCTTCGGCGGCGGGGCGTTGCGCAGTCAGCGTGGCTGGCCCGATGTAGATGAGGCCCACCAGGCCCGGACGGCAGCCAGCCCCGATCTGACCCCGACCGGGGCGTTCACGGTCGAGATGTGGATCCAGGGCGCCGAGGACCTGCCCGGCTACCCTGAGTGTTTCCTGCTCGACAGCAAGTATGTGGACGATCTGGGGATGCAGCTTATCCTCACGCGCGAGAGCGCGCCGAACGTGCGCCGTCTGCGCATGAACCTGGGCTTCGGCGACCGCTCCGAGACCTGGACCTCGGAGAGCTTCGTGATCGAGCCGGGCGAGTGGCACCATATCGCCTTCACCTACGACGGTGCGGGCGCCGGCAGCTTCCTCGTCGATGGCGCCGTCATGGGTGGGCAGACCCACACCGGCCTCGGAGCGATCGCAACCGCCCGCCACCCACTGGTCATCGGCGATCGCGTCGGCAGCCTCTACCACGGTTTCCCGGGGTTGATCGACCAGGTGCGCATCTGCAACGGGGTGCTGGAGTTCCGCCCGGCGAGCTTTGAGAAGCGCGCCGGACGTGCGGTCTACGTGCGCATGGAGGACGCCGCGCCGATTGAGTTCGTGCTCACCAACCGGCTGCGCGAGACGCTCAGCGGCGCCCGCGCGCGCTTCGAGCTGGGCGGGATGTCGGCGCAGACGGTCGAGGTGCCGCCCCTGGCCGCGGGCGAGAGCTTTGCCATGCCCTTCACCCTCGACACCAGCCTGCGCCCCGATGACTACACGCTCACCGCCAGCGTCGAGATCCCGGGCGATCCGCCCTTCGTCTCCAGCGAGCGCTTCACCCTTACCATCGTCCCCCGCGAGGTGCCCGGGCGTATGCCGGTAGTGATGTGGGGCGGCGCCCAGAACGACGAGCAGTTGCAGGCGCTGCGTGACATCGGCTTCACCCACTTCATCGGCCTGGGATGCGACTACAGCGCCATCTGGGAGGCCGGGGGCGCCGCGCCGCCGGGCACCGAGGAACGCATCACCGATGCGCGCGAGAAACTCGACAACGCGCTGCGCGACGGCATGCGCGTGGTCTCCGGGCTCTCTCCCGGGCGTTGGGCGCGCGGGCTTGAGGACTACAAGCGCGTGAACCGCGACGGCGAGCACCTCGAGGATGTCTGCGGACTGTTCCCCGAGATCCAGAGCTTCTGCTTCAACGTCGGCGCCTCGATGGCCAATACCTACGGCGATCACCCCGCCTTCCAGAGCGCCCTGATCCACACTGAGGTGCGG
This sequence comes from uncultured Armatimonadia bacterium, assembly GCA_964617715.1. Lineage (GTDB taxonomy): Bacteria > Armatimonadota > Zipacnadia > Zipacnadales > UBA5352 > JALGVA01. The sequence continues at coordinate 937 of CAZTZN010000166.1, read as the reverse complement.
GGTGAGTCGCGTCCGTGCTTCCACGATCACGACCGGGCGGCGTTCCGCGAGTTCGCGGGCTACGACATCCCCGAGCAGGTCGGGGACATGCGCGGGGTGCACTACGAGAGCCTCGACGAATTCCCGGCGGACCGCGTGATCCCCGACGACTACCCGCTCTACGTCTACTACCGCTGGCTGTGGAAGCAGGGGGATGGCTGGAATGGGCTGGACACACAGGTGCACAAGGGCCTGCAGGAGGCGGGCCGGGAGGACTTCTGGACCTTCCACGATCCCGCGGTGCGCGTGGCGCACGTCTACGGCTCGGGCGGCGATGTGGACTACCTGTCGCAGTGGACCTACTCCTACCCCGACCCGATCCGCATCGGGCTGGCGACCGAGGAGCTGCTGCAGATGGCTCGCGGCGCCAACCGCCCCGACCAGCAGGTCATGAAGATGACGCAGATCATCTGGTACCGCTCGCAGACCGCTCCCGAGCCGGGGGAGGAGGCGACGGTGCAGACCGGCACCTTCAGCGACCAGGATGTGCGCCCCCAGGGCACCGGCAGCGTGGATGCCTCCGGGCGCTACGTGGCGCGCTGGGAGCGCGAGATCCCGGACGCGCGCTTCATCACCATCGCGCCCATGCAGTTGCGCGAGGCCTTCTGGACCAAGATCGCCCGGCCGATCAAGGGCATCATGTATCACGGGATCGGCTCACTGCTGCCGGGCGTCTCCGGTGGCTCCTATCAGTACACCCACCCCGACACCCGCTTCGAGCTCAAGCGGCTGTGTGAGACGGTCGTTGAGCCGCTGGGCCCGACGCTGGCCCAGATCCCCGGGCGGCAAAGCGATGTGGCCTTCCTCGAGAGCTTTGCGTCCGAGATGTTCGCGCGCAAGGGGACCTACGGCTGGAACGGCGGCTGGACCGGCGAGATGTGGCTGATCTGCGACTACG
>CAZTZN010000165.1:2480-10380 GCA_964617715.1 uncultured Armatimonadia bacterium | reverse complement strand
CGATCCTGGCGGCGATCCTGTTCCCGGTGTTCGCGCGGGCGCGCGAGAAGGCGCGCACCACCGCCTGCGCGTCGAACCTGCGCCAGGTGGGCCTGGCGGCGGCGATGTACGCCGAGGACGCCGACGGCGTCTACCCGCCGCGCTTCACGGTGCTGCGCCGCATCTCATGGTGGGACGTGGTCGAGCCCTACGTGCACAACGAGGAGGTGTGGTACTGCCCCTCAGAGGGAGATCGCGACCCGATGCTGCGCCACTATGGCTTGAACTGCTACGACAAGTTCCCCGATGACGGCCGCTTTGAGGCCGGTGTGAGTGCGGTGCGTATCGTTGAGGTGCGCGACCCGGCACGGACCATCGCCATCGCCGACGCCGATCCCCACGATGAGCGCGAAGTCACGCCGCCCTACCCGACGCCGTGGGACATCGGGGGTAGCCAGTCGGGCGCGTGGTCGTGGCCGCTTACCAGCCTCGCCGAGGACCGGCACAACGGTGGGTTCAATGCCTGGTACCTGGACGGGCACGTAAAGTGGCTTCCTGATGCCGACCGGGGCGATGGGGAGTGGTCGCTGGAGGCCGGTGATTGAGGGCGATCACGACGACGCGCATCAGTTGTCAGAGCAGGAACGCGGCCGGCACGTCGTCTGAGGTGGAGCATGAGGCCTGAGGACCTGGTGACACACGAGAAGCAGCTCCGCTCGCTCCGCGACGTGATCGCGGGCTACCGGACGCTGAGCATCCGGGTCGAGGAAGACACGCGCTCGGTGCCGTTGCACAGTCTGATCGCTACTCAGAACGCGATCGAGCGCAGGAAGTACGATCTGGTACTGCCGCTGGTCAAGGCGGGCGAGCTGGACGTGCCCGTGCTGGTGGAGGAGCATTTCACCGAAGGCGGCTATCGGCGCTACCTGCTGGATGGGCACACACGGGTGCGGGCGCATATCGAGCTGGGGCGGCGCTCCATCCTCGCCTTCGTCATCTGGGCGCCCGCGGGCACCTGGCCGTCCAACTTCGTGGAGGTGGCGGCGCAGTACGGGAACGTGGCGGTCAAGGACCTGCCCTTCATCTGAGTCGGCGACCCGGCTCAGGCCGGGGAGCGGCGTCCGGCAGCAAGGAGGTGATGGAACGCCCACGGGAGAAATACATTTGTGGTACCAGTTCAATGGCGGTCGCCGAGCGCGGCGGCCGGCAGGGGGGCGATTATAAGTCGCGTTGCGAGGCGTTTTAATCGGACGTGAGGAGCGTGACCGTGATGCGCAAGGGCTTCACCCTCATCGAGTTGCTGGTCGTGATCGCGATCATCGCGATTCTGGCCGCTATCCTGTTCCCGGTGTTCGCGCGGGCCCGGGAGAAGGCTCGTCAGAGTTCGTGCTCGTCGAACGTCAAGCAGATCATGCTCGCCGTGCTGATGTACGCGGAGGACTACGATGGCCTCACGCCCATCGGATGCAGCTACTGGTATGCGCCCGGTGGCGGCGGCTCGGCCTCCCGCACCGACCCCGTGGGGTGGTTCGATCTGCTGCAGCCTTACATCAAGAACGAGCAGATCCTGGTCTGCCCCAGCGACGGGTCCAAGACCCTGACCACTCCGTGGCGCACGGTCGACCTCAGCTACTGCGCCAACATGAACTACGAGCAGTTCCACAAGCTCAAGATGGACGAGCTGTCACAGCCGGCGAAGTACGTCTGGGTCTTTGACGCGGCCAACCAGTGGGAGACCTACTGGTACCCGCCGCGGGATCCGACCATCCCCGGCACGTCGTACCGGCCGTGGTTCGATGCCGACTTCCGGCACAACGGCCAGTGCAACCTCGGTTTCCTCGACGGTCACGTGAAGAGCGTCAGCCGAGGCGCGATGCAGGGGCAGACTTCCGATGGCGCCATCGCCTTCAACCCCTACATCCACGACTAGGCGCCGGGAGCGCCCCAGGCGATCAGACCGGCAGCGCGCTCCGGCCGCTCCGCCCGAGCGCGCTGCCGTCCTGCACGTGTGATGAGCAGGCTGCAGGGGGTGCGGCGTGAAGACCGCGATGGTGCTGGCCGCGCTGGGGATGCTCGTGGCGCCGATTCCTCACGCATCCGCGCTCGACTACCCCGTCATCGGCGGCAACCTCGTCGAGAACGGCTCCTTCGAGGATGGTCCGCTCGGGCCCGTGCCCGCCGGTGAGGTCCCGGCGGGATGGTGGCGCGAGGCCTACGGGGCCAACGGCCAGCTTGAGGTCGTGGCGGACGCCGCGCCCGGCGAGGGCGCGCAGTGCGTGAAGATGACCGCCACCGGCGACGACTCCACCGGCCTGCATGGCCCCCTCATCGAGATCGACCCCACGCAGGCCTACGTGCAGTGCGGCTGGATCCGCATGGACGGCGCCGCCGACCGCAGCGGTCTGAACCTGGGCCGGCAGTGGTTCGATGCCGACGGTCAGCCGGTCCGGCAGGCCTCCACGCGCAGCTACAACTACGTGGTCTCCGGAGCCAACCCCGGCGCGCAGTGGCAGTATTACGAGCAGCTCCTCCTCCCCGACCCCACTCCCGATGACGGCGCCTCCCGCGCCGACGAGATCCCGGCCATGGCGCGCGCGCTGCGCGTGTGGGCGCTCAACTACCGATGGGACGGCGTTGGCTACTTCGACGGGCTGGGCCTCTATCGCGTGGACTACGCCGCGATGGCCCGGCCGGAGATCACGGGCGCGCTTGAGGCCGCACAGGTCGATGATGCCGCAGCCGACCTGCGCGCGACGCTGGCGGCGCTGCCGGACGACACCGAGGGCGCACAGCGGGCGCGCGAGTTGCTGGCCGAGCTGGACGGGCTGCGCAGGCGCACCCTGGCCGAGGGCGAGCGGCCGGTGCTGCAGTGGATGGCGGACCAGGCGCGCACGCCGGCGCTGATCGAGGAGCTGCAGGATGCTCGGTGGGAGATGAAGATCCGGGCGCTGCTGCGCGCGGCGGGGTGAGTGTGCGGCGGCTCCGAGAGGATGGGACTGAGGCGACGATGAGAGCGATGGCACTGGCGATCATGCTGGTCACGACGGCCGCGCTGAGTGTCGCAACGGCGCAGCAGGTGCACTCGGTGGTACCCGCGCAGGCGGCGGTGTGCCTGCGGGCCGACGGCCCGATCGAGGTAGATGGCGACCTCGGCGATGCCGCGTGGCAGGGCGCCATCATGATCAGCGGTATGACCGTCTCCGGCGGCGACGCGCTGGCGGCCAACCAGACCGAGTTTGCGTTGCTGCATGACGATGAGGCGCTCTACGTGGGCGTGCGCTGCCTCGAGGAGAACATGCAGGGCCTGAAGACCGACGTGCGTTCGCGCGACGGCTCGGTCTGGCAGGACGACGTGATCGAGCTGTTCGTGGACATCGCGCACGACCACGAGCACTTCCTCCAGTTCGCGGCCAACGCCATCGCCACACGCTTTGACGCCAGGACCGGCGCCGCCACCTGGGACGCCGACTGGCAGGCGGCGGCGAGCATCGAGGCCGATGGCTGGAACCTGGAGCTGCGCATCCCGTTCGCCTCGATGGAGGTCGCGCCGCCGGCCGAGGGGGACGTCTGGGGCCTGAACCTGTGCCGGGAGCGCCTGGCCGGTGGCTCTCGGGAGCTGCACAACTGGGCGAACGTCGAGGGCAACTTCCACCGCCCGTGGCTGTTCGGGCACGTGTGGTTCGCCGGCGCCGACTTCGAGCTGACGCCGGAGATCGCGCGGGCGATGTACGCGGGCATCGAAGCGCCGGTGCGGCTGGCGCTGCGCGACGGCTATGCGCTGATCGGGCCGGAGGGCGTGCAGGAGAGGCTGACCTGCGGCGGCATGCTGGCGGAGGCCTTCGCGCAGGCGGACGAGCTGCGGGCGATGCACGAGGATCTGGCGCAGACCTACCGCGAGCAGGCGGACGTGCCCTTCGAGGAGGAGTTCGCGCCGCTGGACGAGCGCTACCGGGAGCTTCGGGCCGCCGCGTCCGCGGGAGAGGTGTCGGCGCTGACCTGGGCCACAAAGACCGTGGAGATCGGGCGGCTGGCGTTTGCGCTCAACGAGCTGCGCTGGAAGGTCAAAGTCGCCCTGCTGCTGCGCGAGGCGTGACGGCCGGCGCCGAAGAGGAGTCGCGAAGACGCGTGGAAAGGGTGCGCAAGATGAGCATCAGGCGGATGATCCTCGCGGGAGCGGCGCTGCTGGCGGCGTTGGCGCCGCTCGGAGCGCAGCAGGCGTGGGAGCAGCCCGAGCTGGTGGCGGCCGACCACGTGTACACCCTCGACTACGTCACGCCGCACGTGCGCTGGGCGAAGCCGCTGCCCGGCGGGCCGATCAAGGCGCTGTTCTTCATGAACGCGCGCAGCATGGGCTCGCGCGAGGTGGCGGAGATGGCGCAGCGGCTCGACCTGCAGTTCGACGTGGTCTACTACGAGCGCACCGGGCGGCAGGTGGATGACGGCGCGGCCGGGATGGAGCGGGCGCTGCGGCTCATCCGCGAGGGCGCGGACGTGTTCGTGTTCGGCGGCGTGGACCTCGAGGGCCTGTCACGTGAGGCGCAGTACTACCTCCTCGAGCAGGTCATCCGTGAGGGCGCAGGGCTGGTATGCGTGGGCCGGCCGCCCGCGATCGCCTTCACCGATGATCGCGTGAGCGACGAGCTGCCCGACGAGCTGATCGCGCGCTTCCCGCTGGCGTCGCTGGCCAGGGGCCGCGAGATGGCGGCGGCGTTCGGGCTCACCGACCCCACCGACGCCGAGCTGGCGCGCCGCATCCTCACACGCTACCGCCTGGGCGCAGGCCGGGCGCTGTTCATCCGCCTGCCGGGCGGCGAGGAGGCCCTGACGCCGCGCATGGAGTTCAGCTTCGAGGCGCTGGCGGAGTACGAGTACTGGGCGGGTTTCGCGGCCAACGCCATCCGCTGGGCGGCGGGGCGCGACAGCGCGGTGACCTTCACCAACCGGCCGCCGACGCCGGTGATGCTGCACCGCGACGATCTGCCCGGCGCGCTGTCGGTGGCGATCACCAGCGACCTGTCGGACACCGTGCCGCTGACCGTGGATTGCTCGCTGCGTCGGGCTGATGGCCGGCGCGTGAAGATGGGCGGGCGGAAGGTGGAGGTCGCGCAGGGGCAGACCGGCGAGGTGGTGGTGACCACGCCCAAACTCCCGGCCGGGCGGCACGTGATGGAGGTGGTCATCACCAGCCCGCGTGGAGTCGAGGCCTTCGGCGCGCAGACGCTGGACGTGACCACCACTCGCGGCGTCGAGAGCGTGGCGCTGGACCGGCAGTTCGGCGAGGTCGGCGACACGATCTCGGGGACGGTGGCGATGCGCGGGCAGCAGTTCGGCGCCGATGAGACCCTGGTGCTGCGCCTGCGCGACGCCGAGGACCGGGTGATCGCGCGGCAGGAGCGGCCCGCGCAGGCCGGGCAGGTTCCGTTCAGCTTCCGGGTGCCGGAGAACTGCACAATCCTGATGCGTGCCGAGGCGGCGCTGGTGGACGGCGACGGTGAGATCGACCGGACGTACGCGACCTTCAAGGTGCCCCGCCGCTGCCGCGATCAGTTCAACTTCGTCATGTGGGACTACCCGCGCCGCGCCCTGGGCTACTGGGGTCTGCGCAGTCTGCGTGACAACGGCGTGACCGTGATCCTCAGCGGCGCCGTCCCGCCCGCCGAAATTGCGGCCGTGGACCTGGCGTACGTCCCGTACACCACGCGCATCCTCGACACCGTAGGCGAGGACGGCGTGATGGAGCCGGTATGCTGGAACGATGAACCGGCGGTAACGCAGCACATCCAGGAGATCGCCGACAGGTACCACGGGGCGCGTGAGCACGGGGTCTACGCCTACTCGCTGGGCGACGAGAACCAGACGCGTGGGGCGTGCGCGCACCCGGCGTGTCTGGCCGCCTACCGCGAGTGGCTGGAGAGCCGGTACCGGACCATCGCGGCGCTCAACGCCTCGTGGGACAGCGACTTCGGCTCCTTCGAGGAGATCGGCTTCTTCGAGCCCGGCGACCTGAACGAGCAGGCGGCGCTCAATGCCGGGCATGTGGCGCGCTGGTACGACCGCCAGGCCTTCCGGCGCTACAACTACGCGGTGTATTGTGGCAGGTACGCCCGCATCTACGCTGCGATGGACCCGCTGGCGATCACCGGCTTCGAGGGCGCGGGACGGCTGGGCGATGACTACGACGCGATCATCGAGCGGGTGGGACTGTTCGCGCCCTACCCGAGCATCGGCAACGACATCATCCGCTCGCTGGCGCCCCGCGATGAGTTGATCACCGCCAACTGGATGGGCTATCGCCGCGACCCGCAGCCGATGGCCATGCGCATGTGGCGCATGATCAGCGACGGCTTCGATGGCGTTTGGTGGTGGCGCTGGGACGGCATCGGGCGCTTCCACGGATTCCTCGCCCCTGACTGGCACCCCTGGGACGACACCAGCGGCGTGATCATCGACGAGATGCGCGACATCCGCGACGGCGTCGGCACCCTGATGCAGCGCATGGTCATGCCCCACGACGGCATCGGCCTGCTCTACTCGATGCCCTCGGTCTACGCCGACGGCGTGGAGCCGCGCCGCGGCGGATCCATCGACCGTGCGCATAACGCCTTCCTCGATGCCACCCAGGACCTGGGCTTCCAGGCGCACTACCTCAGCGACCGCACCATCACCGAGGGCGACCTGACCGACGGCGACGAGCGCGCGCTGATCCTCCCGTACTGTCGGGCCATCTCCGACGAAGTGGCGACACAGATCCGCGACTTCGTGCGCGACGGTGGCCTGCTGATCGCCGATCTGCAGCCGGGCGAGCGCGACGGGCACTGCAAGCCGCGCACGGCGGGCGTGCTCGATGATGTGTTCGGAGTGGTGCAGACGCCGTCGGGGGCGACTCCGTCACCGCTGCAGATGGCGACCATCGACATCGCGCCGACCATCGGCGGGACGAGGGCGCCCGTCGCTCTTGAGACGCGCATCGACCCCGCCCTGCGCGTGACCGACGGCGATGCCCTGGCCGAGCACGAAGGCACGCCCCTGGTCATCGTCAATCGCTTCGGCGCCGGCACGGCGGTGCTGCTGAACTTCTCGATCGAGGGCTACGATGGCTTGCGCCAGGACATGGCGGAGATGCCGCTGCGCGGTCTGCTGGGCGCGATCTATGCGTTGGCGGGGATCGAGCCGCCCTATCGGCAGAGCGCGGGCGGCGGCCCACTGCGCTGGACCGAGACGGTCCGCTGGGAGGCGCCCGGGCTCACTATCATCGGCCTGTTCCGCAACGCCGGTGAGGACGGCCCGGCGACCACGGTGCTGCCCGCCGCCCGGCACGTCTACGACCTGCGCAACGACCGCTACCTGGGCGAGACCGACCGCATCAGCGGTGAGTTGCGCGTGGGCTACGCGAACCTCTACGCGCTCACCGACCGGCCCATCGGCGAGCCGGTGCTGGAGGTGCGCGGCGACGCGGTGGTCCCGGGCGAGACCGTCGAGTGCGTGGCGCGCATGCGCGGACGCCCGCAGGGCCTGCTGCCCGTCAGGGTGCGCGTCTTCCGGCCGGACGGGACCGAGGAGACCTGGCCGCGGCGCGAGCTGATCGCCGAGGACGGCGTGGCGCGCTTCGAGCTGCCCGTGGCCTTCAACGCCGTGCCCGGCACCTGGCGCATCACCGCTCGTGAAGTGTTGTCGGGCCAGACGGCCGAGGCGCAGATGACGGTCGCAGCGCCGCCGCCCGCCGCGGAGAGGTGAGCCGAGCCGGTGGCGAGCTTCGACAAGATCGTCGTGGTCACCATCAGGACCGCGCTTGAGGAGCTGATCGAGCGTTTCAACACACGTGGTCAGGCACGTTTCTACGTCGAGCACATGGGGCTGTCATTCGACAGGTATCTGGCCGAGCACGAGGCCTACGTGGTCGCCCTCTCGGCCTTGCGCCGGT
>CAZTZN010000165.1:0-2380 GCA_964617715.1 uncultured Armatimonadia bacterium | reverse complement strand
GCGGCGGGTGCTCCCCGGGCAGGGCTGAGGCGGGCGGTCAGGTCCCCGAATCGCGGCCGGCCGAGCGCTCGGTGGCGGCGGCGCCGCCGACCGGGACCTGGCGCCCGGTCGCGACCGTGCCGATGGTGGTGCCGTCGTCGTCAATGAACTTGCGCGCGTTCCAGGACACGACCACCTCACGCCCGTCCTTGCGTCGCACGATCGTCTCCCAGTTCTCGATCACCTGCGAGCCGAGCACCGTCTCCGCCAGTGTGCTGAGCACCTCGGAGCGGTAGTGCGGGTCGGGGTAGATCAACTCCCAGATCTCGTCGTGGCCGACCACATCCTCGCGCGGGTAGCCGCTGATCTGTTCGGCGGCCCGATTCCACAACATGATGTTGCGGTTCAGATCGAGCGCCATCATCCACACGTTGGCCTGCTCAATGAGCAAGTGACGGAACCGCAACTGCTGGGCGAGGCTCTCCTCGGCGCTGCGCCGCGCCACGGCCTGGCCGAGGCGTTCGGCGAGCAGGTCGAGCAGGTCCCGCTCCTCCGCGGTGAACGGGCCGTCGGAGACGTCCGGGCGTGGCTCGTGGTAGCGCACCTCAATCGAGCCGATGACCTCGGTGTTGACCACGATGTCGGCGCTCATGGTGGCCACCGGCGGGCCGGCGGCGTCACCCGCCTCCCGCTCCCGGTCCCACACCCGCACCCGGGCGCTGGCGATGTGCGGGTAACGCAGCGCCGGCGGCAGGCTGGCGACGACGCCGGCCAGGATCTCGTTGAGATTGAGATCGGCGTCATCGGCGAGACGCATTACGTTGCTCAGGCAGCGCAGCTTCTTGACGCGTTCGATGGCCTCGTTGAGCCGGTGCTGGGTGATGGCCTCGGACTGCGCCCGCTCGGTGATGTCGTAACCGACGCCGAAGATGGTCACCAGCTCGTGGTTGTCATCATGCACGTTTGCGGTGGTCCACGAGACGGTGCGCTGCTCCCCGTCCTTACGCTGCATCACCAGAGCGTGGTCCTCGAGTTCCAGGCCCGCGCGCATGGCGCCGATCACGTTCTCGAGCTGGTCGTAGAGCGCGCCGGGGAAGAACGTCTTCCACCAGTTGCGCCCCACCAGCTCGTCGGGCTCGTAGCCGAGCACTTCGGCGCACGCGCCGTAGACCGCCGAGGTGATGCCGTTGGGGGCGATCTCCACGATGATGACCGGCGCGTGCCTGAGCAACGAGGCGGTGTGCTCGCGCTCCCGTTCCAGCGCCCGCTGCGCCGATTGCAGCCCCGAGATGTCGAGCATCGCGGTGATAATGCCCACCACCCGCCCCGTCTCGTCCCGATGTGCCTCCTTGCGGAAGGCATAGGTGCGGCGCGAGCCATCGGCGCGGGTGATCGTCTCCTCGTAGGTCTCCTCTCCGCCGTGATGAAGCAGGCGGTCGCTGAACCGACACAGCGCCTCAACCAGCTCATCGGGGACGCCCACGCCCAGTTCACTCAGCGCCGCTCCCACCACCTCATGCCGCGGCAGGCCCAGGACGCCCCCCGCGAAAGCGGCGTTGCAGCCGTAGCAGCGCCCCGTGGGATCGGTGACGAAGACCGGGTTGGGGATGCTGTCGAGCAGGGTCTGCAGGAAGGCTACGTCCTGATCCACCGGCCCTCGCGCGTGACCCGCGCCGGTCACCTCCACCGCCGTCTCGAGGGCACCGATGATGTGCCCGTCTTCGGCCCGCAGAACATTGCCCTCCAGCGCCAGGACGCGGCCGTCCGGGGTCTTGATCTCAACCGCCGCCGCCTCCCCCCCCTGCAGGGCATTCACGCCCGGACACACCTCGAAGGTAGCGCCCTGCGGGCGCCACACGTCGAGACAGCTCCGGCCGACCAGCTCCTCCAGCGTCGTGCCCGCCGCCTGCGCGGCGGCGCGGTTGGCGAAGAGGATGCGGCCGTCGAAGTCGTGCACCACGACTATCTCGGATATGCTGTCAAGCACCGCCTGGTACTCCGCGCGCGCCTGGCTACGCACCGCCTCGATCTGCTCGTTCATCGCGGCCGCCTCCGCGAGCGAGGTCGCGATCTCGGTCTCATACTCCTCCCGGGCGAGTCGGTGCGCCTCGCGTGCGCGGAACTCCGCCTCTTCGAGAGCGGCGGTGAGCTGGTCAATTCGCGCCTGCGCCTCAGCCACGGCGGCCTCGCGCTCCCGGATTGCCGCCTCGCGCACCTCCTCGACCTCACGCATGGTGCGGGCGAGCTGCGCCGACATCGTGGCTGCGTGCCCCGCGAACTCCGCACGCGCGGCGCTCGCCGCCTCCGCGGAGGCCTCCTCGCGCGCAGCACGCACCTCTTCGCGCGCCCGCAGCGCCTCCGCCTGGGCCTCGGCGAGCTGCGCCTGAAGTTCGTCGATGCG
>CAZTZN010000164.1:0-10514 GCA_964617715.1 uncultured Armatimonadia bacterium | reverse complement strand
GCAAGGCCCTTGCCATGGGCCTTGCCGAGGCCGGCGCCGACATTGCCCTGACCGCGCGCAGCGAGGACCAGCTCCTGCGCGCCGCCGACGAGATCGCCGCCGCTACCGGGCGGCGCGCAGTCGAGTTCCCCGCCGACCTGACCGACCTCGCGCAGATCGGCCCGGTCGTGGACGCGGTGCTGCAGGAGTTCGGGAAGATCGACATCCTGGTCAACAACGCGGGCACCATCAACCGCGCGCCGGCGCTGGAGTATACGCCGCAGATGTGGGACCAGGTCATGGCGATCAACATCCGCGGCGCGTTCTTCGTGGCGCAGGCGGTCGGGCGGCATATGGTCGATCGCGGCCGCGGGAAGATCGTCAACATCGCCAGCCTGCTCTCGGCCATCGGCGTATCCCTCATCCCGGCCTACACCGCCTCCAAGGGCGGCATCGCGCAGCTCACCAGGTCCCTCGCGGTGGAGTGGGCGCAGTACGGCATCAACGTGAACGCCATCGCGCCCGGGTACTTTCGCACCGACAACACCCGGGCGCTGCAGGACGACCCCGAGCGCAATCGCATCATTACCGAGCGCGTGCCCCTCCACCGCTGGGGCGATGTCCACGAGTTGCAGGGCGCGTGCGTCTGGCTGGCCTCAGACGCCTCGAGCTTCGTGACCGGCCAGATCATCTACGTTGATGGGGGCTGGACGGCGACCTGAAGAGAAGTCGATGATCCCCGGGCGGCTGGCCGTCGCATCCGACGACAGCCTGCCGCACATCAACCAGGCCGCGCGGCGCATCCTCGCCGGGGTGGGCATGCGCGCGCACCCGGCGAAGATCCTGCGTTTTTGCGCACAGGCCCGCGCGCGGGTGGACGCGCAGGCGCGCGCTGCGAAGTTCCCGGCCGAGCTGATCGACGCGCTGACCCCGCTCGTGAGATGCGCCGCGGGCTGCTCGGGATCATCCGGCGAGAGATGCTCAACGGTGCGATGGGGGAGAGGCGTTCGGACAGGCACCTGCTCGACCGCGCCTGCGGTCACGGGCAGGCGCTGCCGGCCGATCGCGAGCTGACCGGCCACGATCCGGCGCTCATCGAGGACTTGCGGGCGGTAGTCGATTCCGCCCGAAGGGAGCCGGCGCAGTGAGCCGCGCCACAGGGCATCGCTCGCGAGATCCGGCGCAACCGTGGTGATTTCATCCGCCACCGCGTCTGCAGCTCCGCAACCCGTTGGCGCGCCCGGCGCCCACGCCTGCCCCGCCCCGGCCTCCTCGATTGCCCCCAGACTCGTCTGATGCCTTGACATCCTGCGCGACATATGCTTAAATGTAGATATGGAGATATATAGCAAAACACATAGCGTTGCCGATCTGGCCGATGTCTTCGGAGCGCTTGCCCATCCGCTTCGCCTGGAGATCATGCGAACGCTCATCCACCGCCCGATGTGCGTCTCGCGGCTGGAGGCGGCGCTCGAGGCCCCACAGCCGAGCGTGTCTCGGGCGCTCGCGATCCTCCGGCGAGCCGGGCTGGTGACGCGGAGTCGCTGCGGGGCGTTCGTCCGCTACGGCCTTGCAGAGACGCTTGACGGAGAGCCGCTTGCCCCGCTGCACGAATTCATCGGCTCTCTGCTTCCCGACACCTACGACGAAGATGCGACCGACCGGATCCTGGCCGAGCGAGGCATTGAGCCTCCCCCCGCCGCGCCCGAGTCTGCGTCCGTCGCCGACGAAGCCTAGACCTCCTGGAGCATCTGCAGGATGCCGACATACCTGATCGCCGCGCTGATAACCTTCGTCTTCACCACCATCCTGACCGTGGCCGGGGTGGGGGCCGCTTTCATCCTCATCCCGGTCTACTACGCGCTGGGCATCGATCTGCGCGTCGCCATGGCGGTGGCGCTGCTGCTCAACTCCATCGCCATGGTGTGCGCCCAGCCGCGTCTGATGCGCGAGAAGCTGGTGATGCTCGACGTCGCCCTGCCGATAATCGTGGTGGCTACGCCGCTGTCCCCGCTGGGAGCTTATGCCAGCAAGTACGTGCCCAAGGACATCCTGCTGTGGCTGTTTGTCGGCTTCCTGCTGTTCGCCGCGAGCATGATGATCTTCCACCATCCCCGCGAGCGCGAGCACGATGCCTCGCGCCGACAGTTGTGGGCCTACGGCGGATCCGTCGGGGCACTGGCGGGCTTCCTGGGGGGCCTGCTCGGCGTCGGCGGCGGGAACTTCATCGTCCCGGTGCTGGTGTGGCTGGGCTTCAACCCGAAGAAGGCCTCGGCGACCACCTCATTTGTGGTGATCTTCTCGTCCCTTGCGGGCTTTCTCGGGCACGCCAGCCTGGGGCACATGAGTTGGAGCCTGCTGGGCCTGACCGCGCTCGGGTCGGCCCTGGGCGCCATCGTGGGGGCCTGGCTGATGACCTCACGGCTCAATCGCCGCCAGGTGAAGCTGCTCATCGGCGTGGTGCTCTACGTGGTCGCAGGGAAGATGATCTGGAAGCTGCTGGCATACTACGCGGGACACGGCAGGCTGTGACGCCCGACCCGCCTGACCGGAAGACCGTGCAGAGGAGGAGATGATCGACGATGACCGACGGGGAGTTGGACGAACTGTTTGAGATGGCCGTGAAGTTCCACGGACACAGGTGCCCGGCGATGCCGCTGGGTCTGCGCGCGGGTCTCGCTGCGATGGAGAAGCTGGGTGTGCAGCGGGCTCAGAACAAGGAACTCTACGTCCTGTCAGAAACCGGGCCCGCCCACGCCATGGCGTGCTTCCTGGACGGCGTGCAGGTGGCAACCGGGTGCACTTACGGCAAGGGGAACGTGGAGAGACTGGACCACTACCGCCTCGCGTTCACGCTGATAGACGTGGCGACCCGGCGGGCGGTGCGCGTCGCAGTGAACCCCGACCGGCAGGAGAAGAGCCTGGGTTCGGAGTTCGTGAGACTCAGGTCACGGGGCGTCGAGCCCCAGCACGTAGCGCCCGAGATCACGGACCCGATGATCCATGTGGTCATGACCGCCCGCGAGGAGGAGCTGTTTTCGGTCTCGGATGTCTTCGAGGCCGACTTCGAGCCGCCTCGTGGCACCTTCGAGTGGCTCAGGTGTGACCTGTGCGGCGAGGGCATCTTCGCCCCCGGGGCACGTGTCAGGGACGGCAAGATGGTCTGCCTGCGTTGTGAGTAGCGACGCCGTCTCCCTGCCCCAACACCGCCCCGGCCCCTGCACCGGTGCCGGGGCGGCGTCAGCAGAAGCGGCGTGCACACGCGGCCGCGATGTGCGCGCCCGACCGACGAACCGGAACCCGCCGGCGTCCCTGAGAGCAACAGGAGGCAGAACAGTGCAGGTGTGGCTTGCTGCGACCGCGGTGCTGGGTGTCACCTTCGTCTTCTCCATGCTGGGCATGGGGGGCGGGCAACTGATCATACCGGCCCTGTACTGGCTCGGCCTCGACTTCAAGACCGAAGCGATACCCGTCGGATTGCTGTGCGGCGCCATCTCGGCCACTTCGGCATCGGTGACCTACGTAAGGCACCGCGTCGTCAACTGGCGGGTGGGGGGGCCCTTCATGGTCGCCGTCCTGGTGGGACCGCCTCTCGGCGCCCTCGTTTCCGTGCACCTGCCCACCCGCCCCGTCATCATCTGCTTCGCCCTGTTCACCGCGGCCGCCGGGCTCCTCATGCTCACCGGTTGGCGGCCCCACCGAGGCGAACTCGCACGTTCCGGACAGTGGCTGGTCGGGGCGATCGGCGGACTTGCCCTCGGCTTCGTCGCCGGCCTGATCGGCCGGGGCGGAGGGTCCTTCATCGTGCCGATGCTCTACATCTGCGGGCTCGACCCGCGAACCGCCGTCGCCACTTCAGCGGCCATCGTGACCGGCTCCAACTGGATGGGCTTCGCGTCGCATCTCGCTGTGGCTCATCTATCCCCCCGCCTGCTGGTGGCATGTGGGGCGGCGGGCCTGATCGGGAGCCAGGCGGGTTCGCACCTGATGGCGACGCGGCTGAAATCCCATCACGTAAAGACTATCTTCGGAGTCGTGCTCCTGTGCGTGGCGGCCACGCTCATCATCAAGGATGTGCTGCTGGCAGGTTAGAGACACGCGGTCACATGCCGTCGGCCGCCGCCTGCACCTCATCGAGCACGCGCAGGATGTTGCCGCCCACGATTTTCGCGATCTGCTCCTCCGCGTAGCCGCGCATCAGCAGCCCCACCGTGAAGTAGGGCCAGCAGATCCACGACAGGCTCCCGTGGCTGTTCTCGCGATGCACCTCCGGGTTATCGGACAGATCGCCGGGCTGCCACAGCGACCACCAGCGGGTGCGGCCCGGCGGTATGGGCAGCAGCTCGGGCTCGGTCGGGGGCGGGGCGCTGAAGGCCACATCGGTGCCGATGCCCACGTGGTCGATGCCCATCACATCCACCGCGTGGTCGATGTGATCCAGCAGGTCCACGATGGTCCCGTGCCGGGCGAGGAAGTAGGGGATGCAGGTGATGCCCACGAAGCCCCCGGTGTCGGCGATGGCGCGCATCTGCGCGTCGGTCTTGCCGCGCCGGTGGCCGGAGAGATCGCGGCAGACCGTGTGCGTGGCCGCCACCGGCGCCTGCGAGGCCCGGCAGGCGTCCAGCGTGGTCTCGACGCCCGAGTGCGGCGTGTCGATGAGGATGCCCAGGCGGTTCATCATCGCCACGACCTCGAAGCCGAAGTCGCTCAGGCCACCGTTGCTGGGTTCGGTGCAGCCGTCACCCACGAAGTTGCGGCGGTTGTAGGTCAGGTGCATCACCCGGAAGCCGAAGCGGTGGAACACTTCCAGCCAGGCGAGGATGTCGAAGCCGTCGCGGAAGCCCACCTGCGCCGGCGGGTTGTTGGCCGAGAAGATCATGGCGTGCCGGCCCTCAGCGCAGGCGCGCCGCGCGTCGTCGGCACTCGTGGCCTTCGCCCAGAATTCAGGGCGGAGGTCGCACACCTGCGTGAAGCGCGCCGCACCGCGCACCGCCCGCTCGAGGCTGGGACCGACGCCCGCGGTGTTCACGGTCGCGTTGACGCCGGCGATGCGATACAGCTCCGCGTAAAGCGCGAAGGCGTCGTCATCGTGGCACATGCCGGTGGCGCGCATGTCCAGCAGCAGCTCCGAGATCTCCCCCGGCTGCCACTGCTCCTGGATTGCTCGGTTGACGCGCTCGACTCCGAGGCGGCTCAGGGCGCTGGGCGTGAAGCCGAAGGCGTCGCACACCAGCAGGCGCTCGTGCAACTCCACGCCGGCCTGCACCTGCGCGTCGGTCGCGCCCAGCAGCTCGCGGGCGCGGGCGTGGCACTCCTCAATGTGCTCGTGCAGGCGCGCCATGCGCGCGTCGAGATCAGTCATCAGTTCCCTCCGGTCAGAAGGCGTGCGCGCGTCGGAGGTGATTTCGCACCTGTCTGCCGGGCACCTGCCTGGGCGAGACCTGCGTGCCCGGAGGTGCAGGGCACGCGGCGAGAGAAGTGACGCGCCGCGTGAGCACGACGTGCCCGTGACACTGGAGAAGGACCGTGGAGCCCTACAAGCGCCGCCCGCCGGGCGACTACCAGCCCAAGGCCGACCGGTTCGATCCCCGGCCGCTGCGCCATCATGAGGAGATGGAGGGGGGCGCCTACGGCCGCGAGGCCGAGGCGAAGCTCTTTGGTCGTGAGCACGTCGGGTCATCGCCGGTGCGTAGCCTGCGTGAGGACCGGCGGCGCGGGCCGGAGGCCCGGGCCCGGCAGGATGCGCACGCGATCCGCAAGGCCGAGCGCTCTGGAGTGCCGGGGAACAAGTGCCTCCAAACCGGCGCCACCGAGTGCGCATCGGCGACTTGGCGCAAGCAGCCGCTGAAGCCCACCCTGCGCGAGGGAGTGGACGCGGTCCGCCCGAAGAAGACGCCCTCGGCGTGTGCGCCCCTCCTGCTGGCGATGCTTGGTGCGATACTGATGCTCGCCGCGACCGCAGGGTTCGTCCTTGACCCGCGGTGAACCGCCCCGCGCAGTCAGGCGATCGGCTTCGTGCCGCGCACGGACAGGCAGCTCCCCCGGGCGTCGTCCGCCCGCGACACGGCCTCCAGCAGCTCACGAGCCGCCACCTCGAACGCAGCATCAGGGAAGGGCAGGCGAGCCACATCGCCGCGCACGATCCACGGGTCGAGCCGGTCATGACGCGACCGGACAGCCGCGAGCAGCGAGACCGCCAGCTCCGAAGCGTCAACCGCGACGACCGCGGGGAGTCTGCGTGCGAGTGGCACCGCGGGCCATCCGGGGCCGCTGCCCAGGTCCAGCAGCAGACGCGCGTCGCCCGCGGCATCGAGCAGATCGACGAGCCTGACCATCGGCCACCAGTCGCCGGGGCGCGCGGGGGACAACTCCGCCTCCACCTCGGGCCACGGCCGCCGCCAACTGGGCGGACCGTCGCCGTGGTAGGTGCGGCTGACGCTGTCCACCTCGCGGATGCAGAGGAACTGCCGCGCCCACGCCTCGATCGGGTTCATGGCCGCCTTCCGGGCCGTCACGCGCCGCGCACGTGTACCGTTGCCGCGCGCTCGACCTCCTCGAACAGCCCCAGCGCGTTGCCGCCGACGACCTTCGCCACGTCCTCCTCCGCGTACCCGCGCATGAGCAGGCCCACCGTGAACCAAGGCCACGCGACCCAGGCGAGGCTGCCGTTCGACGCCTCATCGTTGCCGCCACCGGTGGTGCCGGGCAGCCAGTACGACCACCACTGCGCGCGGGCGCGGGGCAGGGGCAACATCGCGGGCTCATCCGGCGGCGGCGCTACGTAGCCGGTGTCGGTGCCGATGCCCACGTGGTCGATGCCCGCGACCTTGATCGCGTGCTCGACGTGGTCGAGCAGGTCCACGATGGTCCCGCCGCCCTCGCGCAGGAAGTGGGGCACGCAGGTGATCCCGATGAAGCCGCCTTTCTCGGCGATGGCGCGGATCTGCTCGTCGGTCTTGCCGCGTGGATGGTCGCGCAGCGCCCGGCAGACGGTGTGCGAGGCCGCGATGGGCGCGCGCGAGTGCGTCGCCGCGTCGAGCGTGGTGCGTTCGCCGGTGTGCGGCGTGTCGATGACGATGCCCAGGTCGTTCATGGCCTCGATGACCATGTGCCCGAAGGCCGACAGCCCCCCGTTGGCCTCCTCCATGCAGCCATCGCCCACCGGGTTGCGGCGGTTGTAGGTCAGGTGCATGATGCGAAAGCCCATGCGGTGGAACCACTCCAGCCAGCGAAGCTGGTCCCAGCCATCATCGAAGCCCGTGTCCGCGGGCGGGTTGTTGGCCGAGAAGATCATCGCGCGGCGGCCTTCGGCGAAGGCCTCGCGCGCCTGGCGCGCGTGGATGGCCTTGGTCCAGCGGTCGCGCAGGCCGTCGCAGACCTGCTGGAAGCGTCCGGCGCAGCGCACCGTGTAGTCGAGGCCCGGGCCGCAGCCCGCGTTGATGACCGTGGCGTTGACGCCGGCCGCATCGAGGATGATGTCGTGCAGATGCGCGCACTCCTCGTCGTAGACCACGTCGGCGAGGTTCACGTTGAGCCGAAGCTGGGCGATCTCGGAGGCATCCCAGCTCTGCTCGATGGCCGCGTTGATGCGCGCGATGCCGGCGCTCGAAGGGATGCTCCACGGCAGCGTGAAGCTGTCGCACACCAGCAGCTCGCGGTGCAGCTCGAAGCCGCGCTGCACGTCCGCGTCACTCGCCCCCAGATGCCGCCGGGCACGCTCGTGGCACCCGGCGATGTGCTCGTGCAGTTTCCGTTCGCGCTCAGTCATGGCATGGCCCTCACTGTGCGGCCCACGTGGTAGTCGGCTGGATGTGCAGCGTCGGTCGGCCCTCGATCTCGCGCACCGGGTAGTAGTGGAAGCTCGTGGTCTCACCCGCAACCGTGAAGTCCGGCGGCTGCGCGCACACCAGCACCTGTGTGCCGTTGCGGGTCTCAAGCCGCGTGGCCTCCAGCAAGGAGAAGCGGCCGTCGGCATGCTCGACCAGCACCGGCCGGCCCGCAAGTGGGAGGTCGGCGGGCAGCTCGCCCTCGATCGTCAACTCCGGCGAGCCACCCTCGTAGCCGCCCGTGCAGGCGGTGATCGTCGCGGCCACCTCCGGCCGGAGCGCGACCTCGCGCTCGCCGGTCTCCTCGAAGGTGTAGCCGGGCGGATCCGAGTAGCCGACCGCTGCGTTCCAGGCGTTGCGCAGCCCGCCAGCGGTCTGGCGGTGGTAGGAGACAGAGCCTTCCCTCCACATGCCGTCGGCCATGAAGTCCTGGCGCAGCAGATCGCGCAGCATTCCCGCCGCGAGGTGGACGTAACTCGGCTCGCCGGTCACGCGACCAACGGTGATCAGCCCGCGGCACCACGAAGGCGTCATGTTGGTCAGCCAGCGGCGGTCCTGCATCAACGTGAAATCGGCCATCGCGCGGATGAGATCACGTTCGACCAGCGCCCGCGCATCCTCGCCCGGCCTCGCCGACAGCTCATCCCACGCGGGGCTGCTGTACGTGAGGTCGTAGGCCATCACCAGGGGGTGACTGATCTCGTTGTAGAACCAGGTGGAGCCCAGCTTCTGCGACAGATAGGGGTGGGGCGGGTCGTTGTCATAGAATGCCGGCCGGCGGAAGCTGTAATCGCTCAGCCCGTGAACGGGCAGGTGCGGGTAGACTTCGGCCATGCGGTGCAGGATCAGCACCGCGCGGCGGGCGTAGTCGTCGCCGCCGCCCCAGTACCAGGCGCGGGCGCAGTTGAAGGCCATCGCCGCCGCCCAGTAACGTGCGTGGTAGTCGATCTTGGCCTGAAAGAAGTGTTTGAAGCCGTCAGGGCCCTCGTAGTAGGGATACTGCTGCACCTCGCCGGTGGGCGCCACGTGCTCGTAGACGTGGTCCATCGGGTACTGCTCGCTGGGGTAGACGTAGCCGCAGTACTTGCAGCGGAGCTGATCAGGATGTTCGATGCTCCATACGAGCTGGTCGCCCTGGCGCCCGGCGTCGCAATTCGGACATTGAATCTCGTAGAAGCCGGCCTTTTCGGTGATGAGCGCTCTAATCTCATCCTCCGACACCGCCATGACCGGCGCAGAGGCCTCGAGGACCGATTGGAGCCGCTGTTCACTGAACTCGAAGTCAGATGCGTACACGGGGTGCTCCACCTCCGCGGTGGCGGCGATGGTCGGCGCGAGCAGTGCCGCGATGAGCGCGCTGCGCATGAGCATGGGCGGATCACCTGCCTGATGACGGACGGCCACGTATGAACGCTTCCTGCCGCCGGGCATCGCGGCAGGAAGCGCTGTTGACTGTGCGCGTGCGGGCTACGGCTTGGGGATGATCGGGCGGATGGGCCCGATGGGCCGCAGCGGCAGTCCCCGAATCGTGTACTCCTCGAGCTGCTTGAGGTTCTTGCGCTCGGTGTTGACCTCGATCTCGCGCACGACGCCGACGTTGTGCGCCGCCCAGACGGTCAGCTCGTTGGTCTCGCCGCCCATGGTCATGACGACCTCGAGCCTGGCGGTGTCGAAGGTCCCCGCCGGCACGGTGATGCGCTCGAAGCCCACCAGCTTGCAGCGCAGCAGCCCGGGCTCGTCAGGTGAGCCGTCGCTGTGATGCATCGTCGTGGTGGCCACCCACTCGTAGTCCATGGGGAGCAGTGCGCCCAGGCGCATGGGCGGGTCGAACTTGATGGTATCCGCGCCGTGCTGCTGGGTGAACAGCACGAAGCCCTGGCGGGTTGATGCCCGGATCTCCTCCCACTCGGGCGCCATGTCCTTGGAGGCCGCCAGCACCACCGCAGGCTCGCCGTCCACGGTGGTCGCGCGGTCCACCCGCTCGCGCCAGGTGGCGCTCCAGCGGCCGTCAGGTCCGCTGTGACGGTAGTCGTACTGCCACCGGTTGCCGACCGCGTAGGGGAACAGGTTGTAGGTCCACGCCGCATCGACCAGAGAGAGCGTGACGTCCACGTTGCCTGCAGCGGGGATGGTGACATCCGCCACCGCACCCTTGAGTGTGCCCGCGATGGTCTTCCAGGCAACAACCTGATAGTCGCCTGCGGCGATACCGTTCTCGTGCCACTTCCCCGCGGCGTTGGTGGTGCCGCTGGGCCCGCCCGGTTGAACGTTCACGATCGCGCCATTGACCGGCGCGCCACCGTCCTCGACCTTGACCGACAGGTTCCCGGCCCATGCCGCGCAGCACATGGCGCCCACCAGCAGGATCACGCCCCAGCGTCGCGGTGCAACCGCCATCTTCGCCACCATCCATTCGCTTGGTGAGGTCGCTCGGTGACCACCCCGGGGTTGTCGGGCGACCTGCCTGATGCGCGGACTACGAACTGCGTGATGATTGCCGTTGAACCAGATTCACCCTCCGTCGGCCGCAGGTTACCCGTGGCGGATGGGCTCATGTCAGCCACCGCCAACCCGAACCGCGCAGGCCGCCCTCGGCGGAGCAGGACGAAGGCAGCGGCGACGGCGTGGGGGAGGGCGCTTTCCTGGAAGAAAGCGCCCTCCCCCGACCGCTGCGCGGTCTCCCCCTCCCCGAAAGAACTGAAATCTGCG
>CAZTZN010000163.1:9854-10687 GCA_964617715.1 uncultured Armatimonadia bacterium | reverse complement strand
CATCACCGTGGACGCGAACGTGCGCGGGCGGCTGCAGGCGGACCTGCGCGACCCCTACGGCCGACCGCTGCCGGGCTTCGAGCTGAACTCGTGTTTGCCGATCACCGGCGACTCGCCGCGCCACGTCCTGACCTGGGAGGGCGGGCGGACCAGCGCCGAGTACCGCTACGACGTGGTGAGCCTGCGCATCGAGGTCGAGGACGGGGTGGTGTACAGCGTCGAGGTGTGACGAAGTCGGGCCGGTCAGGCGACCGGCCCCTCCGAACGGCGGCGGCAACGCCGTCGGACCGCCATCTCGCGCCCAGGGCGCGGCTTGAAGACGAACCGACATCGCCGTCAACCGGGAGACAGGCCACCCGGCCTGTCAATGCCGTTGGAGGGTGCCGTTGCCGTCCGGAAGGCGCATGTTCACATGCCCGGGCCGTTGCAGACCGCAACGCCCTCGGACCGCCATCTCCCGCCCGGGGCGCGGCGACGGTTGGGCGTCGCGATCGCTCTACGGCCGCGCCTGCGCGAGCACCGCGATGTTGCGCGCACCCAGCTCCAGCTCGATGGTCGCGTACCCGCCCTCGATGCGCGGGGTCAGCTCGCGCTCGTTCCACAGGTCGCGGTAGGTCGCGCCCTCGATGTGCGGGACCCGCAGCACCGGGCCGGCGTAGCTCTGCCAGCGCCCGTTGAACAGCGTCCAGACCGTCTCGGCCTCGCCCGGGAAGCGGTTGCAGTAGACCTCCTCGGCCATCGTGGGCACGAACATCTCCGGCTCCATGCTCAGGAAGGCGTCCTCGTGGGCGTGCAGCAGCGCATTGGCCCTGCGGATGAACTCGAAGGCCTCC
>CAZTZN010000163.1:0-9844 GCA_964617715.1 uncultured Armatimonadia bacterium | reverse complement strand
GCTGTAGCGGAGGCCATCCCAGATGCCGAAGGAGATGCTGCCGGCGCTGGTGATGGGGATGAGCTTGAAGTCCGGGAAGGCGAAGCGGTGGATGTGCGTGAAGCCGGGACAGATCTGGAAGTCCGAGCGCCCCATCGCGGTGCTGTAGCCGCCGTCGATGTAGGGGATGATGAAGTCGGCGGGCGCGTGCTCGGTGTAGAGCACGGTGTCCGCGGGGAGCTTGGCGCGAGTCTCGCGGCACAGCTCGAGGAAGCCGGTCTGGCGAGAGCCGGGCACCTCGTGCGGGTGGTCATCGCGCCAGCACCAGTAGTTGCGCAGGTCAACGCCGCCCTCGTCGAGGTAGACGCCGTCGGCGCCGGTGAGGCGGGCGGCCTCCGCGCAGCGCGATGACAGGTAGTCGCGCCAGCCGGGGTGCCAGACGCACATGTTCCACAGCGGGTCCTCGGCCGTCGAGTAGCCGTCGGTGAAGGTCCCGTTCTCGCGCTTGATAGCCCACTCCCGGCCGTGCGCCCGGCCGATCTCGGACTTCTTCGAGCACAGGTAGGTGTCGAGGTAGAGGCCGACGCGGATGCCCGCCGCGTGGTGGTCGGCGATCATCCCCCGGAAGGCGTCGAGGCCGCCGATCTCGTCGAAGTGGTTGTAGTCGCCCCAGCGCCCGTACTGCTCGGACTGCCGCCAGTCGAAGAAGTGGTTCATGTCGATGGGGCCGAACAGCGCGGTGTCCTCGGCGATCATCTCAGCGGTGCGGTAGCGGCCGGTCTCGGGGTCCATCCAGGTCTCGCCCCTGAAGAACTTGACCCACGAGGTGCGGAAGTTCCACACGCGGCGGAACCAGTCGCTGCGCGGCACCATCGGCTGCTGCCAGGTGTGCAGCCAGTCGCGGTAGCGCTCCCAGGCGATTCGCCAGTCGCCACCGTGCACCCCCAGGAAGGCGCTGGGATACTCGCGCGTCTCGTCGGCGGCGAAGTTCTGGTACTGGTACTCGACCGATTGCGTGATGTTCTGTCCGCTTTTCTCGAGAACGTACTGCCGCAGCAGCCCCTCGGTGTCGCGGGTCATGAGGTAGAGGCCGCCGCCGTTGCTGCGGTCGTAGGCGTCCATGAACTGCACCGGGAAGTAGCCGGCGTGGGTCTGGCGCAGGACGCGATCGCGGTTGCTCCACGCCACGGCCATGGCCGGGTAGAGATACCACGGGTCGGCGCAGGTGAGGGTCACGCGCGGGAAGGTCAGGTCGAGGCGGCGCGGCTCGTCGGCGAGGTTGCGCACCGCGAAGTCGAGCCGCACCTCGTCGCCCTCGAGCGGCGTGATGGTCACGCGCACCTCGGCGCGCGCCTGGTCGCTGCGCATGGTCACGGTGGCGGCGGCGTCATCGACGGCGCGGTCGATCTCCTCGAAGTCCCGCCCATCCCAGGTGGTGAAGCCCTCGCGCACCGCGAACAGCGCCACCCCGCGGCCGGCGGTGAAGGTCGCCTGCGGGTAGCGATGGTTGCCCAGCCCGATGAGCGAGCAGCCGATGCGCGGGTCGAAGAGGAGCGTGCCGCCGGTGTTGCGCGCCTCGATGACGCCGATCAGCCCGCCGCCCGCGTCGTCGGCGCCGATGACGCGCACGGACGGGGCGCGCCGCGCGGGCTCCTCGCCCGCGGGAGTCGCCCATGCCTCGCCGGGCAGCTCGGGCATGAGGTCCGCCACCGGGCTGGCGGTCATCGCGATGAGCAGGAAGCGATTGTGCGTGGCGCCATCGCGGATGATGATGTGAGCGATGGTCTTCGCCGGGTCGGCGGTGAGCGCATAGACGTGCAGGCCCCGCCAGACGCCGAAGTCGCCGATGTCCACGCAGAACGGCATCTGCTCGGAGGAGCCGCCATCGGCGTAGTGCAGCGTGGCGAGGAACTTGGTGGGCCGCCACATGCGGTCGCCGTTCTCCCAGCCGTGGTAGCCGAGCATCTTCGGGCCGAAGTCGCCGCCCATGAGCAGGTGCAGCTCGGCGGCGGCCATGCCCACCGGGATCTCGGTCAGCGTGGTCTCCTGTTTCGAGGTCGCGAGCGCGACCGGATCGCTCGACGGCACCGCAAAGCGCGCGCCCGCGATCTCCACCGCCGGGGCGTCGAACCAGTCGGCCAGCGCCAGCGACCGCCGGGTCTCGGCGAGGCCGAGGCTGCGCAGGCCGTCGAGGGAGATGGGCTGCGCGGGCGCATCCGCGGCCTGCCACGGGAGAGTCCGAGCGATGGGGAAGGCCGGGGGCGTGGCGGTGAGGCGCAGCCACTCGACATCGACGCGGCCCTCCTGCCCCGGCAGGCCGGCGAAGCGCAGGCCGATGCGCGCGACGGGCCCACCCAGGTCGATGGGCGCAGTGGCGATGTGCCACCGCCCGTCGATGATGAGTTCCTCGGCCTTGAGCAGGATGTTCTTCCCGGAGAAGCCGGACTCGTCGCCGGCGTCGGCGTAGAGGAAGTAGGAGAAGAGCTGCGGGTCGATGCCCTCGGCGCGATAGCGCAGCGTGGCGAAGCGGATGCGGGAGAGGTCGCCGAGATCGCCGAGGGAGCGCAGCCAGATCATGGTGGCGCCGCCGCCGGAGGCGCGGAAGACCGCGACGCCGTCCTCGAGCGCGTGCGAGTACTCCTCGGCGGCGGCCCCGCCGGTCCAGCCGGGCAGCGCGCTCCAGCCCTCATCGGGGCCGAGGGGGACGGAGATGTCCTGGGCGTGGGCGCAGGTGATGGCGGCGAGAGCGAAGATCAGTGGCGCGATCAGGGCTCGCTTCATGAGTTTCCTCCTGCGCGGCGGCGGATCGTGATGTCATCCGGCGGGACGCCGCACGGGTGAGCCGGCCGTCGTTGCCGTCGGAGGGGCCGCACGAGTGCGCGTGCGCAAGCAGGCGCCACGAGGTCGGCCCGCACACGGTCGTTGCCTTCGCGATCGGCCGAACGGCGCACGGGCAGGAGTGCCCGTGCCATGGAACGGCTCGTTCGTGCGCCGGTCAGTCGAACACCACCAGGCCGAAGCCCTCGGGGACGTTGAAGGCGCGGCCGGGCGTCCAGGCGGTGGTCTCCCCCCTCGCCTTCTGCTGGCGGCCGAACTGCATGCCCCAGGACGCGCCGGGGGCCGGCGCTTCCCGGACGCCGAGCACCGACCAAGGGATGGCGATCTCGACCGTCCAGTGATCCTCATGCTGTCTGGCCCCCGCGCGCCAGGGCGCAGTGTTGCCGAAGTTGTCGCTGATGGTGCCCAGCGCGTTGACCGCGAACTGCCGCACTGCGGTCATGCCCGGCACCTCGATGAACACCTCGACGTCATCGTCCTGGTAGAGCGGCGCGCCACGCTCGTTGTGCCTCGCTACCAGCCTGTTCATCTGCGACTCGGCGCAGCGGAAGGCGACGTAGAACGCCTCGGCATCGTAGGTCAGCCAGACCGCGGTCGCCTCCGTGGCGGGCCTGCCGGCGGCGAGCAGGCCCAGCGCCGGAATGTCCGGCTCGCGCTGCCAGACGGCATCGCCGAGGTCGCCGTCGATGGTCGGCGCGACCCCGGTGCGCTCGATGAGCACGCTCGGCACGGGCTCGGAGACGCTCAGGTGCAACTCGCCGGAGAGGTTGTTACGCGGCTGCTCATCGCTGGTAGTCTGCCACGGGATCTTGAGTTTCCCGAGCTGCACCGTCTCGTCGAGGCGGAAGGTCACCTGTCGCCGCGCCGGATCTCCGCTGACCAGCAGCTCCATCTCCTCCGGCTCGATGGTGACGCCGGCGGGCGGATCGAGGCGAAGCGTGACCTTCGACATGTAGGAACTCTCGATGGTGAGCGTGAGGGTTCGCTCTTCCCCGCGGAAGACGCGCCGGGGGGCGACCGCCACCTTCACCGGGCGCCACTGCTGCACGTCGAACAGCCCGGCGGTCATCCAGGCCACGCCCTCGCGCTCGCCACGCAACTCAAGCACGTAGGGCAGCAGCTCCCGTTCATGCTGGGCGGGCAGCTCGACCCATCCGCGTAGTTGTCCCTCCGTCTCACGGATGCTCGCCTTGTGCGCAAGTTCCGGCCAGGGGGAGAGGACCCTGGTGTCGATCGCCGCATCGAACTCGAAGCCGGTCGGGCTCAAGGCCCACTCGATTGCTCCTCCGCGTGGGGCTTCGAACGAACCTCCGGGGTACATCGCGATCCCCAGCTCGCCCGCCGCCACGGAGGCAAGCTGCGCGTGGATGCGCAGCACCAGCTTCGCCAGGTCCACGGGCGCCCCGGTGTCGATGGCCGCCTGCAGCGCGTCGGCGGCGTCGGCCAGGTCGATGGCCAGCCCGCATGCCTCGGCCCCCGAGGCGCTCTCGCCCCGCTGCGCCAGGCGCATGGCGTCCGCGAGCCGGGCGCGCGTGGCCTCGGTCAGGTCGCCGGCAAAGAGGCGTTCGATCTTGCCCAGCGTACGGCCGGCCAGGCGGAAGCCACGGTCCGAGAGCTGGGCTCGCGTGCCGACCCAGAACGCGCGCGCGTCATCGGCGCCTACCCTGACCTGCCAGCTCTCCCCCACCGGCTCGGTGCTCGCGCCGCTCGGCAGCAGGTCCACGGCAACCAGCTCGGCATCATCCGGGATGCCCAGCGCCGGGCGCTCGAGGGTGACGGTGGTGGTCACCGGCTCGTCCGCGTAGTTGCGCAGCGTCAGGTGCAGCTCGCCATCGGCGAACGCGCCGAAGCGCTCGACGATGACGCCGTCGGTCGCGCGCGCGTGCGGAACCGGCTCCCAGCCGGCGATGGACAGCTCCTCGATGGCCGGGACGTACCGGCGGTAGAGCGCGCGGTAGTCGCGCCCGGCCCGCTCATAGAGCGGGTAGACCGCCGGGTAGACCGCGTAGGCCAGGCCCCGCGCGAAGTGCTTGCGCACGATCTCCGGATCGTCCTCGCCCTGGCTGACGCCGCCGGCGCAGACGCGCCAGAAGCGCCAGATCTTGTGATGCGCGGTGGCGCGCAGATAGCGGTCGAAGCGCCCGGGGCTGGCGCGGTCCCAGTCGAACTCGACCATGGGCACGTCGATGAAGGGCATGGTGAACATCTGCCCGTAGCCGTTCGCATTGCCGTAGACCGCGACCTGATGCTCCTCAGTGAGCGGCCACCACGACTTGGCGTGCAGGTCCCAGATGGTGTTGGGCATGCACACGGTCAGCGTGTCTCTGGTGAAGGTCAGCGGTTGCAACGTGGTGGCGAAGTGCTCGCGGCGGCAGTTGGGGTCGCGCTGCAGCGAGTGATAGCCCTCGATGGCGTCGGCGGTGATGGTGCCCTGGAAGGGCCGGCGTTGGGCGTCGGCCTCATACGCCTCGATGCGGCTGCGCGTCGCATCGGCGACCGCGGACGACACGTCCGGGTCCTCGTTGACGCGGAAGTTCAGCCCCCAGCCCGCATCGTCGGTGTGATTGTAGCCCTCGTGCGGGCGCCAGTAGCGCGTGTCGCCGATGTAGCTGATGTGGCCGGACTCGCCGTAGCACAGCTTCTTGATGGTCTCGGCGGTCGGGACGTAGCCGCGCGGGTGCTCCTGCTCGACCGCGACCATCTCCTCGAGCAGGCCCAGCACCACCTCGTCCGAGGGCCGGACGGGATCATCCCAGGGGATCATGCGGAAGTCGTAGCAGCCGTGGCAGTGGTAGATGAAGTCGTAGCCCTCGCCGAAGTCGCTGTAGTCGTCGAGGCGCACCCTGCTGATGACCAGCTCGTGGGTGGCGGGGTCGAAGCGCTCGAGGTTCGCGTAGTTGAGGTAGCCCTCGAAGGGCGGGCGCTTGACGAAACTCTCGGGGAAGAGCGCGTAGTAGCGCTCCATGGCCGAGCGCATGCCCCACGCCGGGTCGTGGCGGTAGATCACGAACGAGAACGGGAACTCGCCGGGGTGCTGTCCCGCCTCGGCGCACAGCCCGGCGTAGAAGGTCAGATGGGTGGCGGGCTGGCGCTGGTCGTGCTCGATGACGAACACGCGCGGCCCCTGCGCCAGCGGCAGCGCGAGGCTGAGCCCGGCGTCGGGGCCACTGACGGCGGACCACGGGTAGACCGAGCATATCCCGATACCGGCGCGGCAGTCGAAGGTGTTCCGAAGCAGATCGCCGGATCCGACGGTGGCGCGCTCCTCGGCATCGTTCCACCAGGTCCAGCCCTCGGCATCGATCGGCAGCGACAGGCGCACCCCGATCGCGCGGTCGGCGCCGGTGGTGTCGCGCAGCATCCCCTCGACGCGGATGCAGTCCTGACCGCCGGTCAGCGTCGCCTCGAGCTGCAGGTTTGCGTCGGGCAGGCCGCCGGTGATGTGCACGGCGTCGCCGTCAGAGATCGCCGTGGCCTCGATGGGCCGGTACTCGCCCTCGCCCAGCTCATAGAGCGCAAAGTCATCGAGCCAGATGGTGCCGGTCGAGTTGTAGATGTCGCCGCGGATACTGAGCCGCGTGGTCGCCGGTTGAGTCGTCAGCTCCCAGACCTGATGGTGCCAGACGCCATCGACGGCGGGCACCGCGCGGCCGTACTGTGTCCTGGTGCCGGTGAGGTTACCGGCGTCATCGCGCTCCGAGACGTAGGTGCCGGTTACGCCGACGTTCTCGCGCCGGATCCACAGCTCGGCGCGGTAACGCGTGCTCGGCTTCACGGGCACGATCACGCCTACGTTCGACCTGCCGGGCGCGCCCGCGGGAACCTCCAGGCGCACCGAGCGCTGGCCCGAGTGCGCAACCTGGTCATCGATGACCTGGCCGGCGGCGAGGCTCCAGCCCTGCGCTCCCTCCTCGAAGCCGCCGTTGGCGATCAGGTTCACCGGCTCAAGTTGGTTCGCGTAGTCGCACAGCGAGAACCCGCCGGGCGCCGTGAGCACGTTCGCGTCGTCGAAGGCCAGGCCGACGATCGCGCCCGAGCCGTCGATGCTGAGCGACAGCCCGTCGGCGGTCTGCACGGTCATGGGCTGAGCAAGCGCGAGCACCGGGACGGTCAGGGCGATGATGGTCAGCGTGGTCGCACGCATCGGGAATACCCCCGTGGCACCGACGTGATGTCCTGTACCGGCTGTCTTAGGCACCGGAGGCGCCGGTTCCTGCCCACTTGAGAGCGGGACGGGCCCCGACCTGGGGCGCCCTACCAGTGGTACCGCCGCACCGGCAGCGGGTCGCGCGCTGCGGCGATGCGGTCGAGCAGGAGTCGCTCCATCTCCGCCCGCTGCGCGGCGTAGCCCGGGTCGCCCCACAGGTTGTCGAACTCGCCGGGGTCATTACGCAGGTCGTAAAGCTCTCCGAACTCCTCGCCCGGGTAGTGAATCAGCTTCCACTCCGGCGTGCGCACCGCCCACTGGGTGATGCGCTCGGGATCGAGGCCGCGCGCTTCGAGGTCCGGGGCCTGACGCTCCTGCAGCAGCACCGACTCGCGCCCGCGCGCGCCGGGCTCGCCGCGCAGGATCGGGAGGATCGACCGTCCCTGCACACCGGCGGGCGCCGCGACGCCGCACCACGCGAGGATGGTCGGCATGACATCCACGCCCTCGACCAGCTCGGTGCTGACCGCGCCCGCCGCTCCCCCGGGCAGGCGCCAGATCATGGGGATGTTGGTCACCTGATCGAACAGGAACGGGCCGTGCCGCCACTGGAAGTGATCGTTGAGCGACAGTCCGTGGTCGGCCAGGAAGACCACCAGCGTGTCATCCGCCACGCCCATCTCCTCGAGCGCGGCCATCACCCGGCCGAACTGATGGTCGATGAAGCGCATCTGGTCGTAGCAGCTTGCGATGGCGCGGCGCAACGCGGGCTCGTCGGGCTGGCGGCCGTTGGCCACGTAGCCCTCGTAGCATGCGCGGTAGAAGTCGGGCCGCTTGGCGAGGTCGTCCGCGCGCAGCTCGGGCACGGGCATGTCGGCCGGGTCGTAGTGCCCGGCCCACTCCGCCGGCGGATGACAGGGCGGCGACAGCTCGTGGTAGGAGCAGTGGCAGAAGAACGGCCGCCCGGCCGCCGCGCGCCGGCGCATGAAATCGATCGCGCGGTCGGTGATCCACGTCAGCTCATGCGCCTCAGCGGGCATATCGGTGCGCATACGCGCGCGCTCGGCCAGCTCGGGGAACTCGCGGTCGATGAAGCCCAGGTACTCCTCGCCCAGCTTGTTCTCGCTGATGTGGACCTCGCCGAAGCCGAAGTAGGGCCCCTGGATGGCCGGCACGGTGCGGCCCGGGTAGAGCTGCTGGGGCTCGAAGTGGACCTTGCCGGCCGCGCCGGTGGCCCAGCCCGCCTGCGCCAACACCGCGGGCATGGTCACCTCGCTCGCATCCAGGGCCACGCCGTTGGCCCACACGCCGTGGACATGGGGGTAACGGCCGGTGTAAACGGACGCGCGTGTGGGCATGCATACAGAATGTGTGCAGAACGCGCCCTCGAAGCGCACGCCACCGGCGGCGAAGGCGTCGATGTTGGGTGTCTCAAGCAGTTCGTTGCCGTAGCAACCGAGGATGTCTTTGCGATGTCCGTCGGTCATGAACACGAGCACGTTGCGTGGCCTCATGACGGCCCTCCGGACGAGTCTGTGGCTGTCTGCGTGAGCGCCCCGCGGCGGGCGCCGGCGGATAGTTGGCCCTCCGCGCCGCCGGCTCCTCCCCGGGGCCGCAGTGTGTCCTCGGGGCGGCGATTCTGTGGCCTCGCATTTGACAGCGAGGCGGTAATTGGCGTACCGTATCGTTACATCGCAGTCGAGGGTGCACGCCGGCTGGCGGAACGGGCCGGCCCTGTGCAGCGTGCGCGGGGCGGGTGCCTTTGTTGCCGCGTGCCGTCGGGGAGCTGATGCGCTCTCTCATGAAGTCACGACCGGTCGTCCTGGCGCTTGCCGCCGCAGCGGGAGTCATCGCGTGGGTGATCGACGCGCTCATCGAGAGCGTGCTGCTTCACGACGGCTCCTTCGTCGGCCACCTGATCCTCGACGTCCCCCCGGCCCAGCTCGCGGCGCGCATCACCACCGTCCTGCTCTTCATCGGCCTCGGCTGGCTGCTGTCTGAACCGGCCCCCGCCAGGGTGGACGACCAGGAAGACACGCCCCGGCGCACGGGGCCACAGACCGAACACTTCGCCTACGACGCCCACGTGATGATCCTCGGCCTCGACCTCGACGGCCGCATCACCTTCTTCAACCGGCGCTGCGAAGAGGTGATCGGCCACTCGCGCCTGGAGATGCTGGGCCAGAGCTTCTTCGACACGCTCCTGCCCCCGCGTTCCCTGCCCGTCATGTTGCCGGCGTTCCGCTCGGTTGTGCAGGACGGCAAGACGGTAGATCAGGAGACCTCGTGGCTGGCGCGTGGGCGGGAGGCGATCGTCGCCGCGCACTTCTCGCCCGTCCGCGACGAGCGCGGCGACATCATCGGCGCGGTTGCCGTGGGCGAAGAGGTCACTGAGTTCCGCCTGTCCGAGGAAGACCTGCTGCAAAGCCGCGAACCCTTCCGCCCGCTGACCGAGACCATGATGGGCGATGGCTTTGCTGCGCTGGACGGCGAGGGCCGCGTGACCTGGGCCAGCGCCTCGCTGGCGGAGATGCTCGAATGCGACCGCACGGAGCTGACCGGCGCGCGGCTCGCCGACCTGGTGGCTGATGAAGCCCGTGAGGCGTTGGGACGGGCCCTTGAACGCTGTGCGGCGGAGGGGCAGCGCGTGACCGTCGAGACCACCATCACCTCGCAGTCGGGGCGAGGCTTCCCGACCGCCATCACCGCGATGGCCCTGGAGAGCGATGGGGAGGCGGTGGGCGCCCTGGTGCTGCTGCGCGACCTCACCGACCTCAAACGGGGCGAGCTGGAGATGGCCGCCGCGCGCGAGGGCGTGCAGGCCGAACTGCAACGCATGGCCGAGCAGCTCCGCGACGCGGAGGCGCGCGTTGCGCAGGC
>CAZTZN010000162.1:0-11046 GCA_964617715.1 uncultured Armatimonadia bacterium | reverse complement strand
CGCCTTCAGCAGATACACCAGGTAGTCCGCCACCTCGCGCGCGATCCGCGTGTCGCGGCCGTGCTTCGGTGCGAACACCAGGCGGTGGTACCTCAACAGGTCCGCTTCAGCCAATTTGGGGAGTACCAGATAGTCCCAGGCGCCGTCGCGGTACGTCTGCAGCTCCTGCCACCTGCTCTCCACCGCCCGGCAGAACTCACCGTCATCCTCGATAGCCAGCAGCCGAGGCGCGGAGAGTGCGTAGTGGTCAACTCCCACCGGCAACAGCCCCGCCGCACCCAGCAGTGCTATCAGATTGACTTTGACGTGCTCCAGCACGAACACACGCGCGCCGGACGCTGCCCCGGTCTGCTCTCGGGTGCGCTCGACCGCTTCCGGGCATGCACTCAGCACGGCAGTGAGGGTCGCGTGCGCCAGCGCCCCGAAGGCGACCTTCTCGGCCTCGGAGGCCGTGGACAGTCCGTAGTACTCGGCCGCCGCATCAGCGCGCCGGCGCAGGTCAGCACGCAGGGGGCGCACCAGGAGCAGCAGGCGCACCAGGGACAGTAACTGCGCAGACAGCTCGTCCCAGAGCCGGAACGACAGCGCTGAGTCCAGCAGCCGCAGTGCCAGCTCGCGCGATGCGCCGTTGCTGCCAGCCTGGGCCCGTTCGGCCGGGCCCGCCTCGCCCCCCGACTGAGGCGTTCGCAGTAACGCCTCTTCTGCAGCGCGCATCATCTCCTGGTGCCCTTCCCATGCCTGGCGCACGGCCAGGTCAGCGAGGCGCAAGGCGGGGCTGGCGCTGATCCACACCTGCCTGTCAGTCAGGAACCACTCGTCATAGCCCGTCGCGGTCTCGTCCTCGGGCAGATCCCCGGCCGTGGCACCAGAGCCCACGAAGCCGGACTCGTTCCGAGTCAGGGATTCGTCCTCCAGCTCGCTCAGCACCGCCTCCAGGGCCAGGTCCTCGGTGGCGAAGGCGGAGCCAATCGCCATCAGCCTGGCTTTCACGTCGACGGGTGCGGGGTCCGCGCTGTGCTCTCCGTACGCCCTCCAGGCGCGCGCGAATTCCTCCTGGTTGGTTGCCCCGATGAGGCCGAGGACTGCTTCGGCCGCCGGCGGCAGAGCGTCCGCTTCCTCCGCGGGCGCTTGGTCCCCCTGCAGCGGCCGCGGCGGGCTCACCCGCCGTCCGCCCGGCCGCGGCCGGGCACCCCACTCGCGCACCGCCGCCAGACTGACGAACACCTCCCCGCGCTCGTCAGTCGTGTGGGGCATCCCCCCAGCGGCCCACTCGAGCACGGTGTCCGGCGCCAGCTCGCTCGCCTGCGCCGCCTCCTCCAGCGGCAACTGGTCCCGGTACAGGCTGGCCTCGTGTTCGTCCCAGGCCTGCTGCCAGCGCCGGCGGGCGCCCTCCACAGTACCGAAGCCCAGCGCCTTCCCGAAGCTCGCCACATGCTCCGAGGATGTCCGCAGAGCCCGCTGCGCGATCGCGTGCTCGCGCAGCCGTCGCGCAGTCAGCCGCTCGCCCAGGCGGTCGCCGAGCTGGGCGCAGTAGTGATCCACACGCTGCGCGATGCCGTGCGAGGTGAGGCCGCCGCCGCGCCGGCTGGCGAAGATCGGAGCCGCCTCGGCCTGCGCGTGCGCCTGCTCCCTCAGGCGCAGCAGGTCATCTCCCAGGGAGCGCTCGCGGAGGCCGGCCTCGCGCCCGGGCACCGACAGCTCATATGTGTCGGGATCGAAGTGGCGCCAACGAAGCGCAGACAGCTCCCCGGGGGTCAGCCCATGCTCCGCCATGAGCCTGAGCATGACCGCGTCGCGCAGGCCGCTCGACGTGGTCACATCCGGGGCGTTCAACAGCAGACAGACGTCCTGGGCCGGTGGCGGCCCTCCCTCAGCCGCCTCCAGGACCGGCAGCTCAATCGCCGCCTGAGCTTCGGGGGCGACCTGACCGGCCCCTGCCAGGAAGGCCAGGAAGCCACGCGCCGCCACCAGGCGCCGGCGCTGCGTGGCCGCCGCCGCCGGCCTCTCGTCCACCAGCCACCGTCCGTACTCAGACGCCGCCCGCTCATCCAGCGGACGACCAATCCCCCCTACGAACGCAGTGAGCTGCGACAGGTCGCCGGCGTACGCGCGCAGCGTACTGGCCGACCTGCCCGCGGCCCTCAGGTCGTCGAGGAACTCGCCTATGAGAGCGGGCAGCTCGCTCGCCGGCACGCCCTGCTCAGCCATACCCCAATTCTACAAACGAGACGGGCGCACGGTCAAATGAGTGCCGGCGCCGCACCCCGCGGGCGCTGGAGTTCAGTGCGCCTCCGAACCCAGATGGTTCAGCGGATGCTTGGCGGCAGCGGCCCTCAGGTCCTCCACGGTCGCATGCAGATAGACCGCCGTCGTATCCAGGCGACTGTGCCCCAGCATGCGCTGCAACGAGTACAGGTCACATCCGCTCTTGAGCAGCAGGCAGGCGAACGTGTGCCTCAGACTGTGCAGCGTGATCCCCGACTTCGTGATCCCCGATGCCCCAACAGCCCTCTTCAGCAGCGAGCTCAGCCCGTTCGTGCTCAACGGCGCACCCCACTTGCTGGTGAACACCCGGTCGTGCCCGCAGTCCGGGCGCAGCTCCAACCAGTCGGCCAGCGCCGTGCACGCTGCCGGCAGCAAGGGCAGCATCCTCGATTTGCTCCCCTTGCCTGCGGTGACCTGCAGCGTCCCGCCGTCGAGATCGAGGTCGTCGAGCGTCAGCGAGAGGAGTTCGCTTCTGCGGATTCCCGTACAAAGCAACACCGTCAGAACCGCGGTGTCGCGGAAGGCGTTGAAGAGACTCCTCTGGCGCCCGGCTGCGGCGAGCAGCCCCTGGGCCTCCTCCAGGCTCAGGTGGGTCGGTGTCCGTGCGGGGCGCTTGGGGACCGAGATGCGGAAGAAGGGGTCGCTCTCAGTGTAGTCGCTCTCCCGCAGGTAGTTCCAGAACGAGCGGAGGGAATTCACCCGACGGGCAATGGTGGCGGACTTGAGACCACGACCGCGCAGCCACGCCACATAACGACGCACGACCCAACGGTCAACGTCGCCCAGTCGGGGCGCCACCCCGTCGCTCGCGAGGAACTGCAGGAAGCTGCGGAAGTCGGAGGAGTACGACCTGATCGTCTGCGGGCTGTAGTTGCGCTCCAGTTCAAGGCAGCTCAGGAACTCAGTGTGCAGGTTGTCCAGTCTCATGGCTGATGCTCTCCCTATCCCTGCGCTCATGGTGGCCGGGCAGTGCCCGGCCTGTGCGCGAGTCCAGGAGAGCAAGACATCCTGTGTCGAGTCCGGTGTGCGCGTAACTACGCATCTGGACCACAGCCGCCGAAATCGGCCCCACATTCACCTCCTCTGGCCGACCGTGCGCAGTTGCACAGTTATAGGCTCAATTGGGCTCCCTCGACCCTCCATCCGAGCCCGATTCTGAGCTTCTAACTCGGCTTACAGACACGCTCTCCGTGTCAATAAGCCGAATCGGGTGGTAGAGGCGTCTATCAAGTAGTGTTACGTGCACCCTGTAGGGACACTCTCTCGCCAGCGATCAGTGGCGTAACCGGCACCCGAGAGGATGTGTCGAGCAATGCTGATCGAGGACGTGGCGAGAGAGTTCTTCGTGTACCTGGACGCCGAGAAGGGCTGCAGTCCGGCCACCATCGACGCCTACGGCTCCGACCTGAGGCTGTTCCTCGCGTTCCTGCAGGATGACGGTTGTTGCCCCGATCTGGCGCACGTCACTGCCGAGGTGCTGCGGCGCTACCTGGCGAGCATGTCTGCGGCCGGGCTGTCAGCCTCGACGCGGGCGCGGCGGCTCTATGCGCTGCGCTCGCTCTGGCAGTACCTCGAGACTGTTGGCCTGATCTCTGACAACCCCTGCCGGAAGGTAGCGGCACCCCGACGGCGGCAGCACCTGCCCAACTACCTGAGCGTGCACGAGTGCGCGCGGCTGCTCGCTGCATGCGACGACAACCACTACGTTGACCTCGCGTTCTGCGACCGGGCCATCCTCGTGGTCCTCGTGTACCAGGGCCTGCGCCGCGCGGAACTCCTCGGCGTGCAGGTTGGTGACGTGGACCTCGACGCCATGACGCTCCTGGTGCGGCGCGGGAAGGGCGGCAGGTCACGCCTGCTGCCACTGGCCGAACGGGCTGCAGACGCCCTCACCGACTGGCTGGAGATACGGCCTGACTGCGCGAACTCCGCGCTGTTCGTGACCCGCGGCGGTCGGGCGATGTCCGTGGTCGATCTGCAGCGCATGTTCCGGAGGACCGTCGCACGCGCGGGACTACGCGACGGCATCACGCTGCACACGCTGCGCCACACCTTCGCGACGATGCTGCTGCGGGAAGGAGTGGACGTGCGCACGCTTCAGCGCCTGCTGGGTCACGCATCGATCGAGACGACGGCGCTCTACCTGCACGTGGACACCGAGGACCTGCGCAGAGCGATCGGGCGACATCCGCTTCGCTGATCAGCCTATCTCGGGCTCGGTGAACGCACCACACCCGCTTAACGACCGTCCTCCTCTTAGCAGTGGCCGGTCCACGATCGCTGCGGCGGTCGAGCTCTTTCTGTCAGTGCTCTGGGGGAATTGCCAACGGGGCTCGCCATCGTGGCCTGAGCCTGGTGATGCTGGCTCCAGTCGGACTGGCGTCCGAGCGCAGGCCTCAGCGCGGCGTCGCGCGCAACGTGGGACGCCGCCGGACGCGAATCCAGAGGAGAAGGAATGCCACGGCTGCCGCGGAGGACTGTCTTTGCACCGCGTGGAAGCGGCTGACGGATACCGGGCGGGGTGAACGTGGGCCGTGTGCCCAAGCAGTCCACTCAGTGCTGGTGGGTTCCCCGTTCCTCATCGGGGCATGCACTGTGAGACGAAGGGGGTGACGTGCGAACATGGACAAGAGGACGCCGGTGACGTTCCGGGCACACAGCCGCTCGCGGAAAGGGCACGAAGATCCGGTATCGGCTCACCTTCGGGCTGTGGGTAGACAGGCGGCGCGTTTCGCCGGGGCGTTCGGAGCCGAGGAAGAGGCTGCTATCGCCGGACTCCTGCACGACCTCGGGAAGTACGGTGATCTCTTCCAAGAGCGGCTCCGCGGCCTCGCGAGCGGGATCGATCACTGGTCTCCAGGGGCGTGGGCGTGCATCCAGACCTACCGCCGGGCGGGCGCTGCCATCGCGCTGGCTATCCAGGGCCATCACGTGGGCCTGCAGGTAGCCTCCGACAGCAACCTCCGCAACGTAGCCCTTGACCGCCTCGCCGCGAACCACCCCTTGGGCCTGCAGCTCTCTGCCACCGACGTTGCGTCGGTGCTGGCGCGCCTCCGCGCCGATGGCCTCGCCCTGCCGGCGGCGCCCGCGCGGCACGTCTATGAGAACGGTGCTGAGTCGTTCGCCGCAGCGCTGATGCTGGACATCCGTATGCTGTTCTCGGCGCTGGTTGATGCCGACTTCCTCGAGACCGAGGCCCACTTCAAGGCAACCGGACCGAATGCGCCGTGCTACCGGGTGCCGAGCCCCCAACTTGCGGCTGCGGCAGCTGAGGACTGCCTGCACCGTCACCTGCAGCGCGTGCGCGAGGAGTCCGGCGCGGCGGAACCGATCCGCCAGCTGCGCGATGACCTGCTGCAGGCCTGCCTGGCCGCGGCGGAGGCCCCGCCGGGGTTGTTCACGCTGACCGCCCCCACCGGCGCCGGCAAGACCCTGAGCATGCTCGCCTTCGCCCTGCGCCACGCGCGCATCCACGATCTGCGCCGCGTGGTGGTCGTCCTCCCTTTCCTCAGCATCATCGACCAGACCGCGGGCGTCTATCGCGAGGCGCTGCGTGACCTCGTGGCGCAGGCTCCCGAATACGTCATCGAGGACCACAGCCTGGCGCGCACGCGCAAGCGCGATCCCGACTGCCCTGAGGGCCGGGCGCGTCTGCTGGCCGAGAACTGGGACGCGCCAATCATCATCACCACCAGCGTGCAGATGCTCGAGTCGCTGTTCTCCAATCGACCCTCGCGCTGCCGCAAGCTCCATCGTCTGGCGCGGAGCGTCATCCTCTTCGACGAAGTGCAGACGCTACCGAAGGAGCTGGCCGTCCCGACGCTGGCGACCCTGTCCCGGCTCTCCGAGCGCTGCGGCGCGAGCGTTGTGTTCTCGACCGCGACCCAGCCCGCCTTCGAGCACCTGGACGAGAGCGTCCGGCGTTACTGCCGGCAGGGCTGGCGGCCGCGGGAGATCGTGCCCGACGGTCTGAGGCTCTTCGACCGCGCGCGCCGTACCACCGTGCGCTGGCCGGCCGCGCGCGAGCGACGCCCGTGGGCCGAGCTGGCGGACGAGCTGAGCGAGCATGCGCAGGTGCTGTGCGTGGTGAACCTCAAGCGCCATGCCCTCACGCTCTTCGATGAGCTGGCGGGGCGCGAGCCCGACGGCCTGTTCCACCTCTCCACGAGCATGTGCCCGGCGCACCGGCGCGCGCGCCTCGCCGAGATCCGCCGGCGCCTCGACCACGGCGAAACCTGCCGGCTGGTCTCGACGCAGTGTGTGGAGGCCGGGGTCGATCTGGACTTCCCCGTCGCCTACCGCGCGCTGGCCCCCCTGGACGCCATCGCCCAAGCGGCGGGCCGCTGCAATCGTGAGGGCGGCGCGGAGATCGGCGAAGTGCACGTCTTCGTCCCCGACGACGACCGCCTCTACCCTGGTGGTGCGTATCGGCAGGCAGCAGATGTCACCGAAATGCTGCTGACGAAGGGTGACCTCGATATCCACGACCCCGCCAGCTTCGACCGCTACTTTCGCCTGCTCTACGACCTCAAGGACTTGGCCGGCGCCGAGACCGAGCTCATTGAGGCGGTAAAGGCACGCGACTTCGAGCGTGTCGCGCAGCTCTACCGCCTCATCGAGCGCAGCACCATCAATGTGCTGGTGCCCTACTGCCCACGTACCTTTGACGACCTCGCCGAGCACGTGCTGACCGAGGGGATCAGTCGGGAGTGGATCGCGGCAGCCCGCGAGGACGCTGTGGGCATCTATCGGCCTCGCGACGACGACCCGCTGCGCCGGTTCCTGGAACCGGTGCCGGTGGTTCCGGGACGCGAGTACGCCGATGACTGGTGGATCTACCGCGGCGATCACTACTGCGAGGAAAGGGGGCTCGTTCCGCCGGAGACCGATTGCCTCATCGCATGATCAGAGGTGCAAGGGAGGGACGACATGAGACCGAAGGACCAGGTGCTTGAGGTGTGGGGCGACCTCGCCTGCTTCACACGCCCCGAGCTGAAGGTCGAGCGCTTCAGCTACCCCGTCATCACTCCGTCCGCCGCCCGTGGCATCTACGACTCCATCTTCAGCAAGCCTGCGCGTGACCCGACGCGGGCGCAGTTCCGCTGGCAGATCACCACCATCGAGGTCCTGCCCGGACGCTGCGGCCCGGGTTCGGGGCTCGAGGAGCCCCGCTACCTCGCGCTGCGCCGCAACGAGGTCAAGGAGAAGGCGCCCTCGTCGCGGACCATCGCGCAGTGGATGAGCAGCGCGACCGAGCCCGAGCCCATCCTCGCCGACGCCGACAAGGCCATGACCGGCTCCGATCAGAAGGGCCGCACGCAGCGGCAGACCATGGCCCTGGTGGATGTGCGCTACCGCCTGCACGCCCAGGTCCGGCCCTGGCCGGGCCGGGAGGGGCGGCTACAGGCGCTGGAGGCGCAGTTCCGCCAGC
Source organism: uncultured Armatimonadia bacterium (assembly GCA_964617715.1). Taxonomy (GTDB): domain Bacteria; phylum Armatimonadota; class Zipacnadia; order Zipacnadales; family UBA5352; genus JALGVA01. The sequence continues at coordinate 3,350 of CAZTZN010000162.1, read as the reverse complement.
GCGCCGCCCGTGGCAAGTGCTTCCAGCAACCCTACCTCGGCTGCCGGGAGTTCCCGGCGTACTTCCGCCTCGTGGCGCCGGACGAGGAGCTGACGCCGCCCCTCACCTGGAGCGCCGACCTCGGCCTGATGCTCTACGACGTCTTCGACCTGACCCACCCCGGCTGTCCCGACTCGCCGCCGTGCGTCAGCCTCTTCCATGCGCGCGTAGAGCGTGGGGTGCTCAGGGTGCCCGAGTATGAGAGCGCCGACGTACTCAAGCACGTGGGCGGTGATGGATGATGCTGCGCGAACTGGTCGAGTATGCCCGGACGCACGGGCTGGCGGTCAAGCCGGGCTTCGCGCCCAAGCGCGCCCGCTGGGCGATCTGCTTGGCCGAGGATGGGCGCTTCCTGCAGGTCCTGGAGATCGGTGACGTCGAGGCCAAGCGCAACCGCGGGCGCGAGTTCGCGTGCGCGCCCCACCTGACCCAGCCCGAACTGGTTTCCGGCGCCGCCGATGAGAAGCGCTGTCACTTCCTCATCGAGTCGGCGGACGTGGTGGCCCTGCACTGCCGCGAGGAGCCGGATGAGCGCGTCCTCAAGAAGCACGAGTACTTCATCCGTCTGCTGCGCGACGCGGGGGAGGCCATGCCCGAGCTGGCGCAGGCCGCCGCGGCGTTGGAGGACGAGGCGACGCTCGCCCAGGTTCGCCAGCAGCTTGCGGAGCGGCGCGCTCGGCCCAGCGACGGCGTCACCATCCTGTGGGGCCAGCGCTTCCCCGTGGAGGATGACCGCTGGCACGCATGGTGGCGCGCGTTCCGTGCCGCCCTCAGCCCCGAACCCGCCGAGGACGCCCCGCGCCACCGCGACCTCATCACCGGCGAGCTGGCCGTCCCCGCCGCCACCCACCCCAAGGTCAGCGGACTGGCCGACGTGGGCGGGCAACCCTCGCGCAGCGCGCTGGTCTCCTTCGACAAGGACGCCTTCACCTCGTACGGCCTGGAACAGTCCGCCAACTGCGCCATGTCCGAGGAGAGCGCTACCGCCTACTGCAGCGCGCTCAATCACCTGCTCGCGCACAGCTCCCACATGCTGGCCGGGATGAAGCTCGTCCACTGGTTCAGGGAGGCCGTGCCCCCGGAGGAGGATCTCGTCGGCTTCACCATCGATCCCCCCGAAACGGAGGAGCTGAGCGCGCAGCAGCAGGCGCGCCGACTCCTAGAGGCCATCCACACCGGCGACCGCCCCCACCTGGCGGACAACCGCTACTACGCGATCACCATGTCGGGCGCGGGCGGCCGGGTCATGGTCCGCGACTGGATGGAGGGGCGGTTCGAGACGCTGGTCCAGAACGTCACTCGCTGGTTCGACGACCTTGAGGTCATAGCCATCAAGGGGACCGGAAGTGCCCGCCCGCCAGGCATGGAGAGTGTGCTGACTTGCGTACTAAAGCCGAGGACCCGGCAACAGAGGTACCAGGATTGGGTCCAGCCGCTGGGGTCAATACGGAACCATGTCTGGCGGGCCGCGATAGCAGGTCAGCCGTTCCCTCCTGCTGTCCTATCTCGATTGATCCCGGTGCTGCGCACGTTCTTCGCGTCCGGGGAACTCGACCAACTGCTGTCCGGCAGAGGTACCGATAACTACCCCAGGGCGGTCCACACTCTGCACGCCCGCATGGGCCTGATCCGCGCCTACCACGTGCGCAACTGCCGTCTGAAAGGAGACACCGCCATGTCTGAGGCCACCACGCCCGGGCTCAACCCCGAGCATCCCAGCCCGGCCTACCAGTGCGGGCGGCTCATGGCCATCCTGGCCGCCCTGCAGCGCGCCGCGCTGGGCGATGTGGGCGCGGGCGTCGTGCAGCGCTACTACGCCGCCGCCAGCAGCACACCCTCGCTCGTGCTCGGCCGCCTCACCCGCAACAGCCAGTTCCACCTCAACAAGCTCGCCGGCGACAAGCCCGGCCTCACCCACTGGTATGAGGACCGCATCGGCGAGATCTACACGCGCCTGGGGGACGCCATCCCCAACACGCTCACCCCCGAGGAGCAGAGCCTGTTCGCCCTCGGCTACTACCAGCAGCTCGTTGACCTGCGCACCCGCAAGGCAGATTCAGCCCAACCGGAAGGGGAGGACACCGATGAGTGAGCCCATCGCCAACCGCTACGAGTTCCTCTGGCTGTTCGACTGCGAGAACGGGAACCCCAACGGGGACCCCGACTCGGCCAACGCCCCGCGCATCGACCCCGAGACCATGCACGGCCTGGTCTCCGATGTCGCCATCAAGCGCCGCATCCGTAACTACGTGCAGATCGCCCGCGACAACACCATGCCCGACGCCATCTTCGTCGAGCACGCGACGAACCTCAACCGCCCGATCGTGCGCGCCCATGAGGAGACCGAGGGCGGCCTCGATAGCGCCGGCAAGAAGAAGGCCAACAAGAGCAAGGTCGAGGCGGCCCGCGACTGGATGTGCGCCAACTTCTACGACGTGCGCACCTTCGGCGCGGTCATGAGCACCGGGCCCAATGCCGGCCAGGTGCGCGGACCCGTCCAGATCGCCTTCGCCCGCTCGGTCGATCCAGTCCTGCCCATGGAGATCTCGATCACCCGCATGGCCGTGGCGCAGGATGTGGCCGGGGCGAAGTCGAGCGAGGATTACCAGAAGTGGGAGGACGAGCAGCCCGAGGACGAACTGCGCACCATGGGCCGCAAGTCCATCATCCCCTACGGCCTCTACGAGGCCCGCGGCTTCATCAGCGCCAACCTCGCCCGCCAGACCGGCTTCAGCGAGGGCGACCTGCATCTGCTCTGGGATGCGCTGCTGGGCATGTTCGAGCATGACCGCTCGGCGTCCAAGGGCCTGATGTCCGTGCGCGAGCCGCTGTTCATCTTCCAGCACGTGGGCACCGACACCGACGCCGACCAGCGCACCCGCGAGGCCCTGCTCGGCTGCGCGCCCGCCCATCGGCTCTTCGACCTGGTGAGCGTGACCCGACGGCCGGGCGTGGAGACGCCGCGCTCGTTCGGAGACTACTCCGTGAGCTTCCGCCGGTCCGAGCTGCCGCCCGGCGTCCGCGTCGGCTTCGCGGTCAACGGCGTCGGCGGCGGCGCGGAGATCGTCTGGGACACCCCGCCGCCCCGCCTGGGCCTCCAGGTGATCTAGGCGCGTGCCGTGACCCCCGGGGCATCGGTTCGCGGTGCCCCGGGGGCAATCCAACCTGATCGGGGGTGCCGACGGTGTTCGATGAGGACGACCTGCTGCCCGTGTCGGCGCTCAACCAGCTCATCTTCTGCCCGCGGCGCTGCGCCCTGATGCTGCTCGAGGGCCAGTGGGCCGACAACAGCCATACCGCCCTGGGCCTGC
>CAZTZN010000161.1:0-11103 GCA_964617715.1 uncultured Armatimonadia bacterium | reverse complement strand
GGATGAGTTCGGGATGTCCCGGCTGCAGGTCCACACTACGGTAGCTGTCGCCAGCCCTCGGGCCGGGCACTCATCGCCTGCGCCCGCGCGGCTCCTCTCGTCCGGTCTTCCGGTTCTCCTCCCGCCGCACCTCGCACGCCGCGACAGCACGGTGTACGCCGAGGGAGTGTCACCATGAGTCGTCCCCTCTTCCAGGCCGCCGAAGTCCTCGACATGGCGATCGAGATCGAGCGCAAGGGTCTCGCCTTCTACCGTGGCTGCAAGGCCGCGAGCGCGGATGACAAGGTCGCTGAGGTGTTCGAGTTCGCCGCCGAGCAGGAGCACAAACACATCGAGCTGTTCACGCACATGAAGCGCGACCTCGAGCAGTACACGGTGCCTGAGAGCTACCCGGGCGAGACCCTCGCCTACATGCGCGGGCTGATCGGTGACAGCGTCTTTGCCACCGCGGACGAGGCGGCCTGCAGCGCCGGAGAACTGACCGACGTGGGCGAGGCGGTCGAGATGGCCATCGACCTTGAGCGCCAATCGATCGCCTTCTACTCGGGCCTGCGCGAGCTGGTGCGCGCGTCCGAGCATGCCGCCATCGATGAGATCATCGCCGAGGAGCACGGCCATATCCGCCGGTTGGTGCAACTGCAGGGCGAGCTGGATGGCGGCGGTGCCTGACACGCCGCTCGCGGATACCTACACTGGAGGTGCGGGCAGATGCCGACCGAGTTGGTCATGCCGCATGAGGCGGTGGAGCGGTTCTTCGGCCGCCTGATCGACGAGGGCCCGGTGATGGGCCCGAGGGAGCGGGTGAGCCAGCCGGGGTTCGTGCACTTCGACTGGCTCGGCGACGCCGCCGACCTGCGGCTGAACTACCAGACCACGACCATCCCGCCCAAGAAGGCGTTCTTCCCCCCGCGTGAGGTGCTCTTCGACTTCGAGCTGACCGATCCGCCGAAGTTCACGGCCGTGCGTGATACCTCGCCCTTCACCCTGGTGGGCGTGCACCCGTGCGATCTCGAGGCGTTGCGCTTGCTCGATGACGCCTACGCGAAGGAGCCGGCCGAGGCCTGCTGGCCCGCCAACCGCGCCCGCGCCCGGGTCATCGGCGTGGACTGCATGCCCGACGAGTACTGCTTCTGCACCTCCACCGACAGTTGCTACTCGCGGGCGCGCTGCGACCTGTTTCTGACGCCCATCGAGCGCGGCTTCCTGGTCGAGGTGCTCACCCCCGCCGGCGAGGACATGTTGCGCGTCTCCGATGTCTCGGAGGCCACCGACGAGGACCGCGAGCAGGCCGAGGCCTTCCGACGCGAGAAGGCGGGGGCGATGACCGCGCATCTCGATGCCACCGCCGAGGAGCTGGCGGAGATCCTCGAGGGCGGGGAGTTCACCGAACTGTGGAACGAGATCGCTTCGCGCTGCTATAGTTGCGGCTCATGCAACACCACCTGCCCCACCTGCTTCTGCTTCGACATCAACGATGAGTTCGACCTGGGGCTCACCGGCGGCCAGCGCGTGCGCACTTGGGATTCGTGCCAGCTCGTCGAGTTCGCCCTGGTGGCCGGCGGCCACAACTTCCGCCGCCTGCGCTGGCAGCGCGTGCGCCATCGGTGGTACCGCAAGTTCGCCTACCTGTACCGCACCTTCGGCCGGCCCTACTGTACCGGCTGTGGCCGCTGCAGCCGCGCCTGCACCGCCGACATCAACATCGTGGATGTCACCAATGACATCATCAGCCGCGCCCGCGAGCGCGGCCGCCAGGGGGTGCGAGGATGATCGACCACGACGCTTCCCCACCCGCCGAGGACATCACCCGCTTCTACCAGCCCGAGCTGGCCCGGGTCATCGGCAAGTGGCAGATGACCGAGATGATGGTGCTGCTGCGCCTGCAGCCCGCCAGCGGCGAGCGCCTCGACCACGCGCCGGGGCAGTTCCTGCAGATCTCGCTGCCCGGCTACGGCGAGGCGCCCATCTCCTTCTGCTCTTCGCCCACCCAGACCGACAGCTTCGAGTTGTGCGTGCAGGCGGTGGGCAACCTCTCCGAGGCCCTGCACGACCTGCGCCCCGGCGACTTCGTCGGCGTACGCGGGCCCTACGGCCACGGCTTCCCGCTCGAGGACATGCAGGGCCGTGACGTGGTCATCGTCGCCGGCGGCATCGGTATCGCGCCCCTGCGCTCGCTGATCAACTACATCGCCGACCGTCGGTCGGACTTCGCCCGCGTGGTCATCGTCTACGGCGCCCGCAATCCCTCGGAGCGGCTGTTTGTCGAGGACCTCGAGGCCTGGGATGCCCGCGATGACTTCGAGACCTGGTTCACTGTGGACGAGCCCGACGAGAGCTGGACCGGCATGACCGGTGTGGTCACCGTGGCTCTGCGCGCGGTGGAGATCGACCCGGCACGCACCACCGCCGCGGTCGTAGGCCCCCCGGTGATGTACCGCTACGTGGCGATGGAGCTGCTCAACAAGCAGATGCGCGAGGACGACATCCTGTTCTCGCTCGAACGCCGCTTCAAGTGCGGCATGGGCAAGTGCGGGCACTGTCAGCTCAACGACCTGTACGTCTGCCAGGACGGGCCGGTGTTCCGGTACACCCAGCTCATTGGACGCACCGAGGCCATCGAAGTATGGGCCCCGGACGAGCAGAAGGGGTAGCGGCCACATGAACACGCACATGGTTCGCTTCGGCAACAAGCCGCAGATCGCGTTCTTCGACTTCGCCTGTTGCGAGGGCTGCCAGCTCAGTGTGCTCCAGCTCGAGGAGCACCTGCTGGACCTGCTCAATCACGTGGACGTGGTCACCTGGCGCGAGGCGATGAGCGAGCAGAGCAACGACTACGACATTGCCTTCTGCGAGGGCTCGATCACCCGCGAGGAGGACGTCGAGCGCATCCGCAAGATCCGTGAGCAGGCCTCGATCCTGGTCACCCTCGGGAGCTGCGCCTCAGGCGGCTGTCACAACGATCTCAAGAACCAGTGGCCGATGGAGGAGATGCTCGAGCTGGTCTACGGTGACAAGGCCGGGCACTTCGACACCATCCCCTCGCGGCCCATCACCGCCGTGGTGGACGTGGACTACCGCACCTACGGCTGCCCGGTGAGCCTGCCCGAGTTCGTGACCGTGGTCAAGCGCATCCTCACCGGCCAGCGCTACGAGCCGCCCAATCAGCCGGTGTGCGTGGAGTGCAAGCTCAATGACCACCTGTGCGTGCTCGAGAAGGGCCTGGTCTGCCTCGGCCCGGTGACGCGCTGCGGCTGCGGGGCCATCTGCACCCAGTTCGGCGACCCCTGTCAGGGCTGCCGCGGGTTCATGGATGCCGCCAACCTGGAGGCCGCGGTCAAGGCGCTCACCCGCGAGCAGGCGCACTCGATCGTGCGGCGGGTCGTCGAGCGTTACCGCTTCACCCCGGAAGAGATCGAGACCAAGCTGCGCATCTACAACAACTGGCCCGAACTGAGGCTGGAGGAGAGCGTCGCCAATGACGACTGATGCCAGCATCCATGTGCATCACCTCACCCGCGTCGAGGGGCACGGTGACATCATCGCCGAGATCGCCGACGGCGTGCTCAAGCAGGCCCGCTTCGCCATCGTCGAGGCTCCCCGCTTCTTCGAGGGCTTTCTGCGTGGGCAGGTGTACTCGGATGTCACGCACGTCGCCTCGCGCATCTGCGGCATCTGCGCCTGCAGCCACAAGTGCGCCGCCCTCAAGGCCACCGAGGTGGCGCTGGGCGTCGAGATCACCCCGCAGATTGAGATGCTTCGCCGCCTGTGCTTCCACGGCGAGGTGCTCTCCAGCCACCTGCTGCACATATACTTCCTCGCCGCCCCCGACTTCCTGGGCCTGCCCAGCGTGATGCCGCTGATCAACTCCGACCCCGACCTGGTGCGCCGCGCCATGCGGCTGAAGCAGATCGGCTACGACCTGGCGGCGCTGGTGGCCGGGCGGCATACCCATCCGATCGCCATGGCGGTCGGCGGCTTCAGCTTCGTCCACGACCCCGCCGACCTGCTCGCCATGCGCGAGCGCCTGGTTGCCATCCGCGAGGACCTCGCGGCCTCAGTTGAGCTGTTCGCGACCATCGAGCTGCCCGCCTTCGAGCGACCGACCGAGTACGTCTCGCTCAAGCACCCCGACCACTACGCCTTCTACGACGGGGACATCTTCTCCAGCGACGGCCACCGTCTGCCGGTGCGGCGTTACCGCGAGGCCATCAAGGAGCGGGTGGTCGAGTACTCCACGGCCAAGCACGCGAGCTGGAACCGCGATGAGTACCAGGTGGGCGCGCTGGCACGCTTCAACAACAACTACGACCAGCTCCACTCGGAGGCCAGGGCGGTCGCCGAGGTGCTGGGCATGACGCCGCCGGTGCACAACCCCTTCGCGATCACCGTCGCCCAGCTCATCGAATGCGTGCACTGCGTGGAGGACGCCATCGAGATTATCGATGAGCTGGTCGAGACCGGCATCGACCCGGACGCCCAGACGGTACCGGTCGAGCCGCGGGCGGGCGTCGGTGCGAGCGCGGTCGAAGCCCCGCGCGGCATCCTCTTCCACGAGTACGAGTACGACGAGGACGGCAAGTGCCTCTCCGCCAACCACGTCATCCCCACGGCGCAAAACCTGGGCAGCCTCGAGGCGGATATGCGTGAGTTCATCCCGCACATCGTCGATGAGAGCGCCGACCGCATCACGCACAAGCTGGAGATGCTGGTGCGCGCCTATGACCCATGCATCTCCTGCTCCGCCCACATGGTGCAAATCCGGCCCGCTTAGCAGCAGCTACGCGCCCTGTTTGCGAGAGCCCCGGCCCCTTTCCGGCCCCCGCCGCAAAGCACGTGCGGCCGAACTATGCCGACTGAAATGTCCGTCTTGACACGGCTGTACTTATCGTGTATCGTAAATGCACGATGACTAACATACCATTGCAGAACCCCGGGACCGCCGCAATGCAGCCAGAGCCGGACGGTGATCCATCGAGCCAGACAGGCCTGCCACACGCCCTGGCCTCTCTCGCCAAAGCGCTCGGGCACCCGGCACGGGTGGAGATTGTCAGGCTGCTGCTCCGCGAGGGAGCCTGCGCCTGTGGCGAGATTGTGCGTCGTTTGCCCCTCGCTCAGTCTACGGTTTCTCAACATCTACGGCACCTGCGCACAGCGGGGCTGGTCAAGAGCACGCGTGAGGGACGGCGTGTGTGCTACCGCGTGAACACCGGCGCGCTGGAACGACTCGGCGAACTCGTGCGTGTGCTTCACAATCGGGTCGAGGCGACCGGTTGAGCGGCGATGCGACAATCGTAGCGGAACGCGGCAACCAGGTCGTCACCGACGGTTACGCACATCGGCGGTCATGGGCTCGGAAGGCCAGAGATCAGCCATGATGAGCGCAAAGGATCGTCTTCTGAACAGTGTCGTGAACCTCAGCGCCGACGAGCAGCGCTTCGTCTCTCACCTGCGTACCATCGCGCGCCTGGGGAAGTACGTCGCCCCCACACGAGGTCATCGCCAACAGCTCGAACGGCTGGAGTGGGCGATTGACCACGACCACCCCGCAGTCCAACTGATACGTCGCCTCATCAATGAGTGCAACGAGAACTACCGGCGCAGCGTGGCACGGCTGTTCGTGGACCACGCATGGGAGGGCTACCGTCGGCGGACGAAGCTGGAGGAGCAGTACGGGGTGAGCCTCCCCGGCTTCATCGTTATCTCGCCGCTGGCGCGCTGCAATCTGCACTGCGTCGGGTGCTACGCCGGAGCCTACGGCGATCGCGAGCCGTATCTGAGCTACCACGACATGGAGCGGCTGATTGATGAGGTGCGCGACTGGGGCTGCCGCTTCATCGTCATCTCCGGCGGCGAGCCCACCATGTTCTGGCGCTCCATCCCCGGCGACAGCCGCGGACTGCGCGACCTGTGCGGCCGGTACGACGACATGGTATTCCTCATGTACACCAACGGCACGCTCATCGACGACGAGATGGCTGCCGAGATGGCCGAGTTGGGCAACGTCAGCCCCGCCCTCAGCCTCGAGGGCTTCCGCGAGCACACCGATGCCCGTCGCGGCGAGGGCACCTTCGACCGCGTCATGGAGGGCATGGCGAACCTCCGCCGGCATCGTGCGCTGTTCGGAGCATCGGTCACGTACACCAGCCACAATGCCGACATCGTCTCGTCGGAAGAGTTCCTCGACATGCTCATTGACCGGGGCTGCATCTATGCCTGGTACTTCATGTACGTGCCGGTGGGCCGCAACCCCGACCTCTCGCTGATGGTCACGCCCGAGCAGCGCCGGCGCATGTGTGAGACCACCTGGCGCTGGACGACTACGCGCCCGATCTTCGTGGCGGATTTCTGGAACTCGGGCGCGCTCACTCACGGCTGCATCGCCGCCGGTACCTCCGCGGGTTACCTGCACGTAACTCACCGCGGCGACATCTGCCCGTGTGTGTTCATGATGTACTCGAACCTGAACATGCATGAGACCGACTCGGAGACGCCGCTGCTCGACGCGGTGCGAAGTGAGTTCTTCGCCCGGATCCGCGAAGGCCAGGAGAAGAAACAGAACAACCCGCTTGCGCCGTGCCAGATCGTCGATCACCCCGAAGTGCTGAAGGAGGCCGTCGAGGCCACCGGCGCCCGCTCGACGCAGGAAGGTCAGACCATCCTCGATGGCCTGCACCCGCTGGTGTGCGAGCGCGCGGCGCAGTGGCGCGAGATCGCCGACGAGCTGTGGACCACCTCCGGTATGTGGAAGAGCCTGCGCGACGCATACAGTGACAACGGGTGGCTGCCCCCGGGGTAGCGCCGGCAACTGCTCAGCTTGTGGCTGCGGGAGCTGAGGGGGGGGCAGCGAGATCAGAGTCAGTGGGGCATCTTCGCCCGGCGTCGCCGCGATTCCCACTCGCAGGTGACGTGCCGGACGGGGTGGGACCACGCCAACAACGCCGCGATGCGCGCCTCACGATGAGTGCGACGACTCTCACCAGCATCGGGCATCGGGGCGCGCGGTTCCAGCCTGCGGCGGCGGTGGGCGAGGACCCCGCGTGCCCCGCGCGGCGGGTCATTGATCACCAATACTTTCCCTTGACAATCTCGCATGGGGAGGTACACTGGTAGGCAGGAGACAAATCCGAAGAGCACCAGTTACTGGCACGACAGGCACACATCCGATGGCGGGCCAGGAAAAGACCAACTGTGGAGGATGTGCCCATGGACATATGCCTGATCGCCGCCGAGGGAGCCAGATACCGCAACGAGGAGGAACAGCTCGCTCAGCCGCTGTTCCCGCCGCTGGGACTGATGACCGTCGCCGCGCTCACGCCGCCGGAGCACAACGTCACGATCATCGACGAGAGCGTCGAGGCCACTGATCTGACCATCGAGCCCGACCTGGTGGGCATCACCGCGATGACCGCCGCCGCCCCGCGTGCCTACCAGCTTGCCGACGCCTTCCGGGCGCGCGGCATTCCGGTGGTGATGGGCGGCATGCACGCCTCCGCGCTGCCCGAAGAGGCCCTCGAGCATGTGGACGCAGTGGTCATTGGTGAAGCTGAGGAACAGTGGCCCCGGCTGCTCGAGGATTTCGCTGCCGGGAAGATGCAACGCATCTATCGAAACGAGAGCTTTCCCCCGGCCTCGTCCATCCCGCCCGCCCGCCGTGACCTGATCGACGCTCCGCGCTACGTCGCGCGTTACGTGATGCAGGCCACCCGCGGCTGCCCCTTCGCCTGCTCGTTCTGCACGGTCTCGACCTTCTTCGGCAGGACGCTGCGTACGCGCCCCGTTGACGACGTCATCGCCGAGGCCAGCCAGCTCGAGGGCGAGCCGGTGACGCTCGTTGACGATAACATCATGGGCCATCCCGCCTACGCCCGGGAGCTGTTCGCGCGCTGGGCCGAGGTGGGCAAGTCGTTCTGGAGCCAGGCCTCTACCACCATGCTCAACAGCCCCGAGCTGATCACTCAGGCCGCCAAGGCCGGGTGCAAGGCGTTGTTCGTGGGCTTCGAGAGCATCTCGCCGACGCAGCTCGCCAAGGTAGGCAAGGGCTTCAATCTGGTCGAGAAGTACGAGGAGCTGGTCAAGCGGCTGCACGATGCGGGCATCGCGGTCGTGGGCAGCTTCATGTTCGGCCTCGACGGCGACGACGAGAGCACCTTCGAGCGCACCGCAGAATTCGCCGAGCGCGCCCAGATTGACGTCGGCCAGTTCTCGATCCTGACGCCGTTGCCGGGCACGCGTCTGATGCGCGACCTGGAGGACGCGGGGCGCATCATCGACCGCGACTGGAGCCACTACAATGGCTCCCACGTGACCTTCAAGCCGGTCGGCATGACGGTCGAACGTCTCGAAGCCGGCTTCCACTGGATCTACGAACGCTGCTACTCGTGGCGGAGCATCATACGCCGCGTGGGCAGGCGCGTCTCCCCGCTGGTGTGGACGGTCAACGCCATCTACAACCGCCGCGTGGCCCGCTGGCTGGCAGGCCTGCGCGCCGAGAACGCGGAGCCTGCCGGCTTATAATCGCCCGGCGCGCATGGTGCCGCCGGCCGGCGGCCATTCGCTTGCTGCGTGTGGCTTTCGGCCGGCGTTGCGTTTCAGTACCACCGCCACCCCATGCGGTTGGCCTGGAAGCTCGCGCAGATCGCGCACTCCTCGGGCGAGGTCACCAGATCACCGGACTCATCGAGCATCGCGTCATCGCCGTTTTCGCGCAGCCAGTCGAGGAGCACTCCGCGCAGCTCCGCGACCACCTCCGACCGCTGTGCGGCCAGGTTCACCAGCTCATGCGGGTCCTCGACCTCGTCGTAGAGTTCCTCGACGCCGCCCAGCTCGTGGTAGACGTACTTCCAGCGCTCGGTGCGCACCATGTAGCGCTGATTGGGCGAGTCGAGGCTCTGCGAGATGTAGTGCTCGCGCACCTGCGACTGCTCGCCGCCCAGCACCGGGGCCAGGCTCTCGCCCATGACCTGTTGCGGCAGCGGATTGCCGGTCATCTCCGCGAGGGTCGGCAGGATGTCCTGCAGGCCCGCCAGCGCCGACACCGAACCCTGCGCCGCCACGCCGGGGCCGGCGAAGATCAGCGGCACTCCCACCGAGCCCTGGAACATATTGCACTTGAAGAAGCAGCGGAAGTCGCCCAGCAGGTCGCCGTGGTCGGCCGCGTAGACGATGATGGTGTTGTCGAGCTGCCCGGCGTCCTCCAGCCACCCGAGGATTCGGCCGATGTTGTAGTCCTGGAAGCTGACCATGCCGAAGTAGTGTGCGCGCGAGTTCTGGATCGCCTCGGGCGACATCCGGTCCCAGCCGTAGGCCACCGGCCAGGTGCGGTACATGGGGTCGCGGTCAGCCAGCATCTCGCAGGTGCCGGTTGGCGGCGGAATCTCGCGCGGGTCGTACATCGCGTCCCACGGTCGCGGCGGGTCGTAGGGCGCGTGCGGCTTGGTGAACGAGGCCCACATAAAGAACGGCCGGTCGGGGTTGTTGCGGACGTGGCTGTCGAGGTTGGCGATGGCGCGGGTGGCCACCCAGCTTTCCTCATGAAACTCCGCCGGCAGCGGCGAAGCCGCCGCGTGCACGTCGTTGTTGCCGATGGCGTGCGCGCGCTCATAGCCACCCCAGCCGGTCTGATGGAGCCAGTCGTGGTAGTCCTCGAGGCCACGCATCTGACCGGTCGGGTCGAACTGGCCGATGATCCGGCCCTCCTCGCACAGCTCCGCGTGGTCGAAGCCGTGCAGCAGTCGCGGCTCGCCCGGCGGGGCGTAGGGCACGTAGTGCAGCTTGCCCACCGCGATCGAGCGGTAGCCCGCGTCGGCGAAGTGCTGCGCGATCTTCACCTGATCATCGCGAATGCGCCCGGAGTTGTTCTTGATGCCGGTGCAGATGTGCGAGTAATTGCCGGTGGTGATCGACGCCCGGCCGGGCACGCAGATTGGGTTAGGGGTGCACGAGTGTACGAAGGTCACGCCGCGCGCGGCCAGGGCATCGAGGTGCGGAGTCTGCACGAACTCGTTGCCGTTGCAGCCCAGGGCATCGCGGCGCATATGATCGGCGGTGATGAGCAGCACATTCGGTCGATGAGGCATGGTCGTTCTCCTTCCCGGGTCTGACATCGGCGCGTGCCTTCGCCGGGCACCGCGGCGACGCCTTCAACCACTCGCGGGAAGGATTCGCGGGCGGCGACGGCGCAGTACACCGCAACGATGCATCTGCCGACCGCCGCACGGGAGGTGCCGCTCATGCGCATCTGCCATCATCTGCTGATCGCGACCGCGATCATCCTGTGCGCCGCGCCGCTCGCGGCCGATGCCCCCGCGCCGCAGTATTCCCTGCTGATCGATGTGCCCGGGTACAACCATGCCGGCACGGTCGTGGCGCCCATGTGGCCGCTGACCGACTGGCTGGGGGCGTCGGTTGAGGATGGGGGCGAGTGGGCCATCATCCGCCGAGGCCACCAGGTCATCTACCTGCAGCTTCCGCGATCGATGTGGACCGGGGAGCCGGCCATCGTCCCGCTGCGCACCGTGGCCGAGAGTGTGGGCGCGCAAGTGCGCTACCACGGCGCGGATAGCGAGATCGGCGCGCAGCTCGGGCACATTCCGGTGGTGGAGCTGACGCTGGAGGGGAAGCAGGGCCTGGTAGTCGTGCACGCCGCGCCTCCGGCGGTGACCACGGCGATCATCGACGACGTGGCCGATGACCGCGTCGGCATCGACTACCTGCTGCGCGTGAGCGCCCTCGCGGGCGATTGGGCGAAGACCCACGAGCCGCAGTTCGACGAGGCGCACGGCTTCGCGGCGCGCTACGTAACGGGCGTGCTGCAGCGCACCGAGGAGGGCTGGCGCTACCGGCTGCGTTCGAGCAAGGTCTCGCACCCGCAGGCAGAACTCGCCGAGGCGGGCATCCCGCTCGACGTCGCGGGGCAGCTCGGGATGGAGATCGAGGATCTGTAGCGACGAGACGCCGCCGCCTCAGCCTGCGCCCCCCCTCCTGCCGCCACCGTGGCGTTGGGAAGGTCTCGACGGGGCCACGCGACCCGCGGGCGAGGCGCCCGTAGCACGGAACGACTGATCGCCGTCGCCGTTCGCCTTGCCGTTCGCCTTGCCGATTGCC